>SHYY01000230.1 GCA_009692555.1 Myxococcales bacterium
CGTGCGCGTCCTCGCGCAGCCAGGTGACCAGGCGCGACCACGCCGCGAGGAGCGCCTCGTGGACCACCTCCGCCCGCTCCTCGCCCGTCTCGCCCTCGAACGCGACCAGCAGGCGCGCGCCGATCAGCGTCTCGACCACCGCCTGGGCGAGGCCGCCGGCCCGTGCCTGGCCCGGCACCTGGACGAGCACCTGATCCAGCTCGGCGCGGGTGAGCACCGCGCGCGTGCCCTCGGCGGTGACCAGGCGGCGGAACAGGTAGCGCACGATCGCCTGCTGATCGGACGGCATGCCGGCGAGGGTCGCCTCGGCGTGCTGGGCGAGCGCGCCGCCGACCCCGCCCATCGCGCGGTAGACCTTCCACGGCAGCCGCCGGAAGTGGCGGTCACGCAGCTCCCACAGCTTCGAGGCGGTGAACGAGACCAGGGCCAGCGCGCCCGGCTGGTCGGCCACCGCGCTCACCATCTCCGCCGGCAGCTCGGGATCCTCGAACTCGTAGCCGGCGCGCCGCGCGGGCTCGACCAGGATCCTGCGCAGCTCGCCCTCGGCCGGGGTGGCGAGGAGCTGCAGGCCCTGGGTGAGGCGATCGCGCAGCGCCGGGAGCTGTCCGGCGCGGAGGAGGAAGTCGTCGCGCAGGGTGAGCACCACGCGCACCGGATCATCCTGCGATCGCGCCGCCCGCGCCAGCGCATCGGCGAACAGGTGGCGCTCCTCCACGTCGGGGCAGAGCGTGAACAGCTCCTCGAACTGATCGACCACCAGGACGATCGCGCCCCCCTTGGCCGTCGCCGCGGCGCGCAGGGCGGACCCAAGGGCGTCGGGATCGCGGGTCAGCGCGGCGCGCGGATCGGAGGCGAAGTCGCCGCACGCGATCCCGGCCTTGGCGAGCCGCGCGGCGAGGGTGGCGAGCGGGGCGCTGCCGGGGCGGGTGGTGATCGAGCGCCAGTCCGCCGGGAGCGCCGGGATCGCGCCGGCGCCGACGAAGGAGCTCTTGCCCGCTCCCGACGGGCCGACCACCGCGACCAGGGGCTGCACCCGCAGCCGGTTGACGAACGCCTCGACCTCGCGCTCGCGACCAATGAAGAGCCGCGCGTCGGCGGCGGTGAAGGCGGCGAGGCCGAGGTAGGGAGCGCGGTCCTCTTCGTCGCCGCTCGGGTGATCGCCCGCGTCCTGGAGGAGGTGAGCGCCGAACCACTCCCAGAGCGCGGGATCGCTCCTGGCGAAGCCCGACGGCGGCGCCACCAGCCGCGCGCCCGTGCGGCCGTCGCACTCGAGGAGGAACAGCTCCGGGGGGGCCCCCGGCGAGGGCGGCGCGGCCTGGATCAGCGGGGCGAGCGAGACCACCGGACAGCCATCGCGGTCGAGCACCGCCGGCTCACCCTCGGGGAGAGAGGCGAGCACCTTTCCCCGCACGGCGATCGCGGTCCGCAGCGGTCTGCGAACGCCCATCCAGCGCTCGGCGTGTCCGCCGCGTGGCACCACCAGCGGGTAGCGGGTCAGGAACAGGAGCGCCCGCAGGAGCTCACCGAGAGGAGGCAGCGCGCGCCCGAGCAGGCTGCGCACACGATCCTCGGCGGCGCCCTCGTCCCGCTCCTCGGGCGCGCGGAGGGCCAGGAGGGGCGCGAAGGGATCGCCGGCCGTGCCGTCCGGGAGCAGGAGCGACACCAGCTCCGGGATCGGGTGCGCGTCGCTCCGCGCGGCGAATGGGCGCACCAGATCCCGCGCCAGCGCCACCCACTCCCCGTCGCGCAAGCCGTGGCGCCGGAGATCGCGCAGCGCCGCGGTCACCGGCGGCGGATCGCCCTCGGCGGACGCTCCGATCCGGGTCCGGCAGGCGAGCGCCAGGAGCCCGACGTAGCGCACCGCCACCCCGAACACCTGCCACATCGCGCCCTGCACCTGGTGGAGGTTGCGCGCGCCGTTGAGCGCGGCGATCGCCTCGGCGATCGGCTGCGGACCATCGCTGAGCATGGCCTCGGCCACCCAGTCGTCGAGCCGCGGCAGGGCGCCCGGCTCCTGGGCGAGCCCGGCGTCCGCGTGGAAAGCGGCGGCGAGCGCGAGGGCGTCCGGAAAGCGATCGGCGGGTCGCTTGGCGAGGGCGCGCTGCAGCACCGCGAAGAGGGGCGGCGGCAGCTTTTCGTCGGGGGGCAGCGGCCAGGAGCGGTGCGACTGCGCCAGCTCGAAGAGCGTCAGCCCGTCGAAGGGCAGGTGGCCGGTGAGCGCCTCGTAGGCGAGCACACCGAGGGAATAGACGTCGCTGCGCTCGTCGACCAGACCCGCCTCCCACTGCTCGGGCGCCATGTAGGCGGGCGTCCCGACTATCCCGCTGCTAGGCCTCTGCCCCCGGGTCGCACCGGCGGTGCCGCTGCGCAGCAGCTGATCGAGCCGCGCGTTGATGGTGTCGGGCAGGGAGCGCGTCGCGTCACCGGGGCCGGGCGCCGTCTCGGCGTCGCCGTCCGGCGGCGGGGCGCTCGCCTTGGCGCCGATCGCCAGCCCGCGCAGCGATGGCGGCGACGGGTTGAGCGCCTTGGCGATGCCGAAGTCGATCAGCTTCGGGAGCAGCCTGCCGGCGCGCGAGAGGACCATCACGTTGGCGGGCTTGATGTCGCGGTGGATGATCCCCTGCTCGTGGGCGGTGTGGACCACCTCGCAGATGCGGTCGAGCAGCGGCACCAGCCGCTCGACGGAGAGCGGCCCGTGCACGCGGAGGAGCTTGTCGAGCGAGGTGCCGCGGACCAGCTCCATCGCGATCCACAGGACCCCGTCCGGTTCGGCCCCGAAGGCGTAGATGTGGGCGGCGTAGGGGTGGTCGAGCTGCGAGGCGAGGCGGGCCTCGCGAAGGAAGCGGCGGGTCAGCTCCTCGTGCGCCGCGCCGCTCCGCGAGCGGAACACCTTGACCACCGCCTCGCGGGCCAGGGTCTGCTGCAGCGCGAGGTGGACCGCGCCGAAGCCGCCCTGGCCGATCCGCTCGCGGACCACGAAGTCGCCAAGCACCCGCCCGGTCAGGTCAGAGTCGGATCCCATGATCGCCACGGCGCGCCGAGGATATCACGCGCTCCGGCTGCTATCGAACAGGCGGCGCAGCCTCGGGGGGAGCGCCTCGGGACCGGGGGATTGCGCGAGCAGCGCGGCGGGATCGACCGAGCTGAAGGTGTTCCAGAAGAGCACTCGCCGGCCGTCGAGGAGCCCGTCGCGTGCGTCGGCGCAGAGCGCGGCGAAGGCCTTGCCGGTGTAGGTCGGCTCGAGCATCAGGCCGGCTCTCGCTGCGGCCGCGACCGCCTGCTGCGCCTCGTCGCTGGCGACCCCGTAGCCGCCGCCGTAGAAGCGATGGTCGACCGCGAGGCGATCGGCGCCCGGAGGCGGTGGAAGGGCCCCCTCCCGACCCTGGCGCTCGATCCGGCGCGCGGTGGCGCGGAAAAGGCGCTTCGTGGCGGAGAGGTTGCACACCAGGCGGTCGACCACTCGCACCGCCACCACCCGCGCGGCGAGACCGCCGAGCGCGAGGCCGAGCGCCAGCCCGGCCGCCGTTCCGCACGAGCCGAGCGCCACGTAGAGGTCGTCAAAGGGCGGGCACTCCCCGGCCCGCGTCTGCGCCGCCAGCTCCAGCCCTGCCGAGACATAGCCCAGCGTTCCCGTCGGTGAGGAGCCCCCGGGCGCGATCCAGCCCACGCCGCGTCGCAGGCGCGCCGCCACCAGCCGGGGCGGGAGATCGGCGTAGCTCGCGGCTGGTCGCAGGCGGAGCCCGCACGCCGCGCCGGCGAGCAGCACGTCGCGTACGTGGTCGGTGATCGGCTGCGGGAACACCACCGCCTCGACGGAGAAGCCGCACGCACGCCCGTAGAGCGCCGTGGCCAGGACATGGTGCGACCCGTACCCACCGAGGGTGCACAGCCGCGCGAACCCACGCTCCGCCGCCTCTGCCAGCAGGAACTCGAGCTTCCGCACCTTGTTGCCGCCGTACTCGAGCCCGCTCTCGTCGTCGCGCTTGATCCAGAGATCCACCGACGGTGCGACCGCCCCTTCCAGCCGGTGGATGCGGGTCGGGAAGCGGCCGAGCGGGCGAAAGGGAATTCGCCCCCGCAGGAGCGGGAAGGCCGAGAACAGCGCGGGCTCGGTCGGGATGGCGGGCACGAGGCGATGACCGGGGAGGGTACTAGTGTTCCGACACCGAAGTTCGTTGCGTTGGTAGGCCGCGCACGGCCGCGGCCCGGCGGTTCGTGCCGCCGTGAGCAGGGGTGGTGGGGACCCAGGCGGCTCTGCGGACGGGGCGGGGCGGCACGCCCCGTGGGATCATGGCTAGTGTTCTGGCTGATCTACTACTTCCGAGAATCGTCGCGGCGCGCGAAGATTTTCGAGCGGCCAGAGGCCGCGTCGGCGCGTAGTCGCGCCGTGGGCAGGGGTGGGGACCCCGACGGCTCTGCCGGCAGGGCGGGGCGGCCCGCCCCGTGGGATCGTTCAGCGCGGCCCACGGGCTGCGCTTTTGGTTGCGGCCTGTGGGCCGCGCTGAGAAATTCTGCAAAGAATTTCTCGGACAGGACACTAGTTGCCCGTGGAGGAAGGGCGGCGCGGGGCCGCATCGCGCGGCAGCCGTTGCAGGCTCATCGCGCGCAGCCTTTCGACGGTGAATTTCATCCCCGAGATCACGCCGCGGCGAAGGATCCACGCCGGCGCCCAGCCGGCCAGGGTGATCGCCACCCGGTAGACCACCTCGCAGCGGGCCCCCGCCTCCGGGGAGGGCGCAAGCGGGGTGACGCGCCAGGTCGCCCGCATCCGGTCGTAGTAGCTGCCCGATTCGAGGTCGCGCTCGACCAGCAGCGACCGCCCGTCCGGGTCGCGACGCAGCGACACGGTCTCGACCCACCGGACCAGCCCGGTCGGCCACGGGTGGCGCATCGCGATCGCCACCCGACGGGCGTCGCCCTTCGTTCCGACCACGCGGACCTCCTCGGCGGGGAACAGCTCGCCGAAAGCCGCCGGGTCTCCGGCCAGCTGCGCCACCTGCTCGGCGGGCGCATCGATCACCGTTCGCGCCTCGACCGCCACACCGGTCGCGGCGACCTGGGAGGTGAACTGGACCCCGGGCGATCGCTCCGCGTGGGCCAAGCCAGCGACGAGAAAGAGGGTCGCCAGCGCCATGCGGCCGGGGCTCTGCGGGGCGACCGGGAGCATCGCGCGACGATAGCACAGCCGCTCGGGCCGGCGACTGGCGAGAAAGCAGGGGTCACGTTTTCTCTCGTGCCGGGGGGAAGCCGGGCGATCATGGGCCGTGGGACGGACCGGACCGACCCACAGGAGCACCGATGCGTCAGCCCAGGGCCCGCGAACGAACAAGTTGAGCGAGGATCGCGGCCGAGACGCCCGGATGGCGAGGCGCTTCGGTCGCGATCCTCGCTCAACTTGTTCGTTCGCGGGCCCTGAAGGAATGGATCGCCGCCGTCTCCCTCTGCGCGCTGGCGGGAGCGGGGTGCACCAGTCTCAACAAGACGCCGTTCGACGGTGGCCCCGGCTCGCGGCGTGACCACTCCTTCGTGTTCCCCGAGGAGGACGCGGGCAGCGAGGAGCTGCTGGACCTCTTTCAGGAGAAGAATCGCGACGCGTCGTGCGTCCAGGTGAGCGCCGCCGCGACGCTGGTCAAGCGCCCGGTCGACGTCATCTTCGTGATCGACAACTCCGGGAGCATGACCGACGAGATCGTCGGGGTGGAGAAGAACATCAACACGAACTTCGCCGCCATCATGGCCAAGAGCAAGCTCGACTACCGGGTGATCATGGTCACGCGCCATGGCGTCGCGGCCCAGGGTCAGTCGATCTGCGTCGACAAGCCGCTCTCGGGCCATACCTGCAACCCCCCGCCGCTGGTCCCGGTCAATACCAAGATCTATTTCCACTACAACACCGAGATCGCCAGCACCGACTCCTTCAAGAAGATCATCGCCACCTACAACGTCCCGGATCTCGACGGCAATCCGCCGGCCGGCTGGTCTTCCTACCTGCGCAAGGACTCCTTCAAGGCGTTCATCGAGATCACCGACGACGGCTCGACAATCACCGCCGCCGCGTTCGAGCCGATGCTGTTCGCGCTCCAGCCCGCGCTGTTCGGCGACATGAAGAAGCGCAACTACTCCTGGCACACCATCGCGGGATTGAAGGAAAACATGCCGCCGCAAAAGCCCTGGGGCCCGAAAGACCCGATCCAGGCGAACAAGTGCACGCTCGGTGGCGGCGCGGTCAACAACGGCATCGAGCACCAGACTCTCCGCATCGCCACCGGCGGGCTGCGCTTCCCGATCTGCGAGTGGGCGAGCTTCGACGGGGTGTTCCAGGAGGTCGCGGCGGGGATCGTCCAGGGCGCCTCGGTGAGCTGCGACTTCCCGATCCCGATGCCGCCCGACATGCAGCAGATCGACTTCGACACCGTGCTCCTCGAGTACACCCCCGGCAAGGGTGCGCCGGAGGACTTCCTGCAGGTGGCCGACCTCGGCAAGTGCGCGCCGAACTCGTTCTACCTCACCGGCAGCAAGATCGTCCTCTGCCCCGAGACCTGCACCAAGGTGCAGAAGGACTACATGGCCAAGTTCCGCGTGCTCTTCGACTGCGTCACGAACCCCTCGTAGCCGGCTTCAGAGCGGCCTGGTTCGTACCCTTTCAAGAAGTGGTGGCGCGAGCTCCATGGACGGGCCCTTGCCCTCGGCGGGCCCAAGGGCAGCGGCGAAATTCAACAAGCCCCTTCCCCGATCTCTCGATCTCCCCGACCTCCCTTTTGGATTCCGCATAGCGAAGCCCATAGCGCTCTCCAAGACCACGAGGCTCGTCGCGGGACCCGCACGCTCGCCTTCGTCGACGGCGAGAGAGGTTCGGCACGCCGTATCCAAAGGGGAGGTCGGGGAGAGCGGGAGGTCGAGGTGGGGGGTTCCGTGACGCGGGCGCGCCCCCGTTCCGCCACGACTTTTTGAGAAGTTACGCTGGTTCTAGCCCTTCTGGGTGGCCTTCCGGATCCGCCCCTTGCCGTCGATGGAGTGGCCGCGCCCGATCTCGTCGCACAGCTTCTCCACCTGCCCCTTCCATCCGTGGGTGTTCCAGCCCGCGTCCGCGAGGCCGTCGAGGATCCGGATCTTGACCCGCCGCGACTCCTCCTTCTCGTCGGTGAGGAGCTTGAGCAGCGGCTCGCGCGCCGCCTCCTCGTCCTCCTGCGCCAGCAGCGCCTCGACGGTGTTGAAGCGCACCCCCTCGTCCATGTCCTCGAGGTACTGCGGGAGCGCGCGCGCCGCCCGCGGATCCTTGAACTCCTCGCCGAGGAAGGTGATCAGCTGGATCTTCCGCGACGGATCGCGGACGTACTCGTTGTCGTTGGCGGCGATCACCTTCTCCAGGATCGCCCACGACTGATCGTGCTCCGCGACGTGGGCGAGCACCTTGAGCTGCCACGAGATCGACTCGGCCGAGATCAGGCTCCTCTCCACCTCCGGCAGCGCCTTTTGCCCGAACGCCACCAGCTGGTCGTGCACCCAGTCCTTCTCCTGCTCGTCCTCGATCGACTTGCTGTAGACGAACGAGAAGCGGCGCAGCAGGCCGGCGATCGCCTCGTCGGTGCCGGCGTCGCGGAGCTGCTCGAGCGCCTTCCATCGATCGACCGACTGGGCGTCCTTGTTGTTGGCCCGGCCGACCAGCTTCTTGAGGGGAGAGCTACCCTTGCCGCCGGAGAAGAGATCGAATAGGCCCAACCTGGAGACCTCGTGAAAATGGGTGGAAACGCGTGCCTTCATAGGCCAAACCACCGGGACAATCAAGCGCCCGGCCGCGGGTGCTTAACGGAGAAGGGGGTCCCTCCGCTCACGTAGTCGTAGTCGTAGTCGTAGTCGTAGTCGATTCAGGGGCACTCTCGCGCGGGGGATCAGCTCTCCGGCACATGCGCGTGAGCATCTCCACGATGCGGGTCAGCAACTCCATGGCCTGTGACGTCGAGCTTCTGGTAGGCCAGCATGGGCATCCTCCTTGGAGGCCAGGGTGGTCGGTTGGCAGGAGGAATTTGTTGCGGGAGGAAGTTCGATTGCCGTCGCTGCGGACGGGACGACTACGACTACGACGACGACTACGACTACGTGACGAGCAAGAGCCAGCAAGAGGGCCCCCTCCGCTGTTAAGCGCCCCACGGAGCAGGGTGCTTAACGGAGAAGGGGGTCCCTCCGCTCCCGTAGTCGTAGTCGTAGTCGTAGTCGTGTCGATTCAGGGGCACTCGCGCGCGGGGGATCACCTCTCCGGCACATGCGCGTGAGCATCTCCACGATGCGGGTCAGCAACTCCATGGCCTGTGACGTCGAGCTTCTGGTAGGCCAGCATGGGCATCCTCCTTTGTGGCCAGGGTGGTC
>SHYY01000231.1 GCA_009692555.1 Myxococcales bacterium
AGTTGCCGACCCGCATCGTGGAGATGCTCACGCGCTTGTGCCGGAGAGGTGATCCCCCGCGCGAGAGTGCCCCTGAATCGACTACGACTACGACTACGTGAGCGGAGGGACCCCCTTCTCCGTCAAGCACCGGCGTCAACACCGGAGCTCGACAGCGCGCGGCGGTGCGGCATAGCATCCCCCCGTGCGCCTCGACGAGCTCCGGACCCAGGCTCTCCGCTACCTCGCCCTCGGCGAGTTTTCCCGCGCACTCACCGTCTACGAGCGCGTCCTTGGCCAGCTCCCGAGCGACCTCGACACGAGGATGCGGATCGCCGACGTCCTGGTGCAGATCGGCCAGCGCGACCTCGCGCAGCGCGTCTACGCCGCCGTCGTCTTCTACGACCTCCAGGGCGGGCGACCGCTGCACGCCGTCGTCGCGATGCAGGCGCTCGCCGATCTCGGCCAGGACATCGCGCCCTACCGCCTCGCCCTCGCGCAGCTCTACGGTGCCGGCTCTCCGCGCATCGCCCGCGTCGGTGGCCGCCTCGCCCCGCCGCGCCCGGAGACGCAGCTCGCCCCACCCGATCTCTCGAAAAATCTCGAGATGGAGACGGTCGCCCTCTCCGCCGCGTCGGTGGCCGCCGACACCCGCGCCCTCACCGCGTTTCCATCGCACTTCCCGCCCCTGCCGCTGCTCTCCGACCTCTCCGATCGCGCCTTCGCCCGGGTCCTCGAAGCAGCCGCCGTCCATCGGCTCGGCCACGGCGCCCGGGTGGTCCACGCCGGCGACCCCGGCGACGCCTTCTACATGATCGCCGCGGGCGAAGTCCGGGTCTTCGTCAGCGACGGCGCGGGCGGCACCGGGCAGCAGGAGCTGGCGCGCCTGGGCGAAGGCGCGATCTTCGGCGAGCTGGCGCTGATCAACGCCCAGCCGCGCACCGCCTCCGTCGACGTGGTGGGCTCCGCCGACCTGATCGCGATCGGCCGCCGCGCCCTCCAGGCCACCGCCGGCGAGCTGCCCTCCGTTGCTGCCGCGCTCGAGAAGTTCACCCGCGACCGCCTCCTCCGCAACCTCCTCTCGACCTCGCCGATCTTCCGCCCGTTCTCGCCGCAGCAGCGCATCGACCTCATCCGCCGCTTCACCGGCCACGACATCGAGCCGGGCACGCCGATTGTTCGCGAGGGCGAGGAGGGCCAGGGACTCTACCTCCTCCTCTCCGGCGAAGTCCGCGTCCACCGCGGGAATCCACCGTTCGAGCAGGAGATCGCCGTGCTGGCTCCCGGCCAGTGCTTCGGGGAGATCAGCCTGATCCGCGGCCAGCCCACCGTCGCCACCGTCCAGGCGACGCGCCGCTCCGCCGTGCTCTTCCTCGCCCGCGAGTACTTCGCCCGCCTCTGCGATGCCCTCCCCGAGATGCGCGCCTACTTCGAGCAGCTCACCGAGGAGCGCCTGCGCGAGGCGGGCCTCGACCGCCCCTCCGAAGACGAGGACGACGTCGACAGCCGCTTCCTGTTTTGACGGGGCGGAAGTGGCTTTGGCCCGGGAGCGTATATACTACCAGTCGTAGTGCCCCCGAGGAGGCGCCCCCGTGAAGAAGAACAAAGGTCTCTGGATCTTTCTCGTTTGCCTGCTGATCGGTCTCGGCGTCGGGTGGTGGATCACCCGGGACCGGCCGGACGGCAAGGCGGTCGATCAGGTGGCCCTCGTCTCCGACGACCCGCCCTTCTTTGTCGACGAGGATTCGGCCGCTCCCACCGGCGAGCTGGTGGTTGACTTCGCCGACGACGTCGACCCGGCCTACGTGGCCAGCCTCGGCGCGCGCCTCGGGATCCAGTTCCAGCCCGAGGGCGACTACTCCGATCCCGAGCGCGTGCTGGTCGCCAAGGTCGATCCCGAAAACGAGGAGGAGAGCCTCGCAGCCCTCCGCGGCGACCCGCAGGTCGAGGCCGCCGACGAGAACTTCGTCTACGCGATCCCCGAGGCCGCCATGCCGGACCTTCCGGTCCGCGATCCCTCTGCGGCCAGGGGCCCGGACACCTTCCCGAACGATCCACGCTATGGCGAGCAGTGGCACCTCGACCAGATCCACATGCCCGACACCTGGCGCGCCGCGCAGGGCGACGGCGTGATCGTCGCGGTGATCGACACCGGCGTCACGAAGACGCAGGACCTCCAGCAGACCGCGTTCGTTCCCGGCTGGAACTTCGTCAACAACAGCGCCAACACCGACGACGATCACGGCCACGGCACCCACGTCGCCGGAACGATCGCCCAGTCGACCCACAACGGCGTCGGCGTCGCGGGCGTCGCCTACCACGCCAAGATCATGCCGATGAAGGTGCTCTCCGCGCGCGGCTCCGGCTCGGTCGCGGGGATCGCCGAGGCGATCCGCTGGGCCTCCGATCACGGCGCCAAGGTCATCAACATGAGCCTCGGCGGTGGCATGTCCTCGTCGGTGCTCGCCAAGGCGGTCAAGTACGCCCACGATCACGGCACCACCGTCGTCTGCGCCGCCGGCAACGACGGTCGCGGCAAGGTCTCCTTCCCCGCCGCCAACCCGGGCGCGATCGCCGTCGCCGCCACGCAGAAGGACGAGACCACCACCTTCTACTCGAACTGGGGCAAGGAGATCGACGTCGCGGCACCGGGCGGCAACACGCGCACCGATCCCTCGGGCGGCGTCCTCCAGAACACGCTCTACCAGGGCAAGGACGACTACTACTTCTTCATGGGCACCTCGATGGCCTCGCCGCACGCGGCCGGCGTGGCGGCGCTGATCGTCTCGCAGGGCGTCACCGACCCCGACGCGGTCGAGAAGGTCATGAAGGAGACCTCGCGCGCCCCGCGCGGCATGGGCGACAAGCCCGGCGACTACGCTCAGCACTACGGCTCCGGCATCCTCGATGCCCAGGCCGCTGTCAAGAAGGCCCAGCTCGGCTATGGCGGCCTCGAGTTCGGCGCCGCGGCGGGCCTCGCTGCGCTGCTCCTCCTGCGACTCCGCAGGAAGAACCTGCTCGGCAGCTTCGGGTTCTTTGGTTTCGGCGGCGGTCTCGGCGCGCTGGTGATCGCCGGCGGCGGCCTGTTCTTCCTCCCCCAGCTCGACCTTGCGGTGCCGGGTATGGCGCTCCTGTCACACGGCATCCCGGCCTGGGACGCGAACCTCTTCGGGGCCGCCAGCCACGGCAACTTATTCTTCTATTCCGCGCTCTTGCCGGTGATCGCCGGAGCCCTCCTGTACGGCTTCCCGCGCGCCCGGGGCCTCATCGCCGGCCTCGCGCTCGGCGTGGCAGGCCACCTGTTCGCCCAGGCCTACCTCGGCACGGTTGATATCAAGTGGATGCCCTTCGATCACGCCTGGTTGATCGGGAACGGCCTGCTGGCGACCGCGATCGGGTACGTCGCCGCCCGCAAGTAGCTCGAACCCGTCGGCAATAGCCGACGTGCAGCAAGCTGGGAAAGCAACCGGCCCCCCTCCCCTAAAAGCAAAGGGGAGGGGCCCTCCGGACAAGCGAATGGCCAGGAGTTAGCGGCTCCCGGCCATTCAAAAAAACCAACTAATCTAAATTAAGGTATGCCAGCGCTACGAAGAGACCAGCGAAACGGAATCCAGGATTAACGCTTCCTCCGGGCGGTCTTAAAAAGTAGCGCCCGGCCAAAGCAAACTGACGGACTACCCAGGCTAAGCCAGTTCGACGGACACCCGCCTGAGCAACCCATGTGCCACCCCCAGCCGGATCCCAAGAAGCGCTTGAATGGCGCGTAGAAGCGTGGTACGCACGGCCCGTATTCATCGCTTCTGCGCCGGGTGCACTGACATCCCTGTCACGGTGCCAAATCAGCGCGAAACTTTTTGCGTAGGCCAAATCTGAGAGGCCCCACGTGGGCGGAAACCTGCTGGTGATCAACTGCGACGGCCCGGAGACCCGGGTCGCGCTGATCGAGCGTGGGCAGCTCGCGGAGCTCTACATCGAGCGTCGGCGCGAGCGTGGCATCGTCGGCAACATCTACAAGGGCAAGGTGGTGCGCGTCCTCCCGGGGATGCAGGCGTCCTTCGTCGAGATCGGCGAGGACAAGGCCGCCTTCCTCTACGTGGCCGACGTCCGCGGCGCGCCCGAGGACTACAAGGCGCTCTTCCTCGACGACGACGAGTCCCGCGAGGAGCGCGACGATCTGCCGAAGGACGAGATGATCCGCGCCGCCCGCGGTGCGCGCATCGAGGACCTCCTGAAGGAGGGGCAGGACGTACTGGTTCAAGTCGCCAAGGGGCCGATCGGGACCAAGGGCGCGCGCGCCACCTCCTACGTCTCCTTGCCGGGGCGCCACCTGGTCTACATGCCGACGGTGAACCACGTCGGGATCTCGCGCCGCATCGGCACCGAGAAGGAGCGCAAGCGCCTCCGCGGGATCCTCGAGTCGATGCGGCCGCCGGGCGCGGGGTTCATCGTCCGCACCGTGGCCGAGGGCGTCGCCGAGCGCGAGCTGCACGCCGACATGGAGTTCCTGATCAAGCTGTGGAACTCGGTGCTGAAGCGCAACGAGACCGCCCGCGCACCGTCGCTGCTCTACAACGACCTCGACCTCCTCCTGCGCACCGTGCGCGACCTCTTCACCCCCGAGGTGGAGAAGCTGATCGTCGATTCGCGCGGCGAGCACGACCGGATCCTGAAGTTCGTGCAGGCGTTCATGCCCGACTTCGCCGGCCGGATCGAGCTCTACGACGGGCGCGAGCCGATCTTCGACGGCTACGGGATCGAGTCGGAGATCGACCGCGCGCTCGCCCGCAAGGTGCCGCTCAAGTCGGGCGGCTACCTGGTGATCGATCAGGGCGAGGCGCTCACCGCGATCGACGTGAATACCGGGAAATTCGTCGGAAAGCGGAATCTCGAGGAAACCATCACCAAGACCAACGTCGAGGCGTGCAAGGAGATCGCCGACCAGCTCCGGCTGCGCTCGATCGGCGGGATCATCGTCCTCGACTTCATCGACATGGACCGCGCGCAGAACCGCGAGAAGGTCTCGAAAGCGCTCGACGACGCGCTGAAGAACGACAAGGCGCGGGCCAACGTCACCAAGATCTCCGACCTCGGCCTGGTCGAGATGACGCGCAAGCGCACCCGCGATTCGCTCGGCCGCTCGCTCACCGAGCCCTGCTTCTACTGCGAGGGCAAGGGTTATCTCAAGTCGAAGACCACCATCTCCTACGAGATGCTGCGCGAGATCCGGCGGGAGGGGAACCTCCTCAAGGGCGACGCGGTGGTGGTGATCTGCAACCCCGAGGTGGCCGACCTGCTGGCGACCAGCGATCAGCAGTACGTGGACGATCTCGAGAAGCGGCTGCAGAAGAAGATCATCATCAAGTCGCGCGAGCGGTGCCACCTGGAGCAGTACGAGATCAGTGGCCGCGATCGCGCCGAACCCGAGGACAAGAACAATGGCGGCAAAAAAGATGGTCCCGCGCGGTGAGCGGCTGACGATCAACAGGGAGTTCGCCTCGGTCGACGCCTTCATCAACGAGTACGTGATCAACGTCTCGCACTCCGGCGCGTTCATCCGCTCGAAGGACCCGCTGCCGGTGGGGACGGCGGTGAATCTCAAGTTCACCATCATCCTCGACGAGCTGGAGGAGATGGTCGGCGTGGGCGAGGTGGTGCGGGTGTCGAAAAATCCGTCGGGGATGGGGGTGGTGTTCACCGAGCTGTCGGCGCACTCGCGCGCGCTTCTGGCCAAGCTGCTCACCCCGTCGCGCGCACCGAAGCGCTGATCCGCCGCCGTGGGCATTGGAAAGCGGCTGCTCGATCTCGCACGGGCGAACCTGAACGCGCTGCTCGATCAGGCGGCGGGGGACGCGCGGGTCGAGGAGCTGAGCGACGACGAACTAGAGGCGGAGCTGGTGCGGCGCCGGGAGCGCAAGGTGCGGGAGGAGGCCGCGCGGATGGGCGCCTCGGCAGCAGAGCGCGCCGCCCGGGCCCGTGGGGCCGCTCAGCGCACCGCAGCTCCCCCGCGCAGCGACGAGCGAACCCGCGCGGAACAGGCTCGCCGCGCTTCACCACCACCACCCCCACCACCACGGAAACCGCCGCCGACCGCGGACCAGCGACTGGCCCAGCTCTACGCAGCGCTCGAGACGCCGGTCGGCGCCGACTTCGCTACGGTGAAGAAGAACTTCCGCCGCCTGATGCGGAAGTACCACCCCGATCTCAACGCCGGCAGCCCGGAGAAGCTCAAGGCAGCGACGGAGCGGTCATCGCGCATCACCACCGCCTACACCGAGCTCGAGCGGCTCCTCGCGCGGTAGGTCGCTACTTCTCCTCGCGCCAGACGATCTCGATCCCGCTCTCGTCCTCATCCTCCACCTCGGGCAGCTCCTCCTCCGGGCCGGCGGCGAGCGCACCGACGGGGGGCTCGGTCGCCTTGCCGGCCGAGCCGAGCGCCTCGCGGAGGTGCGAAAGGACGGCGGCGTCGATCTTTCCCTCGAGGAAGTCGCACGCCGCGGCGTCGATGTAGTAGTCGTGATCTCCCTCGTCCTCCTCCTCGAGCGCATCGATCAGCTCGTCGAGCTGGACCCGGGTGATCTCGAACAGCCGCTGCTCCGATGCCTTGTTGTAGATCGCGATCGCCATGGCCGGGAATGTACCACCGGCGGTGGTCCGCGGCTTGCGAGGATCCCCTGGCTGATGTCCCCGAAGACCCAGGGGACGCTGTGGAGCCGCCTTCGGCGGGTCGATCAGGCTCCGAAGCGAACGATCGTTCTCGCGTCCCTCTGTCCCTGCTCGCGGCGCGCTCTACCGTCGCTGACGTGTCGATCGGGGCGCTGTCGGAGCCCGCGGTGCCCGAGAGCGGCTGGATCGGCGTGGCGGCGTCGCGGGCGCGTCATGGCGTCCTCGCGGTGTGGTCGGAGGGACACGTGCGGCTCAGTCGCGATGACGGGAGGACCTTCGAGGAGGCGCTCGCCGGCCCGGGGCGGGTGGAGAGCGTCGTGCTCGGCGACGACGGGACGCTCTACGTCGCGCGCGCGGGCCGGCGCCTCGGCGTGCTGCGCCCCGACGGTGCGTCGTGGTGGCGGGTGGTCGACGGCTTCGGCGATCCGGAGGCGCTCGTGGCGGGTGCCGGCTGGCTGATCTGGTTCGATGGCGACTGGCGCGATCCCCACATGGCGATCTCGCGCGACCACGGCCGAACGTGCGCGTGGCGCGCACTCCCCGACTCCACAGGGCCTCGAACGGTCGAACCACCTACGGGTTCATCGACGGCGATCTCTACACCCACCCTCGACGGCGCCTCGGCGCGCCTGGTCGCCCGCGGGGCCCCGGAGCACGCCCTCCCGGTCGTCGATGCCGCCGGCCGCCCGCTGGTGCTGGTCGCGGGCGGGCGGCTCCTGCGGCGCTCGGGTGGCGCGTGGCAGACGCTGCTCGCGCCACGGCCGCCACCGACGGGCGGCGGCGAAAACAACGAGTGATCGCTCGGAGCGGGGAAATGGCGGGCGACGGGCGAAGTCTGGGTTGGCGGTCCGGGCGCTTCAGCGCCTCACGTCACGTAGCGGAAACCGGCGATCCCGAAGTGGATGTCGAAGGCAAAGACCGTCCGGCAGCGTCGGCGGCGCATCAGCGCGAAGCTCATCGCGTCCACCAGGCTCAGCTTGTGGAACTTCGTCTGGTCGAGAAAGGTCCAGGCCACGACGAGGTCGGCGGCGCCGCACGGGTCGATCTCGAAACGGTCCAGCGTGTCGAGGCTGCGGCGCCAAGCTTGCGCCAGCCCGCGGGTGCCGCGGCGGTCGAGGTAGGTGAAGGTCTCCAACAGCACCGGGAGCGAGGTCAAGAGCTTCGCTCCCCGCCGCTGCAGCGCCTCCCAGTGCTCGCGCGCCCGGTCATGAAGGGGATCTCGCACCACCGCCAACGCGATCCACGCTCCGGTGTCGACGAACACCAGCTCGCCGACGGTGCTCACGGCTCGTCGAACGCCGCGTCGTGATCGGCCGATGATCCCGCAAAGGGCCCATCCCACAGCGCCACCGGACCCGTCGCCACCGGTCGCAACCAGACGCTGCGCACGGCCTCTCGCACGAGATCGGCCACTCGCCGCCGCCGCTCGCGCGCCACCCGATGGAGCGCTTTCAGCTCTTCGCGGGGGAGATAGACCTGAGTCTTCACCATGCTCATGGGTGTCAGTCTTTCATCTGGCGTGACACCCGTCAAGGCGGAGCCGGCAAGGGGGTGCTTGACAGCGGAGGGGGCCCTCTTGCTGGCTCTTGCTCGTCACGTAGTCGTAGTCGTAGTCGTAGTCGTCCCGTCCGCAGCGACGGCAATCGAACTTCCTCCCGCAACAAATTCCTCCTGCCAACCGACCACCCTGGCCTCAA
>SHYY01000232.1 GCA_009692555.1 Myxococcales bacterium
GGAGGGGGCCGCCGGCGTCGCGGTCCACGGTCCCGATCCCCGCGCCGCGCTCGCGACGCTCGGAGTGGCGCTGCAGCCTGCGAAGGGCGGCGCAGACGGCGATCGTCGCCGCGCCGCGGCGGTGGCCGGGGCTTGCGCCGCGCTGATCCGGGGACCGGCTTTGCTGCGGCTCGATGGGCTCCCCGATCCGCTCGCGGCGGCGCTCGTCGCGGCAGCCGTCGCGGGCGCGGCTGCGCCGTCGGTGGTGCTGCTGGAGACGCAGCCCGACGACCCGCTCCTCGCTGCCCTGGGCGACGGCGCGCTGCGGGTGGGGGTGGCGCCTCTCGACGAGGGCGAGATGGTCGCCCTGGTGCGCTCGCTGCGCGACGACCTCGATCGCGACTTCGCCTGCGCAGTGCATCGGGCCGCGGCAGGCCTCCCGTCGCTGGCGGTGGAGCTGGTGCGGGCCGCGGTCGCCGGGCGCGCCGCACCGACGGCGGCCGACGTCACCGCGCTCGACGGGGCAGGGCTGGCCATGCTGGTGGCGAAACGACTGGCGGCGCTGCCCACGAACGCGCGCGCGGCCGTCGAAGCGCTGGCGGTCCTCGGCGGCACCGCGGAGGCGGGGGAGGTGGCGAAGGTCGCCGAGCTGACTCCAGAAGGCGCACTGGCAGCGCTCGCCGACGCGCGCGCCGTCGGAGTGGTGGCCCTCGGGAGCAGGGAAGGGCACCTCGGCGCCCTCCGGATCACCCTGCCTACCGCCGCGCACCGGGCGGCGATCGAGCAGGCGATCTCCGCAGAAGGGCGGCAAGCGCTGCACCGCCGGGCCCTCGCCCTCGTACCCGAGGGAGAGGAGGGTATCGAGGCGCGCGCGCGCCACCTGGCCGTCGTTGGACCGCGGGCACGGGCGGCCGAGGCGCTGCAAGGCGCAGGGGACGCCGCTCGTGCCCGTGGCGACCTCGCCGCCGCGGCGGCCGACTATCGGGCGGCCGTGGCCCGCCGGGCCGGCCCGGGGGCCCGCCTGCGGCTCGCCGAGATCGCGATCGCCACCGGGGACTACCGCGAGGCGCGGAGCGTGCTGGCGGGCGTGCGAGGTGGGGCCGCCACGCTGCTCTCGGCCCGCGCCCTCCAGCGCGCGGGCGACGACGTCGCCGCGGAGGCCTGCCTCCGCCGGGCGCTCGACGCGCCGGGGGCCCCGGATCTCGCGGGCGGTGCGGCTCTGCGGGGGCTGCTCGGTCGGGTGCTGCTCGCGCGCGGCTCCGCCGAGGCCGCGCTCGCGGCGACCCGAGGCGACCTCCCCGACGGCACGGCCGCCGCCCCGGCCCTCGAGGCTGCGGGGCTGGCGCGGCTCTACCTCGGTCGCCTCGACGAGGCGGCGCGCGACTTCGCCGAGGCGGAGGCGCGGGCGCGGGGCGCCGGTGACGCCGCGCTCCTGGCCAGGGCTCGCTCGCTCTCTGGAATGGTGGCCCAGCAGCGCGGCGATCTCATCGCCGCGGCCGCCGCCTACGACGACGCGCTCTTGGCCGCGGGCGAAGCCGGCGATGTCCACGGCGCGGCGACCTACGCCCAGAACCTGGGCACCGTGCTGCGCGAGCAGGCCGACTACGCGCGCGCGCTGACCGCCACGGAGTCGGCGGCGCGCGACCTCGGCCGCCTCGGCAAGCGGGCGGAGCGAGCCGGGGCGCTGTTCAACCTCGGCAACCTGCTCGCGTCGGTGGGCGACCTCGAGGGCGCCGAGCAGGCCCGCCTGGAGGCCGAGCGTCTGGCGCGGGAGTCGGGCGCCACGCGGCTGCTCGCGTCGGCGCGATCCCTGGCGGGAGATCTCGCCAGGCGGCGCGGGGATGCCGCCTCCGCGCTCGCCGCCTACCAGGCCGCCGAGGAGATCGCGGCCGCCTCCGCCGATCGCGTCGCCGTCGCCTGGGCGCGCCTCTCCCGGGCCGAGCTGCTGGTCGAAATGGGCCGCGCGATCGAGGCGGCGCCGCTTCTGGCGGGCCCGATGGGCGAGCCCGGCGGCGATGGCCCCCTCGCTGACGCCCGGGAGCTGACCCGGCTGCGCCTGGCCCTCGCGGCTCCCGGCGCCCCCGACGGCACGGCGGTCGCGCGGGTCGACGACGTGGCGATTCGCGCGCGCGGATCAGCGCGCCGCGACCTCGCTTTTCGCGCCGAGGTCACGCTCGCCCGGGCCCACGCCCGCCTCGATGATGCGCCGCGAGCGCGCGCGGCGATCGCACGCGCCCGGACCCTTTGGGAGGAGATCCGCATGAGCGCGCCCGAGATCTACCGCGACCGCCTCGACGACGATCCCGACGCGCGGCGCCTGCGCGCGCTGGTCCTGGCGGTCGAGCCAGCCGGTCCCCGCGGCGGCGACCAGCGCCGCCCGGTTTCCGTCGGTGACGAGACCCGGCTGCGGCGCCTGGTCGCGGTCAACAAGCGGCTCGCCGCCGAGCTCCGCCTGGGCCCGCTGCTCGAGCTGATCATCGACGCGGTGATCGAGCTGACCGGCGCCGAGCGCGGCTTCGTGCTCCTCCGCAAGCCCGGCACCGAAGCGAGCGAGGCCGCCACCTGGGAGGTCAAGGTCGCCCGCAACATCGATCAGCGGACGATCGACGCCGGCGCCGCCTCCTCCGACGCGGTCTCCACCGACGGTGACGAGCGGCCTGGCGCCGTTGCCAAGGAACCCCCCGCGGCGCGCCGCGCGGGCCGCGAAGCCGAAGGAAGACGGCGCGTGCCGGCTCCGGCCACCTTGCCGGGGCGCACCGCGCGCTTCTCCCTCTCGCGATCGATCGCCGAGCGCGCGGCGCGAGAGGGTGTCCCGGTGATCACCCTCGACGCCGCCGACGATCAGCGCTTCGAGGCTGCCCGCTCGGTCTCCGATTTCAAGCTGCGCTCGGTGCTCGCCGCGCCCCTGATCGCCCGCGGCGAGGTGGTCGGCTGCCTCTACGTCGACCACCGCCTGCGCGCCGGCGCGTTCGACGAGCAGGACGTGGCGCTGGTGCTCGAGTTCGCCGACCAGGCGGCGATCGCCGTCGAGAACGCGCGCCTGATCGCCGAGAACCAGCGGCGCGGCCGCGAGGTGGCCGACCTCGCCGCGCGCCTCGAAAAAGAGGTCGCGTCGCAGCGCGTCGAGCTCGGCGAGCTGCACCTCGAACTGCGCGAGAGCCGTGAGGCGCTCAAGGTGCGCTACGACTACCGCAATCTGGTCGGCCGCACCCCGCGGATGATCGAGCTCTTCCGGCTCCTCGACCGCGTCACCGACACCGCGCTCCCGGTGGTGGTCCACGGCGAGTCGGGCACCGGCAAGGAGCTGGTCGCCCGCGCGATCCATCACAACGGCCTGCGCGCTGGCCGCCCGTTCGTCTCCGAGAACTGCGCCGCCATCCCCGAGACCCTCCTCGAGGCGGCGCTCTTCGGCCACGCGCGCGGCGCCTTCACGGGCGCCGAGGGGGAGCGCCGCGGCCTGTTCGAGATCGCCGACGGCGGCACGCTGTTCCTCGACGAGGTGGGCGAGATGTCGCCGGCGATGCAGTCGAAGCTCCTCCGGGTGCTCCAGGACGGCGAGTTCCGGCGCGTCGGCGGCGAGCGCGGCCGCAAGGTGGACGTCCGGATCATCACCGCCTCCAACCGCGATCTCGGTCGCCTGGTCACCGAGGGGCGCTTCCGCGAGGATCTCTTCTACCGCCTGAACGTGGTGCGCGTCACCCTGCCGCCGCTGCGCGAGCGGCGCGACGACATCCCGCTCCTGGTCGAGCATTTCCTCGCCAAGCACGCGGCGCAGGCCGGCGCCCACCCGAAGCGGATCGCCCGCTCCGCCCTCGGCAAGCTCCTCGGCTACCGCTGGCCGGGCAACGTGCGCGAACTCGAGAACGAGGTGCTGCGCGCGGCGGCCCTCGGGGGCGAGACGATCACCGTCGAGGATCTCTCGCCGCAGGTGGCCTCGGGAGACGCCGAGGCGCTGATCTCGCCCGACGACCTCGGGCTCCACGAGCGCGTGGAGCGCCTCGAGCGCTCGCTCCTCCGCGAAGCGCTCGCCAAGGCCGAGGGCAACCAGTCGCAGGCCGCGCGCCTGCTCGGCCTCTCCCGCTTCGGCCTGCAGAAGAAGCTGCGCCGCTACGGGATCGCGCCATGACAACCCGGTTGCCGGCAACTGCCAACCTGATTGACAGGCGACACGAACGGGCCGCCGTTTCCCGTGGCGCAGGGCTTGCTGTCGATGCCCTGCTGATGAGGCATCTTCTGCGTGCTCTCCTGGTTGCCGCTCCGCTCGCCGGTGCGTGCAACACCCCGTCGGTGCCGCTGCCGCCGCCCGAGCTATCGGCGCTCAGCTTCGCGGCCGCTCCAGCGGCGAACATGGTCGAGCTGCGCGGCAAGCCCTCCGCGCGCCACCTCAGCGTTCGCTTCAGCGCCTTCAACGATCGCCGCAAGGTCGGCGTGCTGGTCGACACCGCCGCCGATGGCAGCTTCAACACCGAGCCCTTCTCGGGCTCCTCCGGCGATCTCGTCGAGCTCTCCTACGAGTCGGCGGGCAAGCGCTCCGAGGTGTCGCGCTGCGAGCTGACGCTCGATGTCGCGCTGAACAACATCATCTGTCACTGAGAAGGGTCGCCGGTCGTCAGTCGACCGGAGGGAGGCGAGGGGAGGGGGCTACGGGCTGATCTTGGCGGTCGGGGGCAGCATCAGGGTCAGGCCGAGGCTGAAGAAGAAGTTGTTCTGGATCGACTCGTCGTCGCCGGTCACCTTGCGGTCGCCGTTGACGTCGAGGCCGCCCGGGTTCGACGAGGCGAGCATGTCGCGCAGCTCGAGGTTCAGCCCCACCCAGTTGTTGAAGTAGAGGTGCAGGCCGACGCCGAACATCCCGCCGAACTTGAGACCGCTGTTCACCGGGTCGCAGCTGTTCGGATCGGTCGCCGTCGCCTTGTCGCTGCACTCGCGCGCATGCGAGGCGCCGCCGTTCTTGCCCTGGTCGAACGAGTTGGCGAGGTACAGCCCACCGACGCCCATCATCCCGTAGAGGTCGTACTTCAGGAACAGCGCCCCGAATAGCGCCATCTTCCCCGCGAACGGGGTCACCGCGGCGTACGCCGAGAAGAGCGCCTGGATCGACGCCAGATGGTCGAGGAACTGCTGCCGGGACGGCTGGACGCCCACCTGCTGCACCCCGAGCGCGCCGCCGTTCTTCGGGTCGGTGACCTCGCCGTCGCCGATCAGCTTGCCGGTGATTCCGCTGTTCACGCTGCCGCCGCCGGCGAACTGCACGCCGATGCCCAGCCAGTCGGCGACGTGGAACTGCAGCACCAGGCCGCCGCCGACGAAGTGCTTGAAGTCCTGGTTGATCGACATCATCAGCTGGGGCGCGATCTCGAAGCGCATCTTCCGCATCTCGACCTTGTGGCGGATCGCGGTCTGCCCCTCGAGCGGATTCTTGCGCTCGGCGTGCGCGGTCGCGGCACCGAGAAGCAGCCCAAGAAGCAGGACGGCCTCCGAGGCGGAACGATAGACGGGTCTCGTCGTTCGCATGGTTTCCTCGCTACCTGAGCTGCTTGTAGTCGAAGCCGGGTACGAACATGCTGATCCCGAGCCCGAAGACGATGTTGTTCGTGAACTGGGATTCGGCGCGGTTCTTCGCCTGCTCGCTGGTCTCGTTCAGGGTCCGGCTGGTCGGCTCGAGCTGATCCGCGAACAGGTAGTCCTTGAGGTAGGCGTCGATGGCGAACCAGCTCGCCAGCCACATCCGCGTCCCGAGGGTCACGTTGCCGCCGATCAGATAGCTGGTGAAACCGGTGTTGGCCGGGTCGCGCGGGATGACGTTCGACTGGAACAGCCCGACCCCGAGACCCGCGTAGACCTCCCAGTGCACGATCGACGTGTTGAAGAAGGTGAACTTGCCGTGGATCGGCACGTACCCGAAGTCGAGGAAGGCCGACCACAGGTAGTGATTCACCGACGGCAGCACCCGCTGATCGACCCCCAGCAGGAAGTACCGCTCGGTGAGCTGCTCGACGTAGTAGGTCCCCTCCAGGCCGATGAAGAAGGCCTCCGAGAGGTAGATGTTCAGCATCGCGCCAAAGCCGTGATGACGGATCACCGAGTTGTTGATCGTCACGTTGTAGGTCGGCATGAACTCGACGCGCTTGCGCTTCAGCACCGGCCTGCGCGGCACGACGAAGATGTCGCTCCACGCAGACTGGCCCTGCCCGGGCTGGACCTCCTCCACCGGCGTCTTCCCGTCGCCCTCCTTCGGCGGTTCGCTCGCGGGCGGTTCGGCGGCCGGCTCCTCGGCGGGCGGGGCTGCCGCTTCACCAGGAGGCTGCGCCTCTTTGTCTTGAGCCATCGCCAGCTGACCACCCATCACGGGGATTGTGGCCAGCCAGACCAACAGCCCATACGCTGCTCTTCTCATGCGCACCTCGCTCGTGCCGCCAGAACGGAGATCATTGTCGGGCTGATGTAAAAAAGACCAATAGTTTCAATCGGTTAAGCAATATTACCAACTTGTCCGGGCACTATAACATGGGCTTTTTTGCAGGATCAAGTCTTTTAGGTGGCACTGAGCCTCATTGACCCGCCGCAGACGGCCCCCAAGCGTCCCCTGGGTCTTCGGGGACACCGTTTTCAGGTCACGCAACGGATGCCTCGGTGCCGCGGTCGTACAGAGCGTCGACGAAGGCGCCCGGGTCAAAGGCGCGCAGATCCGAGACCTTCTCGCCGATCCCGACGTAGCGCACCGGGACCCGAAGCTCGTCGCAGATGCCAAGGATCACGCCGCCTTTCGCGGTCCCATCGAGCTTGGTCAGGACGATCCCGGTGACCTCCATCACCTGCTTGAAGATCTGCGCCTGGGAGATCGCGTTCTGCCCGTTGGTGGCATCGAGGACCAGCAGCGTCTCGTGGGGTGCCGTGGGATCGGCCTTCTTTAGCACCCGCCGCACCTTCTGCAGCTCCTCCATCAGCTCGGTCTTGGTCTGCAGGCGTCCCGCGGTGTCGGCGATCACCACGTCGTAGTCCTGCTCGCGCGCCTGCTTGAGCGCGTCGAAGATCACCGCCGAGGGATCGCTCCCTGGCTTGCCCTTGACCACCGGCGCGCCCGCGCGCTCGCCCCAGATCTCCAGCTGCTCCGTGGCTGCGGCGCGAAACGTATCGCCCGCGGCGAGCAGCACCTTCTTGCCCTCGGCCACCCACTGCGCGGCCAGCTTGCCGATGGTGGTGGTCTTGCCGGCGCCGTTGACGCCGATGGTGAGCACCACGAAGGGGCGGCACTTCGCGAGGTCGATCGGCGGCGCCTCGAGCGTGCAAAGTCGGCGCGACTCTTCCTTGATCGCCTCCCACACCGCGTCGGTGTCCTGGAGCTGGTTGCGGTCCAGGCGCCCGCGCACGGCCTCCAGGAGCTTGCCCGCCGTCTTGCCGCCGATGTCGGAGGTGAAGAGGACCTCCTCGATCTGCTCGATCAGGTCGGCGTCGATCTTCTTCTTGCTGAGCAGGCCGGCGAGGCGGGCGATGAAGCCGCCGCGGGTCCTGGCGAGGCCTTCCCGGAGCGGCGTGGGCGCGTCCTGCGACGGTGACGCCACCTTGGCAGGCTTCGCTTCCGGTGGGACGAGCTGGAGCTTTCCTCCGCCGGCGCGCGCCTCGGGGAGCGGGCTCGAGCGCGCCTCTTCGGGCGGGGCGATCGGCGCGCGGCGCCGCGTGGAGAGCTGCCAGACCGCGAAGATCGCAGCGAGCAGCAGCACGGCGACGGCCGCGTACAGGATGTAGACCGACATGCGCCGCGTAGTGTCGGCAGACGGACGGCGCCCGTCAACAGGTTCCGTCGGCCCGGGCGCTGCTGGATTCCCTAATGTGGCGCGGGCGCCAGGCGGCCGGCGAGGCGCACCGCCAGGGCGAGATCGGCTTCGCTGGCGCCGCGCGGCGAGTAGTAGCTCTCCTCAACCAGCGCGGTCAGCGCGGTCAGCGACGAGAGCGCCTCGGGGAGCGGCCGAAAGGCCCCGACGTGGCCGCACAGCTCGCGCGGGGTCCAGGTGTCGAGCAGGCGGGGCTCGGGGAGCCACGAGGCGGCTACCTGGCGATAGACGCAGAGGATCTCGGCGCGCAGCGGCTGCAGGTTGATCCGCACGCCGCGCAGCTCGCCGCGGTGGGGGAGCTGGCGCTCGAAGCGCTCCGGCAGGTAGCCAGCGGCGACGACGGTGAAGGCGTAGCGACCGGCCGGCAGCTCCGCGACGGAGAAGCCACCGTGGCTGTCGCACGCCACGGCGCCCTGGTGGCTGGCGCTCGCTTCCGGGCCGAGCGCGATGATCGACACCTGGGCCGGCACC
>SHYY01000233.1 GCA_009692555.1 Myxococcales bacterium
CATGCTGGCCAACGCCACCGCCGGGTGCGCCAACAGCGCCTGCACCGTCGCCGCTTGCGCCGCGAACTTCGGCAACTGCGACAAGGCCCCGCTCAACGGGTGCGAGGAGAACCTTCTCAGCGACGTCAACAACTGCGGCGCCTGCGCCGCGAAGTGCGCCGGGATCGCGAATGGCACCGTCGCCTGCGCGGCCGGCAAGTGCGCGGTCGGCTCGTGCGCCGCGCCGTTCAAGAACTGCAACAACGTCGTCGCCGACGGGTGCGAGTCGAACAGCACCAACGACCCGAAGAACTGCGGCGTCTGCGCCACGGTGTGCTCGGCCAACGTGTGCGTGAACAGCGTCTGTCCGCAGTGCGTCAACCTCGGGTTCAAGACCGGCACCGGAAACTTCGCCTGCCCGGGCGGCTACCGGATGCCGAAGGTGGGCGAGTACAACCTCGTCGCGCCGTGCGTGAGCCCGAACGACGCCGCGGCCTTCAGCTACTACAAGGACGTCGCCGTCTCGGTCGGCGGGTGCAACTGCAAGTGGAACGGAGGCTGGTGCGGCCAGCCCTCGATCGAGACGATCCGCCAGGGCCGCTGCTGCGGCGACTACTCCCAGCTCCACATCTGCATCAAGTAGGAGCCCACCGCGCCGCAGCTGGCGAAGCAGCGTCCCCTGGGCCTTCGGGGACGGAGTGGGGCATAATGCGTCGCATGAGGCTCACCCCGGCGCTGCTCGTTCTGCTCTTTCCGACCCTCGGCTCCGCCCAGCTCCGCGACGACGAGGACGACGAGGGGCCGCCCCCCGCCCGGCCGTCCGTGCCGCCGCAGCCGCCGCAAAATCGGGGCACCCAGCCGCCGCAGGGACAGCCGCCCTATCCGCCGCAGCAGGCTCCGAATCAATACCCACAGGGATATCCCCCGGGACAGAATCCCTATCCGCAGCAGCAATATCCGCAGGGCGGCTACCCGCAGCAATACCCGCAAGGCTACCGGCCGCCTCCGCAAGGCCAGCACCCGCAAGGCCAGTACCCGCAAGGCCAGTACCCGCAAGGCCAGTACCCGCAAGGCCAGTACCCGCAAGGCCAGTACCCGCAAGGCCAGTACCCGCAAGGCCAGTACCCCCAAGGGCAGTACCCGCAAGGGCAATATCCCCCCAATCAATATCCGCCGCAGCAATACCGCGATCCCTACGGTCGTCCCTATCCTGCGCCCTACGGCCAGCCGCCCCCGGCCGGCCTCGTCCCGCCTCCCTCTGCCGCCGCCGTCGCGGCCGCGCTGACGCTCACCACGATCAACGAAGCCGCCCGCGCCGACGCGCTCGCCTGCGCCAGCGCGCTCGACAACTTCCACATGGACACCGCGCGGGCGAAGTGCTCCGAGGCGCTCGCCAGGGACGGCGACTTCGCGCTCGCGCACCTGTGGATGTCACAGGCCGCGGCCAGCCCCGCGATCGCCGCCGCCGAGCTCGCCCGGGCCAGCGATCTCGCGAAGCGCGCCACCCCCGGAGAGAAGCTGCTCGTCGACGGATGGAGGGCATGGAAGGAGGGGCGGATCGGCGACGCGCAGAAGGCCTACGACCAGCTCGCCTTGACCTGCGCCGGCGACAAGCGCGCCTTCCTCGCGCGCGGCCAGCTGCGGCAGGTGGCGCTCGCCGATCTCGAAGGGGCCGCCGCCGACTACCAGAAGGCGGTCACCCTCGATGGCACCTCCGGCGCCGCGCACAACCTCCTCGGCTTCGCGCTGGCCGATCTCGGCCGCCTCGACGAGGCCGCCGTCGCGCTGCGCAAATACGCCGCGCTCGCCCCGGCGGAGCCGAACGCCCACGACTCGCTCGCCACGCTGGCGCTTCGCCGAGGCGACACCCTGGAGGCGATCGCCGAGGCGCACAAGGCGCTCAACCTCGACCCCCGCTTCCTCGTCGTCCACGCCGTGCTCGGAGATGCCCATCTCGCCGCCGGCAAGCCCAAGGAGGCGCGCCGCGAGTACGCCCTCCTCGAAGCGGCGGACGATCCGGCCCTGCGCCACGATGGAGCGATGCGCGCCGCCCGGGTCGCGCTGTTCGAGGATCGCACCCTTGATGCCGAGCGGGCCCTCGTGCGCGAGGCGGACGTGGCGCGCAAGGCGTCCCGCGCGGGCGAGGCCGCCGAGGCGTTCCTCGAGGCTGCGCGGCTCCAGATCGAGCGCGGAGCCCTCGCCGAGGCCGGCCGCGGCCTGCGCGAGGCGACCGACACCCTGCGCCGCCCGACCGATCCCAACGCGCCGGTGACGATCGACGAGGGCGAGCGCCGCCGCCTCTCCGCGCAGCTCCTGGAGACCCGCGCTCTGGCCCTCGCCTCGCTCGGCGAGCGCGAGCTTGCGGAGGCGCGCGCCGACGAGCTGGCGGCGCAGCAGAAGCAGTCCGGCGACCCGCGCGAAGCCGACCGCATCCGCGCCCTGAAGGGGTGGATCGCCTGGCGCGTCGGCGACGACAAGGCCGCCCTCGCCGGCCTGGAGAAGGCTGCCCTCCCGTCGCTGCGCCTCGCCCACGCACTCACGCTCGCGCGCACCGGCGACACCGCCCGCGCCCGCTCGATCATGGAGCAGCTCGCCCGCCGCGCCACCAACGACGCCGAGAGCGCCCTCGCCCGTCCGCGCGCCAGCGCCTGGCTCCGCGCCATCGCCCCCGGCCCGATCACCACCCGCTAGGAGCCTGTTGGCGTAACGATGCGTAGCGAGACCGCGCAGGCCGGAGCAGGCCTCGAGCGCGCCCGGAACCCCTGACCGAGCCGTACCCGTAGGTACGGCGACCGAGGGGGTGAGGACGCAAGCCGAGGAATGCCCGGCATGCACGGTCGCAGTAGCATGGTTACTCCAACAGGCTCCTGGCTCGGAACGGAAACGTGAACCCCCCGCAATCTGTCTTCTGGGAGGCCTGCCAGGCTCGGCGCGGGGTGGGGCGCGTGGGGAGGCCGCGGTGTTCCACGATGCGTCGCAGCTTCGTCGCTGGTGTATGCTCGTGCCAGAGGCGACGGCCGTTCCACTCGCATTACATGGATCCGGCGAACCAGCTCATCGCGCGGTGGGACTCCGCTCCCCACCACCGGGAGGTGGCGACCTTCCCCTACCACAAGCACACGCCGCTGGGTGTGGAGCCCTGCGGGCCCATAACGGCGGTGGAGCAGGCGTAGCTGAAGGCCACTGCGTAAGATTCTTGTCCCGCCCGACTCGCACGCGGTGCGGTCATGACGAGACCGTGGCGCGGGAAGCGATCAGCGGCGGCGGCGCGAGCGGAGGAGCGCGGCGAGGAGCCCCCCGATCGGAAGCAGCAGGAGGAGCGGACCGCCCTTGCCGGTGCCGCTGATGCGGCAGCCGCAGCCCGACTCGACGCTGACCCCGGGGCCGCCATCGTCGCTCGGACGCTCGGCGCCGTCGGTGAGCGCGGCCCTGGAGAGATCGCGTGGCGAGCCATCGGGGGTCCCAGGCGCTGCGTCCCAAGGCGGTGCGGAGAGATCGCCTTGGCTCATGTCGACCGGGCCGGGCTTGCTCATGTCGCCCGGCGGCAGCGCCATGTCGGGAGCGGGCGCCTGGGGACCGCAGGCCGTCTGGTGCAGCCCGCGCTTGTTGTTGCAGTCGGTGGGCGACGCGCAGTTCGGGTCGGGGAGATCGGGCGGGGAGCCGCCGTTGCCGAGGCCGGCGCGGTTCGGGTAGGCCAGCGCCACCGACGACCAGTGGGCGTTGGTCGGCGGGTACTGCATCCAGCCCCACACCTTCTCCTGGTAGGCGTACGAGCCGCCGACCTTCGGGTTGTAGACGCCGCGGTTCACGTCCTGCTTCGGGTTGTTCGGGTTGTTCGAGTAGGCGAGGCCGTTGTAGGCCCAGGCGGCGGTGTACCAGTGCTCGATGGTCTTCGGCTGGTTGTCGCCGACGCAGTTGGTGGCGCGCCACTTTCCGGCGAGGATCTGCATCCCAGCGGCGAGGTTGTAGGTCGGGTTGCCGGCCACCTTGGCGCGATCGAAGGCCGGGTTCTCCCCCTTGTGCATGCCGCTCGTGACCTGCCCGATGCCGTAGCCGCAGTCGAAGGAGATGATGGTGCGTTCGGGGTCGGGCTTCTGGTCGTTCGGCGTGTCGGGGTGGCAAAACTGGCGCCAGCCCGTCTCGGCCATCGCGATCGCCTTGATCAGCTCGATCGGGAA
This sequence comes from Myxococcales bacterium, assembly GCA_009692555.1. Taxonomy (GTDB): domain Bacteria; phylum Myxococcota_A; class Polyangia; order Palsa-1104; family SHYY01; genus SHYY01. The sequence goes on from SHYY01000233.1 coordinate 4,158, forward strand.
GCTGGCGTCGACGTCGTGGGTCTTCTCCGGCTTGCCGCAGCCCTGGCCGATCGCACCGACGGTGGGGCCGGCTGCGCCCCACACCTTCGGGCCCTGGCAGATGAGCGCGAAGATTGGCTGCCACTGGGCCACCGACGGGTTCGCGCCGGCCACCGCGTCGACGCCGCAGTTGTTGTTGTTGAACTGGCTGGCGGCGGTGTAGCAGGGGCAGTAGGCGGCGGCGGGCGCAGCGACGGCGAGGGCGAAGATCGTGGCGGCGATGATCCGCTTCACGGTGCACGTCCCGTGGCAAAGCCGGCGATCTCCAGGCGCAGACCGGGAACCGCGGGCAGCGGTCCGGCGCGGCCATCGACGGTGCGGAGAGCAATGACCTCGGGAATGCCGTCATCGTCGTAGTGGAGCGCGGCGGCCCACGCGCGGTCGTCGGAGAGGGCCTGCACGACATCCACGCCGGGTCCGGCCGGGGCGAGAACCCGGGCGCTGCCGCCCACCGATAGCAGCGCGAGCCCGGGATCGCCGTCGGGGGTGAATGCGATGGTGCCGCCGGGCCAGGCGTGGGGAGCGGGGTGCTGGCTCGCGCCGCGCCAGAGCACCTCCCGGGCGCCGCCCCGGAGCCCCTGGGAATCGATCCGCTCGACGGTCCAGTCGTCGCCGTCGCGGCTCGCGAACAGGACGCGGCCGCGTTCGTCGACGGAGAAGTCGCGGGCGAACGGGGCGAGCGCCGCGAGCAGGCGGACGCGGCCGGAGTCGGCGTGGAGGGTTGCCAGGTCGGCGCCTGCCGGCCCGACGCGGTAGACGAACAGCTCTCCACCAAAGAAGCCGGCGAGGTGGGTGGCGTAGCCGCGCCACGCGAGGAGCGTGCGGGCGTGGCCGTGGAGATCAATCTCTTCGACGGTGAGGTCGTCGATCCGGAGGAGGCCGGAGCGGATCGCGGCCTCATCGGGGTCTCTGCCGGCGCGGCCGCGCTCGATGAAGATCCGACCGCCCGGGGTGACCAGCGGTCGCGCCGCATGGACGACGCGATCGCACAGCACCGTCGGTGGAAGGGACGGGGCGAGGTGGTAAAGCGCGGCGGCGAAGGAGAGATCGCGCGCCGGGATCAGGTCGGCGATCGCGACCACCTCGCGACGGCCGGGGAGCGGCGCCGCGCGGATCACCGCGCCCGGGAGGTGCTCGAAGGTCGTGGCCGGAGCGGGGAGGGTGGGCGCGCCGATCGGCACGAAGAGGAGCGCGCTTTGGGGCTCGCCCGGTACCGTGGCGATCAGCGCCAGGGTCGCCGCGGGCGCCGTGGCTGCCGAGGGGGGCGCGGCGCGGTGGAGGAGGAGCAGCGCGGCCGGCGCGAGGAAGAGAAGGAGTGCGAGGCGGCGGGGCATGGGACCTCCGACGCCGGAGGATAGCACTTTCGCGGTTCTCGACGGGACCCCGGAGGCGGCGGCGTGCGTCGCGTCGGTCAGGCAGAAGGGGCGCTCGAACTACCTGCACTTTCGCGAGCTCACCAAGGGCCCCACCGACGGGCACCTCTGCATCTGGCCGTTCCAGGTGGATGCTTCGTCGTTCGTCGTTCTACGTCGAGCGGGTCTCGGCCTCGCGGGAGGGCGATATGTACCTCCCGGACAGCGTCTTCAACGAGGGATCGATGGGCCACCGTTACGAGTGGCTATGGCACTCGCGGGGGTTCCACGTCGTCGGCGGCGCCGCCGAGTAGCGGGCCTGGGAGGAGGTCAGCGGTGACGCCGCGGGAGAGGCGGACGAGATCCTCCGCCTCGCGGTGCGCGGCTTCCAGGACATCGCGGGGATCGAGAAGTCCGGCGAGATCCACGACGCGACGCGCGCCAAGCTCGTCGAGCTCCACGGCGGCATGTAGCGATCTGATCTTGCAGTAATTTTGAGTCGAGCTACTAGGGCGGGAGCAGGGTGTCGAGGCGCTGGGCCGCCAGCGCGACCGCCAGCGGGCGCTCCCCGGGAGCGAGGGTGGCAGCGGCCATCTCGACGATCTCCCCGAGGCTGCGGCCGCCGCGGTAGGCGCCGCCGAGGAGGAGCGCGAGCGCGGTTTGCAGGTGCGGCGCGACGTCGGAGTCGAAGCGCGCCTCGGCGAGTTTGACCGGGGCGTCGAAGCGCTCCAGGACGGCGAGCACGCTGGCCTGGGCGCGCAGGAGCTCGGTGATCCCGCGCAGCGACGGGGCGGCGCCGAGAGAGCGGGCGGCGAGCGCGGCGAGGAAGGTCAGCGCGCGTAGCCGGCGCGGCAGGCGGGCGACGCTGTGCGGCCAGGCGGGCGCGCCCTTGTGGAACAGCGCGTTCCAGCGCAGCGACGGGTAGAGCAGCGCCACCCGGGGTGCGACCGCGGCCTCGAGCGGGCGGAGATCATCCGGCGCGATGCCGTAGGTGCGCGCCCAGGCGGCGTGCAGCGCGTCGGTGCCGGGATCGCCCGCCGCGGCCGCGAGCGCCGAGGGATCGGCGGCGTGGGCGACGGTGGCGGCGGCGATCTGCTGCTCCTTCGCCAGCCAGTCCGCGGGCAGCTCGGCGGGCTGCCACGCCGGCACGTCGAGCACCGCCGAGCCCTCCAGGCTGGCGATCTCCTCGCGCAGCGCGGCGTGGCTCGCGCCCTGGCCGGGAGCCGCCGCAGCGACGGGGCAGAGCAGGCTGTTGACATCGACCACCCGGACGTCACCGACGCGAAACACCCGGTTGAAGGGGAACAGCCGGCAGGTCGACGGCTTCGCGTCGCGCCCGTGCTTGGTCTCGAGCTCGCACAGCCCGCTCTCCTCGAGGAACCAGCAGCGCTCGGTGAGGTCGACCGCGCGGAAGGTGCCCCCGCCGCCCAGCTGGAGGTGTGGCGCCAGCGACGGGGCGCGCCGCAAGAGCGGCACCAGCTCGTCGGCGGAGAACGAGAAGCCCTTGCCACGGCAGCAGCGCTGGCGACAGGTGGCGCAGTCGTAGGAGAGCGCCCCGTCGGGGAAGGTGAACCAGGTCTCCACCGGCGGGGACACTATCACTTGCGCGCACCGTCGGACTGCTCGATCGTCTCCACCGCAGGGGCACTACCACTTGCGCGCACCGTTGGTGTGTTCGATTGTCCATGCATGATGCCGCTCCGCCCTCGCGTCTTGTGCGCTGGCCTGGTCCTGGTCGCTGTGGCCGGATGCCGGATCCAGGACACCCGGACCGCGGTCGAGCACGAGCAGGAGGCGGAGCATCACCGGATGGAGGTCGAGGCCGCGCGAGCGATGGTCACCGTGGCGGAGACCACGCGGCCGATGCAGTCGGCGACGGAGGCGGTGGGCGATCCCGGCACGAACCTGCCCCACTACGCCGGCGCGCGCGGGGCGACCGAGCTGCAGGCCGCGGAGGAGCACGAGAAGGCGGCGCGGCGGATCCGGCAGGACGCCGAGGTAGCGTGCGTGCGCGTCCCGCCCAGCGAGCGAACGAGCTGCCCCGTCGGTGGGCCGGTTGGATCGATCGAGCAGATCCCACGCGGCGTGGCGATCCGGCCGAAGGTGGCGCCCGAGCCGGAGCGGCTGCGCGCCCTGGTCGATTGCGCGGTCGCCGAGGCCCGGGTCGTGCGCCCCACCGACGCCGAGAGCTGTCCGTTGCTGGTCCCCGGGGCGACGCCGAGGGTGGTGGATCGGCCGGGCGGCGCGCGGCTCGAGATCATCGCCCCCGACGATGCGCGCGGGGACGAGGTCCGCCGCCGCGCGGCGACGCTGCCCTAGAGCACCGAACGGGTTGAAACCCGGCTGCGGCGCAGCCCTGCGGGCATCTCGCGGCGTACCTCCTCGTCGCTTCCCTCACCGTACAGAGAGTACGCCTCGGTCGCGTCTCCGGGGGTGCGCCACGATCTGCTCCGCATGTCTGCGCCTCGCTTCGACTTTCAAACCGTTCGGTGCTCAGTACTACTCGATCAGATTTTTGCTCACCGACGGCGTCCGGGGCCGGAGGGCGGCCCGTACGGGCTCCAACCGCCCCCGCGCGCCGGCCGACCGCCCCGCGCTTCCGACGGGAGCACGCCGTGACCGGCCCGCGGGTGCCGGAGACGGGCTCCGACGTGAGCGAGTAG
>SHYY01000234.1 GCA_009692555.1 Myxococcales bacterium
GCCGCGGCGAGGGCCCGCCAGGTCGAGCGATCGCGCGGGCGATGCGCCGCCGGGTGGGTGAGGTCAAAGTTGAAGTCGCCCGCCAGCACCGGTGCCGCCTCACCGGAGGCCGCCGCAAAGGAGAGCAGTTCCTGGGCCTGACGCGCGCGCGCTGCGTCGTCGAAGGCATCGAGGTGCAGCGACGCCACCGCGAAGCGCCGCTCCCGCCCGATTCGCAGCGTGGCCGCCTGGGCGGTCCGGCCGGTGGCGCTCGCGACGGGGAAGAACTCCGGAGCGAGCCCGCGCCGCGCGAGCAGCCCGACCCGGCGGTCGCAGTCCGGGCGCGCCGGCGCGGCAGCCTGCCAGTCGCGTCCCAGGAGCGCCCGCAGCCGCTCGAGCTGCGCTTCCGACGACAGCTCCTGCACCGCCACCACCTCCGCGTCCGCGCGCAGGATCACCCGCGCCACGTGCCCCAGCGAGCGATCCGAGGCGCGACTGTCGAGGCCGAGCCAGCGATTCACCCGCCCGCCGAGGTGAACCCGTCCGAGGTTCCACGAGAGCAGGCGCAGCGTCGGTGAGGCGGCAGGCATGGAGCGCTCCAAGGATACCCGTGAACGGGCGTCCGGGCCGCTCCTGCTTTTCGGCGGGTGCTTAACAGCGGAGGGGGCCCTCTTGCTGGCTCTTGCTCGTCACGTAGTCGTAGTCGTAGTCGTAGTCGTAGTCTGTAGTCGTAGTCGTCACGTCCGCAGCGACGGCAATCGAACTTCCTCCCGCAACAAATTCCTCCTGCCAACCGACAACCCTGGCCACACAGGAGGATGCCCCCTACATCGCCTAGTACTACTCGCTCACGTCGGAGCCCGTCTCCGGCACCCGCGGGCCGGTCACGGCGTGCTCCCGTCGGAAGCGCGGGGTGGTCGGCCGGCGGTTGGAGCCCGTACGGGCCGCCCTCCGGCCCCGGACGCCGTCGGTGAGCAAAGATTCTGATCGAGTAGTACTAGGGAGCGGGCCGGTTCGGAGCGCCGGATGGCGCCCGCTTCTACAGCATCGCCCGGGGTTCCCGATGGAGTGCACGGCGATCGTGGATGCCTTTGCGGTCCTGCAACTCGCCTTGGAAGACACTCGGCGACAGGCCATCGAGTTGCTGACCCGCATCGTGGAGATGCTCACGCGCTTGTGCCGGAGAGGTGATCCCCCGCGCGCGAGTGCCCCTGAATCGACTACGACTACGACTACGACTACGACTCCGTGAGCGGAGGGACCCCCTTCTCCCGTTAAGCACCCCTTTTCGGCCGTGCGCTTGACGCCGGGGGCCCGCTGCGCGATCACACCGCCATGGCCGACTGCCTGTTTTGCAAGATCCGCGACGGGGAGATCCCCGCCAAGCTCATCCATCAGGACGACCGCGCCCTGGCGTTCCACGATCTCCACGCGCAGGCGCCGCTGCACGCCCTGGTGATCCCGCGGCGCCACATCGCCACCCTCAACGACGCCGCGGTCGAGGACGAGGCGCTGATCGGCCACCTCGCCCGTGTCGCCGCGGAGATCGCCCGCGACGCCGGGTACGCCGAGAGCGGCTACCGCACCGTGTTCAACGTCAACCGCGGCGGCGGGCAGACCGTCTTCCACCTGCACCTGCACGTCCTCGGCGGGCGCGCCCTGGAATGGCCGCCGGGGTGAGCTCCAGCGCTACAGCCGCACGTCGACGTGGGCCTTCTTCCTGAGCTCGCTCAGCCACAGCTGGGTCTGCTTCTCCATCTGCGACGTGTAGAGCTGCTGGCGGATCTGCTCCTTCACCTCGGCGAACGGCCGCACGTCGCTGTCCTTCTTCTCGATCAGCTGCAGCACCTCGAAGCCGCGCTCGGTGCGGATCGGCCCGCGCACCTCGTTGGCCTCGTCCATCGCGAAGATCACTTCCGCCATCGCCTCGGCGATCCCCTCCCCCTGCTTGACCCAGCCGAGGTCGCCGCCGACGTCCTTGGTCGCCGCGTCGTCGGAGAACTGACTGGCGAGCTTCGCGAAGTCCTGCCCCGCGCGCGCCTGCTCGAGCACCTTGGCCGCGGCGAGGCGCTTTTTTTCCACGGTCTTCACGTCGCTGCCCGGCGGCACCGCGATCAGCACGTGGCGCACGTGGGCCTGCTTGTGGTCGCCCGCCTGGCGCGCGCTCTGGTCGTAGAACGCCTTCACCTCCTCATCGCTGACGCTGATCCGCGCGCGCACCGCGGTGTTGATCACCTTCAGCCGAAGGAGCTGCTTCCGCAGGTCCTTGCGATACGACGACAGCGTGTAGCCCTGCTCCGAGAGCGCGCGCACGAACGCCTCCTGGTCGAGCTTGTTCTGCTTCTTGACCTCGTCGATCGCGCGGTCGATCTCCGCCTCCTCGACGGCCAGCTTGAGCTCGCCGGCCTGCTGGATCACCAGCACGTCGTCGACCATCTTGTCGGTCACCGCCTTCAGCGCCTGCTCCACCTGCCGCTTCTCGATCGGCGATCCGGCGTGCTCGTCGAGGGTCTGCCCGGACTGCGCGGCGCGCTCCTTGACCTCCGAGAGGAGGATGATCTCCGTGTTCACCACCGCGGCGATCCGCTCGATGGTGATCGGCGCCGCCCACGCCGACGAGCGGGTGAGGGTGAGCGCGGCGAGCAGCGCGGCGACGAGGAGGTGGGATCGGTTCACGCTAGGAGCCTGACGATGGAGGGGAGTATCGGGTTGCCCGGCTACGGCTCGACGTCCGGCGCGGCGGCGGGGGGGGCCTTCGGCGGTGGCATGGCGATCTGCTGCGAGCCGGCCGGTCTCCCCGGCAGCGCCGGCCCGGCCTGCGGGGCTCCCGGCGCGCCCGGGTTGAACATCCCCGGCCCCGGCGGCGCGACGCCCGGCGCATTGAAGGCACCGGCCGGCGACGACTCGATCACCACCTTGGCCAGCCGATCCTCGTGCACCTCCACCTTGGCCTTCGCGCGGAGGCCCTTGATGAAGTCCTCCATCGCCGCGGTCCGCTTGTCGCGGTAGAGGCGGTTCTTGATCTGCGCCTTGACCTCGTCGAGGGTGCGCGTGAGCGCCTTCCGCCGCCCGGTGAGCTTGATGATGTGGAGCCCCGCCGCGGTCTTCACCGGACCGCTCACGTCCCCGAGATTCACCAATGCAAACGTGGCCTTGACGATCTCCTGGGGGAGCTCCTTGGTGGTCTGATCGAAGTAGCGGAGGTCGCCGCCGCGCTCCTTGGTCTCCATGTCCTGCGACAGCTCCGCCACCAGCTTGCGGAACGCCTCGTTGTCGAGCCCCTTGATCCGCGGATCGGCGAGCACGCGCTTCACCGCCTTGTCGTCCTTGAGCAGGATGTGCGCCGCACGCACCTCCTCCGGCTTGTTGAACTCCTCCGGGTGTTCGGCGAAGTACTTCTGGCAATCCGCATCGCTGATGTCCTCGAGCTTCACCCGGTTGTCGAACTCGTCCTTCATCAGCTTCTGGATCATCACCTGCTTCATGGTGCGCACCACCTCGTCGTCCTTGTCGAGGCCGCGCGCCTTGGCCTCCTTGGCCAGGACCTCGAAGCGCACCAGGTTGTCGAGAAACTCCTTCTTGCGCTCGAGGGAGGTGTAGCGGGCGCGCACGTAGGGCGACTGCTTGTTGATGCGATCCTGGAACTCGGCGACGGTGATCACGACGTCGTCGATGGTCGCCAGCGGCTCGCCTTGCGCCCCCGGCTTCTGGTTCGGCGCGGCCTCGCTCTTGGGCGTGGCGTGCTCGCAAGCGGCGTGGAGGAGGGCGCCCGACCCGATCAGCGCGAGCGGCAGCGCGACCGAGCGAAGGCGACTGTGCGACGAGCGGGGCATCGGGGCTCCTGGCCGGGAAGAGTCACCGGGGAGATATCACACCGCGTGCCGGACGGCAAAGCCTCGCGATTTTCTAGCGTCCCGACACAGAAGTTCGCAGTAGAAAAAGGCCGCGGGGCGGCACGCACCGTGGGATCGTGGCTAGTGTGCTGGCCGGGAAATTCTGCAAAGAATTTCTCGGACAGGACACTAGTAGAAGGCGATGGCGTAGGGGCCCTGGCCGATGTCGAGCGGGGTGGCGCCGAGCTTGGTGGTGCCGTCGGCGGGGACCACGTAGACGCCGATCTTCGGCATCATGGTGACGAAGTCGGGGTCGTGGACGCCGACGAAGAGCTGGCTCTTGTCGGGCGAGACCTGGGCGAAGGCGATGAAGCTGCCCACCTGGGAGATCGTGCCGAGCAGCTTGCCCGTCGAGGGATCGATCGCCACCACCTGGTTGCCGATGAACTTGTCCATCGGCGCGCCCTTCTCGATGAGGGTCAGGTTGGCGTAGGCGAGGGTCTTCGACTTCGCCGAGATCTCGCGCGGGTGGCCCTTGAGATCGCTGTCCTTGATCACCATCCCGAGCGACTTGCGGAGCGTCAGATCGACCCGCTCGATCCCGCCGCCGCCGTCGGGGGCCTTGAACTGCGAGCCGGCGTCGGCGGTGAGCACGATGTCGCAGCCGGTGCCGTCGCGGGAGAAGCCGTTCGGGTTCGCGCCCATCAAGGTGATCACGCCCATCGTGGTGTCGACCGCGTCCTTGGCGAGATCGATCGCGATGATCCGGCCGGGGCCGGTCGGGGTGAAGGCGAAGTTCGTCTCGTCGAGGTCCTGCACCGTCACGAAGGCGAAGCCGCCGCAGAGGTGGATCTCGCTCGCCTCGGGCTTGCCGTCGGGGTCCTTCATCGCCTGCGGGAGGGCGATCCACTTCACCACGCCCATCGCCGGGGTGGCGAGATCGATCAGCCCGACGGCGTGCGCGGCGTCGTTGCCGTAGAGGGTGACGAGGGCCTTCGACGAGGCGGGGACGAGCGCCACGTCGTGCGGGTTGGAGGTGGCGGCCTTCTGGGTCATATCGCCGGTCTTGATCTCCACCGGGGCCTTGAAGCCGGCCTTCGGGTCGTAGACGCGCAGGGTGCCGTTGGTGTGATCGAGGACCAGCACCTTGCCGCCCTCCGCCCGCACGAAGTTGTCGGAGCCGATGCTGGTGTCGATCGCCTTGGTGACCTTCTGATCGGTGAGACCGACGGTGGTGAGGTGGCCGGAGCCGGGATTGCCCATCGAGCCGAACGCGACGGTGGTGACCACCGCATTCGTGGCGACCGGGACCGGCGTGCCTATGTCGAGGTTCTCGGGGGCGAGGTCGACGGCGGGACCGATCTTGGCCATGTCAGCGGCGGTCATCGCGGGGGTGCCGCAGCCGGATGCGGCGAGCAGGGCGAAGGTGCAGGTGGCGGCGAGGGTGGTGGTCGTGTTTCTGGTCATGGGTCTTCCTTTCAGTTTTGCAGCGCAAGCGTGGCGTAGAGGGCACGCCCGGGCAGCGGGTAGTCGTACCGATCGACAAGGGGGTAGGGGGTGGTCTCACCGACGTGGATCAGGCCGCCGAGTGGGAGATCGACGACCCGCAGATCGGCGAGGTTGCGGACCTCGACGGTGAGGGTGAGCGGGAGGCGGCCGAACGGTCCCGCGGCGGCGCCGAGGGCGTGGAGGGTGCGCGCGGGGATGAAGTTCCCGTCGCTGTTCTGGGGGTCGCGCCAGACATCGCCGGTGCGGAGCGCCTCGTAGAAGCAGGAGAAGGGGCCGCCCGCCAGCTGGACCCGTCCGCCCACCCGGTGGCGCGGCACGCCGGGGAGCTCTTTTCCATCGGTGTTGGCCGCGAGATCGCCGCCCGCGGCGAGGGTGTGAAGGAAGGTGTAATCGAGCGATGCGGTGAGCCAGGTGGCGACGCGGAGGCGCGCGATCGCCTCGACGCCGAGGAAGCGCACCTCGCCAGGGAGGTTCTGGGCGGCCAGCGCGTGCGACGAGGGGACGAGCGCGATGTAGTCGGAGATCTGGCGGGAGAAGAGGTTTCCTTCCAGGGTGACCCGGGTGGCGGAGAGGGTGGGGCTGCGCGGGGCGAATTCGAGGCGCGCCCCGAGATCGCCAGAGAGCGCCGTTTCGGGTCGCAGCGACGGGCGGGGGAGGATGAACGCCCCGTCGCCGAACAGCTCGATCGCGGTCGGGAGGCGCTGGAGGTAGCCCGCGCTGCCGCGCACGGTCAGCCACGACGTGGCCCGGTAGCGAGCCCCGAGGCGTGGCGAGGCGAAGGCGCTCGCCGAATTGGCGCCGCTCTCCTGCTGCCCGCGGACATCGAGGCCCGGCGAGAGATGGGAGAGCGCCGCGTCGAGGCGCAGCGCCGGGGTGAGCGCCAGCCGATCGTGGAGCAGCCGCACATCGTCACCGACGGCGAGGGCCGCGCGCACCCGGGTGGAGGGCGCGGGATTGCCGCGCGGGTAGAGGAGATCGTCGGGCCGGAAGTGCTCGACCTCGGCCGAGGCGAAGAGGGTCCACAGCTCGTGCGCGCCGACCGCCGCCTGGAGCCGTCCACGGAGCCCCGCAGCGATGGTGGCGCTGTCGGTCGAGGCGGGGAGGTAGCTGCCCACCGGCTCGCCGCGCGCGTTCGAGAACAGGGTGCGCCCGTAGACGAGGTGGGCGTCGATCCGCAGATCGATCGCCGGGCCGAGGATCCCGGGTTGCTCGACCGAGCCGTCGAGGATCAGCCGGCCCGTCGAGAGGCGGGCATCGCGGCTGCCCGCCCCATCGGTGCCGCGGCCGGGGACGCCCTGGATCTTGAGGAAGCCGTGGCTGCCGATCGAGACGCGGCCGCGCCTCGCGAGTGCGCTTCCGAGGGTGACATCGAGCGCCACCTGATCGAAGGCGTTGTTTCGGCGTGACGCGGGGTGATCGTCGGTGTGATCGATCAGCGTGCCGCTGTAGTCGTAGTAGGTGAAGTCGCCGCGCGCCCCGTGGTAGGCGGCCGAGGCGTCGACCGAAAGGCGCCCGCCGCTGGCGTAGCCGACCGACGCCGAGCGCGCTCCGAAGGACCCGCCACCGATGGCGGCGCGGAGGTGTGCGCCGGGACGACCGCGGCGGGAGACGAGGTGGATCGCCCCGCCGATCGCCTGGCTCGACAGCTCGAGGGGAGGCACCCCGCGGTAGATCTCGATCCGCTCCAGACCGCCTACGGGGAGCTGCGAGAGATCGACCACCGCCGACGCCGCGTGCTGGAGCGGCACGCCATCGAGGAACACCGCCACCTGGGTGGGATCGGAGCCGCGGATCGACACCGAGGTGAAGGCGCCGAGACCGCCGGTGGAGCGCACCTGCACGCCCGCCTCGCGCTCGATCAGGTCGGCCACCGACGACACCCGCGCGCTCGGCCGCCGCGCGTCGATGACGGTGACCGCCGCCGGTGCGTCGACCTCCGGGCCCTCCTCCACCTCGCGCTCCGCCTCCACCTCGACGGTGCCGAGCTTGATCTGGGCGCGCGCGCGTGCCGTCGCCAGCGCCAGCAGCGCTCCGATCGTCAGCAGTATCGTCCTGCGGTCCAGCAACGGCCCGTTCGCTCCAGGGTGGTTCCGGGCGGGCGGGACGGGAGACGAGGGGGCAAAGACGAGCGCCGAACGCGCAGGCCTCGACCCCTCCTTCCCGAAGGGCTCGACCGGTCGCGTGCGGGTCGGTCTCCTGGCTCAGACGCTCCCGGTGCGGCCCTTCCCGACGAGAATCCGTCAGTGGGTGGCTTTTCGCCTACCGCTCCGGGGATGTTGCGCGCCTTGACAGTCGCGGGGGCGGCGCCGGACTCGAACCGGCTTCCCAAGCACCCGCACGCGTTTTTTTAGATTGTGGGGGCACCCTAGGTCGGAGCGGATCGCCTTGTCAAGCGGCGGGCATGAGATGAGTACTTAACGGAGAAGGGGGTCCCTCCGCTCACGTAGTCGTAGTCGTAGTAGTCGTAGTCGTAGTCGTAGTCGATTCAGGGGCACTCGCGCGCGGGGGATCACCTCTCCGGCACATGCGCGTGAGCATAGAAGGGGGCGCCATCCGGCGCTCCGAAGCGGCCCGCTCCCTCGGCGATGTTCCAGGGGATGGAGAGCGCCGCACGGTTGAGCTCTTCGGTGAGAAACGAGTTCCCGCTGGGGGCGCTCGTCGCGATCTGCGACGCAAGGGCGAGGAACTCGATGGCGCGGCGATAGACGTCGAGCTTCTGGTCGGCCAGCATGGGCATCCTCCTTTGTGGCCAGGGTGGTCGGTTGGCAGGAGGAATTTGTTGCGGGAGGAAGTTCGATTGCCGTCGCTGCGGACGGGACGACTACGACTACGACTACGACTACGACTACGACTACGTGACGAGCA
>SHYY01000032.1 GCA_009692555.1 Myxococcales bacterium
GATGCGCACATCAATCGTTGCCGTGGCGCTGCTGGTTTCGCTGTGCGCGATGGCCGTCCCCGTCGATCCTGCAACCGCCAGGGCGAGGGATCTGTTCGCGCATGCCGAGGCGCTCTACGCGCTCACCCGCTACGGGGAGGCGCTCGCCGAGTACGAGCGCGCCTTCGAGAGCAAGCCGCTCCCCGGCTTCCTCTTCAATATCGGACAGTGCCACCGCCAGCTCGATCAGCCGGGGCGCGCCGCCTACTTCTACCGGGCCTACATCGATCGCCAGCCCCAGGCGAAGAACCGCGCGCTGGTGCTGTCGCTGATCAGCGAAATGGAGGAGCGCCTCCGGACCGAGCGCGTCCACCCCCCGCCGGGGGAGAACGAGGATGCGTTCTCCGCTCCTCCCGATGCGGCGACCGCCGACGGTGGGGTCCCGCCCGACGCCGCGATGCCGCTCGACCTAGCCCCGCCCGCGCGAATCCCGATCGCCGACCTGAGCGGGCTCGGTCCACCGCCGATCGACCCGCCACCCGCCCCGTTCTACCGCCGCTGGTACGTCTGGACCGCGGTGGGCACGGTGATCACCGCCCTCGCGGTGGGCCTCGGTGCCGGGCTGGCAGGCAACGCCCTCCCCCAAGGCACCTGGAGCACGATCGATGCGCGCTAGCGCCTGGCACCTCGCGGCGCTCCTCGCCGCCGGCTGCGACGCGGGTCCGACCGCACTCGACGTGACGGTCACCTTCTCCGGCGCCGCCCAGCCCGCCCGCCTCGCCGTGACGCTGCGGGTGGACCGGGCGCCGCTGAGGATGGACGTGAGCGTGGTCGCGCCCGACGGGCGTCCGCTGCACAGCGGCGGCAACTTCGTGGTCCTGCTCCCCGACACGCTCGACGGCCAGAAGGTGACCGTGCAGATCACCGCTCCCGGCACCGCGCTGGCCGGCGCCGGGACTGTTGTCGCTGTCCGCGGGCGCAAAGTCGACCTCGTGATCGCCCTCGACGGAGCGCGCGACGGCGGCGTGGATCTCGGCGGGGCCGACCTCGCGGGCGACGGGGGGCGCTGCGAGCCCGGCGGATGGTGCATCGAGAACGTCCAGACCGCCTGCGAAGCCGGGCAGCTCCGCACCCGGGCGTGCGGCTTCGGCTGCTCCGGCACCACCTGTCTCCTCCCCGACGGCTGCGGGTCCCCAGGCGATATCCGCGGCCCCGGCACCTACCGCGATAGCAGCCTCGGTTTTGGCAACTCGGCGAGGGGAAGCTGCGCGCCCACCTCGGGGGCTGACGCGGTCACCCGGATCACGCTCAAGGACTGGAGCACGGTCACCTTCGACACCATGGGCTCCGCCTTCGACACCGTGCTCTTCACCCGCACCGAGTGCGCCAACGCGATGAGCGAGCTGGCCCTCGCCGGCCCGTGCCAGGGCGCACTGACGACCGCGGTCGGCACGACCTGCAACGACGACAGCCCGACGCTGATGGGCGGCGCGTCGCGGCTGGTCGTGTGCGGTCTCCCTCCGGGGACCTACTACACCTGGATCGATTCGAAGAGCGACGGCGGCACCTACCAGCTCAACGTGACCGTCACGCCGGTTTCGCTCAACGCCTGCGACGACGCGGGCCGGCTGCTCGCGGGCTCCACACTCGAGGCCACCACCTCCGGCCACGCCAACAACTACTCGTCGAGCGGCAAGGCAAGCTGCGGCCTCGACGCCGGATCGACCTCCCCCGACGCGGTGTTCTACTTCGTCCTCACCGCCACGAAGGACGTCACGATCTCGACCAAGGGAACCACCTTCCGCCACTCGCTCTACGTGCGCTCCGATGCCTGCGGTGGGACCGATCTGGCGTGCGACATCGCGATCAATCCCCCAGCGATGCTCACCCTGAAGAAGCTCACCCCGGGGATCTACTTCGTCTTCGTCGACGGCGTGGCCGGTGACCGGGGTGCGATCGCGATCACCATGACCGAGAAGTAGCCCGAGGAGACCCATGTCGGATGCGAAGCGAACGATCCCCCTCGCCCTCCCCGTGCTGGGCGACGAGGAGGTCGCGGCGGCAGCAGCGGCGATCCGGAGCGGCTGGGTCACCCAGGGCCCGCGCGTGGCGGAGTTCGAGGAGCGCTTCGCCGCACGCGTCGGCGCCGCCCATGCCGTCGCCGCCACCTCGGCCACCACCGCACTGCACCTCGCCCTGGTGGTGGCCGGCATCGGGCCCGGCGACGAGGTGATCGTCCCGACGATGTCGTTCATCGCCAGCGCCAATGTGGTCCGTCACGCCGGCGCCACCCCCGTGCTGTGCGACGTCGATCCGCGCACCTTCAACCTCACCGTCGCCACGTGCGAGCGCGTCCTCACTGCGCGTACCCGGGCGATCCTCGCGGTCCACCAGATCGGGCTGCCGTGCGATCTCGATGGGCTGACCGATCTCGCTCGCGCCCGGGGGCTCCACTTCATCGAGGACGCCGCCTGCGCCGTCGGGGCGCGCTTCCAGGAGCACGAGATCGGCCTCCCCGCCCGGCTCCCGGGAGCCTCCGTCTGCTTCAGCTTCCACCCCCGCAAGGTGCTCACCACCGGCGAGGGCGGGATGATCACCACCGACGACGGCGACGTCGCGGCGCGGCTGCGGCGCCTGCGCCACCACGGGATGTCCGTGTCCGACCTCGCCCGCCACGGCGCAAAGAGCGTCATCACCGAGCACTACGACGAGGTCGGCTGGAACTACCGGATGACCGACATCCAGGCCGCGATCGGTCTCGCCCAGCTGCGACGCCTCGACGGGCTGATCGAGCGCCGCCGCGTCCTCGCCGCGCGCTATGCCACTGCCTTCGCCGGCACGCGGGTCGAGGCGCCGTTCACCCCGGGCGATCGGCAGCACACCTTCCAGTCCTACCAGACCCTCCTCGGCCCGGGAATCGACCGCGATCGCGTGATGGCGCACCTGCTCGACGACGGGATCGCCAGCCGCCGCGGCATCATGCTGATCCACCGGGAGCGCCCCTACGCCGGCGCCCCCTGCCCCTTCCCGGGCGCCGAGCACGCCGCCGACCGGGGCCTCATCCTGCCCCTCTACCACACCCTCACCGACGAGGATCAGCAGCGGGTGATCGACCGCCTGCTGGACGCCACCAAGAAATGAAGAGGTGTAGAACAAAGGCTCCCGTCGCGTGCGCGCCGATTCGCTTCGCATCGCGGCGTTGCTCGTCGGTCCCAGGCGGAGAGCCTCCCCCCTCAAATCGATCCTGGGGGCAAGCCCCCTCCCTCCTCGCGCCTTGCGCTGCTCGCGACTCGGCACGCGCGCTCGGTCCACCTTTGATCTACACCTCATTGAGCGCGATCGCAGATTCCAGCGGATCACCCCACTGGATCCTGATATCGTCGGGGCCGAAGATGAAAGCGGTCGCCTATTTCCTGATGAACGTGTGGCAGGCGTTCTTCCTGGGTGCCTGGACGGCGATCTGGATCGTTGTGGCGCTCGTGATGAGCATCTTCTCGAGCGAGTGGCCGCTGGCGCTGGGGCGCTGGGTCTGGGGCCCGGCGCTCGCGTACGTCGGTCGCTACGACATGGAGCTGGTGCCTGGAGCGCAGCTCAACCCGCGCGGCCCCTACGTCTTCATCATGAACCACCAGAGCATGATCGACATCCCGGTCGCCTACTCGGTAATCCCGGTCAATCTTCGCTTTGTCGCCAAGAAGATCCTCAAGTCGGTCCCGTTCCTCGGCTGGTACATGTGGCGCACGAAGATGGTGTTCGTCGACCGCAAGAACCGCACGCAGGCGCTCACCAGCCTCCGCCGGGCGGGGCGGCAGATTCGCGACGGGGCGAGCATCCTCGCCTACCCGGAGGGGACGCGCTCCATCGCCGGCGAGATCCTGCCCTTCAAGAAGGGTCCGTTCATGGTCGCGATCGCGTCGCAGGTGCCGATCGTGCCAGTGGCGGTCGACGGCACCCACCGCGTCCTCGCGCGCGGTGGCTTCAAGCTCCGCCCCGGCAAGGTGCGGATCCGGATCGGCGAGCCGATCCCGACCGTGGGTCTCAAGCAGCGCGACCTGGCGGAGCTGGTGCGCCGCGTCCGCGATGCGGTGATCGACCTCCACGTCTCGATCGGTGGGATGGGCGGGGACAAGGAAGACGCCATCGCGCCGCCGGGCCGGGAGGGGATCGAGCGCGCGCCGCGCAATGCGTCCCAGGCCGCTTGAGCCTCAACGACCCGCCGCAGGCGGCTCAGCATCCCCTGGGTCCTCGGGGACTGAGTCTCTCTTGCTGAGCGAGGTCATTGCCCTGCGGGAGCGGCTCACGGCACTGTCGGAAGCCCTCGCCGAGGGCGCGCGGGCGACCGCGGCGGGCGCCATCCCCGACGAGGCGCTGGCGGAGCAGGTGGTGGTCGGTGCCACCGCGTTCGCCGGTCTGCGCGAGCGCGCGCTCGCCGCCGCGCGGGTCGCGGAGCTGGCGGTCGCGGGGGACCCTCGCACCCTCCCGGCCCTCGAGATGCTGGCCCGCCGGCTCGACGAGCGAGGGCGCGAACGACTCGCGGAGCGACTGATCGTGCTCGAGCAGGTCGGGCGAATCACTCCCGGTGATCCTCAGCTCGCGGAGCCGGTCTCCGCACTGCGCCAGCGGGCGACCGCGCTCCGCGATCTCCTCGTCGTCGGTTCGGAGAGCGATCCGGCCGCGCCGCTGCAACCCGAGCTCAGCCGCGCCGCCGATGACATGGCGTCGCTGATCCAGCTCGCCGACGAGCCTGCCGTCGACGACACGACCTGGGACCACTTGCACCAGCAGGCGCGCGCCGCGTTCGGCCCCGAGCTAGCGACCGCCGCTGCGCGACAGCGCCTGATCGTCCCCCCGAAGCCGATACCGCTCGTCGTGCCTCCGCCGGGGCTGTCCCCGATCGGGATGGCGACGCTGCCCACCCTCGAGCTTCTCGCGGTGGATTCCGCTGCGGCCACGGGCGCGCTGCCGACGGCGAACTACTTCGCCGTCGGGATCGAATCGGTCGGGGTGCACACCCCCAATCCCGAGAAGGACATTGGCGCACCCGCTGCCAGCGATCCCCCCGACGACACCCAGCTGGCGTTTCCCGCCCTCCCGATCGTCCCCTCGGTCCTCGGGGATTGAGCGTGGTATCGTCCGCGCCGATGAGCGAATCCACGACAGGGAAGATGGAGAAGGCGATCGGGTTCATCGGCGCCGGCAACATGGCGGAGGCGATGATCAAGGGCCTGCTGTCCGCCGGGGTGGTCAAGGCCGCGAAGATCTCGGGCTCCGATCCGCGCCGCGAGCGGGTGGCGGAGCTGAAGGCGAAGTACGGGATCCACGCCACCACCCACAACGAGGACGTCATGCGGCGCGCGGAGATCGTCGTCCTCTCAGTGAAGCCACAGATCCTCCCCTCGGTGTGCGATCAGATCGCCCCCCACCTGAAGCCGCGCGCGCTGGTGATCTCCATCGCCGCCGGCGTCCCCGTCGCGGTGATCGAGGCCCACCTGCCGGCCGGAACGCGGGTGGTGCGGGTGATGCCCAACACGCCCGCGCTGGTCGGGTCGGGCGCCACGGCCATCGCAGCCGGAGGCCATGCCACCGACGACGATCTGGCGATCGCGAAGCAGATCTTCGACGCGGTCGGGATGACGGTGATCCTCGACGAGGAGCAGCTCGACGCGGTCACCGGGCTCTCCGGATCCGGCCCGGCCTACGTGTTCCTGATCATCGAAGCGCTCTCCGACGCCGGCGTGAAGATGGGGCTGTCGCGCTACAACGCCCAGGCGCTCGCGGCGCAGACTATCCTCGGCTCGGCGAAGCTGCTGATCGACACCGGCGAGCACCCGGGGCGACTGAAGGACATGGTCACCTCGCCGGGCGGCACCGCCATCGCGGGCCTCCACACCCTGGAGGCAGGCGGACTCCGCACCACCCTCATCAACGCAGTCGAAGCGGCCACAAGGCGGAGCCGCGAGCTGGGCGACGCCGCCCGGGCCAGCGTCGAGCGCAAGCCCTGAGCCTCATCGACCCGCCGAAGGCGGCGAAGCAGCGTCCCCTGGGTCCTCGCCGGCAATCGTCGGCGTGCAGCAAGCTCGGAGCGCAACGGGGACTGAGCCTCGACGTACGCGAGGAAGGGGGCGTGATCACCTTCGATGTCCAGGTGGTACCGCGCGCGTCCCGCGATCGGATCGGGCCCCCGCTCGGCGACCGGATCAAGGTGCAGCTCTGCGCCCCGCCCGTCGACGGCGCGGCCAACGATGCCCTGCGCGCACTGCTCGCCAGAGCGCTTGGCGTGGCGCGCGGCAAGGTGGCGATCGTGCGCGGCGAGACCGGGCGACGGAAGACCGTCCGCGTCGAGGGAGCCACCCGCGCCGCGCTGCTCGCCCTGCTCGGGGCGCCGTGACCTCCCGGCGCCGTCACAGCCCGCTGCTCGGCCTGATCGCTGCGTTTGCGCTGGCCGCATGCGGCGGCAAGCAGGGGACGATCAGCGTCTCGATCCTCGTCCCCGTGGGCGACGATCCGTTCGTCGACGCGACCAAGGTCCGGGTGCGCGTCGGCGATCCCCCGCTCGCCGAGCAGACCGTCGCCGTCTCGGGCGGTCACTTCGCCGCGGAGCTCAAGCTCGAGCCGCCCGGTGGCAACACCGCGCTCGCCGGCGCGGTGATCGTCGAGGCCTTTGATGCGAGCGGGCAGGTGTTCGCCCGCGGCCGGACGCCGATCGTGGGGATCGTGACCACCGACTACGCGCTGGTGGTGTGGGTCGGTCGCATCGGGCGGGCGGGTGTCCTCCCGGGCGGGCTGACCCGAGGCCGCGATCGGCTATGCGCGGTGGCCGTCCCGCGCGTCGGTGCCCTGCTCGCCGGTGGCGTCGCGGACGGGGCCGCGGTCACCGATGCCGAGGTCCATGACGGCTTCTATCACGCGCTCGTCAAGGCGACCCCACTGCCCTCCCCGCGCGCTGGCGTGGTCGGAATCGGCTATGACCGTCCCGACCAGCTCTCCGGCGCCGCGCTCCTGGTCGGCGGCGGACCGCAAGATGGCGCGCCCTCGAGCGAGCTGACGCTGTTCGATCCAAGACCCGGCACCGCCGGTGTCTGGTCGGCCCTTCAGACCCACGACACGCTCGCCCGCAGCGATGCCACGATTGCCCGGCTCCGCGACGGCAGCTTCCTCCTCTCGGGTGGCATCGGCGGCGACGGCAAGCCGCTCGCCAGCGCGACCGTGATCGTGCCGCCGCCACACGTCTCCGTCACCGCGACGCAGGGCGCGATGGCGACACCGCGAGCCGGCCACACCGCCACCCCCGTGCAGCTCCCCCAGGGCGACGGCCTGCTGCTCTTCGGCGGCTCGGCGGCCGGACCCGCCGCCGAGGTGTACCTCGCGGCCACGCGCTCCTTCGCGCCGCAGGACGCAAAGACCGGATCGCGAAGCCTGCACACCGCCACCGCGCTCCCCGACGGGCGCCTGCTGATCGTCGGCGGCAGCGATGGCAAGACCCCTGCGCTCGCTTCGGGCATGGTGTTCGACCCGGGCCTCGCGCCCACCGCGCTCGCAGCGCTTCTGCCGGCGCCGCGAGCAGGCCACATCGCCTTCCTCGCCGGCGGCGAGCTGCTCCTTTGCGGGGGGTACGGCGCGGATCGGAAGACGCTCCCCTCCTGCGACGTCCTCGACCCCGCAACGCTCGAAGTGCGCCGCGCCATCCCGCTCGCGGTCGGCCGACTCGGCGGGACCGCCATCCCGCTCGAGAGCGGAGACATCCTGCTCGCCGGTGGCGTTGGCGAGGGGGGCGTGCCGGTGACCACCCTCGAGCTCTACACCCCCTGAACGGTCAAGCGCGCGGAAACAGCCAGGGCGGCTTCGCCCCGCGTCCGGCGCCCGAGAGCAGGTGGTACCCGACCGCCACACCGAAGGCGGTCACCGCGCTGGCCGCCAGGAACTCCGGCAGGAGGCGAGCGAACCCCACTCCGTAACAGACCGCGAGCCACACGAGGAGCGTCGCGTTGACCAGCCGGCTCCGCGTCCGCCCGATCTTCGGCACGCGCAGGTTCGAGACCATCGCCACCGCCGCCACGGCGACGAACCATGGCAGGAGCGGCATGGCCACATCCAGGCGCAGGCCGCCGAGCAGCCGAACGTCGCGCGCCGACCACTCCCCCCACGCCGGGTCGCCGTACTTCAGCAGCGTCGCGAACAGGGCGACCAGCGTTCCGCCCGCGAAGGTCGACGGGGTCCCGAAGAAAACCCGCTCTGCCCCCGGGACATCGCTGATCACGTTGAAGCGCGCCAGCCGCAGAGCGGTGCAGATCACGTAGCCAACCGCGATCCCCGCGAGCGCCACCGTGCGCCACCCCTCGGTCCATCCGGCGCCCGCGTGGGTCGAGAAGAAGGCGTAGACCAGCGTCGCCGGCGCCACCCCGAAGGCGACCAGATCGGCCAGCGAGTCGAGCTGCATCCCGAAGGGGGAGCTGGCCTTCAGCGCCCGCGCCGCCACCCCATCCACCTTGTCCGTGAGGACGCAGTAGACCAGCCACCAGGCCCCGTCGCGAAAGCGCCCCGACGCCGCCGCCTGGATCCCCAGCACCGCGAAGGCGATGCTGAGAGAGGTGATGGCATTGGGAACCAGGAACCGCAGCATCGGGCACGCTCCCGCCAGGCCTCCTGGTCTAGTGCTGGTCCCTGCCCATCAGCTTCGAATACAGGAGCGGACCCAGGCTCTCGACCATCAGCCGCTCCACGACCCCCTCGATCTCGGCCCGACGCTCCTCCGTCTCGTAGACGAAGCGGATCCCCATCCCGGGCTCGTGATCGGCCGCCACACCCTCTGGCGACGGCTCGCCCTCCCGCTTCACCCAGCGCACCTGGCCGCGGATCGACAGCGGCTCGGGCAGCCTTGGCACCACCAGCTTGAACACGAACTCGGTGCCGATCTGCAGCGGCTTGCTGGTGCGGATGAACGTACCCCCCTTGCAGATGTTCTTCGTGTAGTCGGCGAAGAAGGTGTTGAGCTTCTTGTACTCCACCTTCAGTTCGATCGGTGTGCGGTACTCCGATCTGCGGTCCGATCCGTCGGTGGCCATTTTATAGGGCGTCCCTTTCGCGCCCCCCGGCGGTTGCGGTCCGACGACGGTTAGGCTAATCGAACGTGGGAAGGGAAGTCAATTTTGCGACGCGAACTTGCCTGGGGCACCGTGCTTGCGCTGGCCGCGCTGGCGATGGCGCTGACTCCGCTACTCGCCCTCCTCGGCTTCGAGTCCTCGCTCGTCCTCGCCCTCCTCGTCTCGTTCGCCTCGGCCCACCTCGGCGCGGACCGCGTGTGGCGGGCACGCAGCGCGGCCTCGCCGGCCGACGGAGACCTCGCCGACGCCCGCCCTGCTCGCGCCGTCGCACGGCTGTTCGCCAGCGCGTGGTGCTCTGGGCTGCTGCTGCTGGCCCTCCCTCTCGTCATCCTCTTCGCCAACGCCCTCCGGGTGAAGAACTGCAGCCTCGCCGCCGGCTTCGCCTGGTACGCCCTCCTCCCCGTGCTGTCGGCCGCCACCGGAAGCGCGGTGGGCGTGGCCGCGGGCCTCGCGGTCCAGCGCCGCATCGCCGGCAGCGCCCTCTCGGGCTCCGTTGTGCTCGGCTCGATCGCATGGGGAGCGGCGCGCTTCTACACCGCCCCGCCGGTGTTCGGCTTTGATCCCTTCGTCGCCTACTTCCCGGGATCGCTCTATGACGAGGAGCTGCCGGTGAGCGCCGCCCTGCTCGCCGCCCGCGGCCTTCACCTTCTCGGCGCACTCGCCGCGCTCACCCTCGCGGCGGCGCTGCTCGATGGGCGGCGGCTGCGGCTGCGCCTCCGTCCCCGTGCGCCGGGCCTGGCGGTGGCCGGCGCCCTCCTGGCGCTCGCGTGGGGCATCGCCCGCGATCACCTGCAGCCGCTGATCGCCCCCGATGCGCGCTCCCTCGCCGCCACCCTCGGCGCCCGTATCGAGACCGCGCACGTCACACTCCACTACTCGCCGGCCGGCCCGTGGGCGCGCGACATCGACCTCGTCGCGGAGGACGCGGAGTTCCGGCTCTCCCAGGTGACCGCCGCCTTCGGCGTTCCCCCGACCGGCCGCATCGAGGCGTACCTGTTCGACAGCGCCGAGCACAAGCGCACCTACCTCGGCGCGAGCCACACCCAGGTGGCCAAGCCCTGGCGACGCGAGATCTACCTCCAGCACGATGCCTGGCCCCACCCGGTGATCAAGCACGAGCTCGCGCACGCCGTCGCCGGCGCCTTCGGAGACTCGATCTTCCATGTCTCGCGGCGCGGCCTCCACATCAACGTCGCGCTGATCGAAGGAGCTGCCGTCGCCGCCGATGCCCGCCTGGAGCGCGTCGACCTCGATCAGCAGGTGAAGATCATGCGTGCGCTCGGGAACCAGCCGCCGCTCGACGGCATCATGGGCCCCGGCTTCCTCGCCTACCCCTCCGCGCGCGCCTACACCGTGGCCGGATCGTTCTGCCGCTTCCTCCTCGAAAGGCGGGGCCGCGCACGCTTTCGCGATCTCTACCGGTCCGGCGGCGACTTTCCGGCCGCCTACGGCGCTTCCTTCACCTCGCTGGGCGAGGAGTGGTCGCGCCGCATCGACGCCACGCCGCTGTCCGAGCGGGATCAGTCGTTGGCCCGCGAACGCCTCGCGCGCCCCGGGGTGTTCCATAAGGTGTGTGCGCACGAACTCGCGGTGCGGCGCGAAGAGGCGCGTGACCTCGCCGCCCGCGGCCAGCACGATGGCGCGCTCGCCCGCCTTGCCTCGGTCTGTCAGGACGACCCCGACGATCCCGAGCACACCGCCGACCTGATGGACGCTCTCCTCGTGGCGCGCCGGGAGCCGGACGCCACGGCCACCGCCGAGCGCCTGCTCGCACACCCGAAGGCGAGCGATGGGCAGAAGGCCCGTGCCCTCTCCCTGCTCGGCGACCAGCGCCTCCGGCGACGAGATCGCTCGGCCGCCGACCTGTACCGCCGCGCCCTCGCCCTGCCGCTCGACGAGGGCCAGGCGCGCCAGCTCCGCGCCCGGCTGCTCGCGACCTTGGACTCGCCCGCCGGGAGCGCCCTCGGCCGCTACCTGGTCGGCGATGCGCCCGGCCCGCGCAACGGCGCGCTCGACCTCCTCCAGGCCCAGCGCGTGATCGACGCCGCCCCGGACCGCGGCCTCGGCCACTACCTGATCGGCCGCCAGCTCGCGGCGTACGATCGCCCGGCCGAGGCGCGCGCCGCCCTCGCCCGCGCTCGCGAACTCGGGCTCCCCGACGACGGCTTCACCCTCGAAGCCCGGCGTCTGGAGGCGATCGCCGCCTTCCGCGAAGGCGATCGCGCGGGCGCCAAGGCGATCTTCGCCGACCTCGCCACGCGCCCCGAGCGGCAGATCCAGGCCGAGGCGCACGACTGGATCGCGCGCTGCGAGTTCCGCGAGCCGGCGCGGCCGACCCGCCCCGGCGCGCCACGCGATTGATGACGCGCGTCGATCAAGCTCCGCCGGGAAGGCGCCCGTCGAGCGCCCGCAGCGCCATCGACCGTGCCATCTCGTAAGCCTCCGGGCCCCGTGCGAGGTGGAAGGGCGATAGCCGCGGGAGGCGCGGCTCGCAAAGGACGTGCAGATCGTCCCACGCCGGCGGCCGGTTCTGCGAGGGCGTGAAGCGGCGCCACGGCGATTTGGCCGGCAGGTGGTGGTAGACCACCCGCGCGCCGACGGTGGCCGCGGCGATCCCCGGCCGGTCTGCGATCCCGCCATCCAGGTAGTGCCGTCCATCGATCTCGGTGGGCTGGAACAGGCCCGGCACGCTGCAGGAGGCGCGAATCGCCGGTGCCAGCTCGCCCGCGGCGAGCACCACCTTGCTCCTCCGCGCAACGTCCCAGGCGACCATCCGCACCGGCAGCGGACACTCCGAGAACCGCGCGACGCCCACACCCGCGAGCGCCTCGCGCAGCAGCCGCTCGAAGCGTAGCCCCCGCAGCAGCCCCGGCCGTGCCCCCGGCCGCAGTCCCACAAAGGGGTCGGGGTCCCAGAAGTCGTCCCGCCGCAGCGTGAACAGCCGGGCTTGCAGGCGCTCGGACGCCACCCCTGCGCCCCACAGCCCTGCCACCAGCGCTCCGGCGCTCGATCCACCAACCGCTGCCGGCCTGAGGCTGTGCTCCTCCAGCGCCCGCACCACCCCGGCATGGGCGAAGAATCCGAAGAAGCCGGACGAAAGGATCAGCTCGAAGGGGGCGGAGGCGAGGTGCTCGGCGAGCGTCATCGAGCGAGCATAGCCCGGGAAGGGTACCGCATCCCTGCATGATCCCCCTTCCTCGGCCCGAGAAGGGTACCGCATCCCTGCATGATCCCCCTTCCTCGGCCCGAGAAGGGTACCGCATCCCTGCATGATCCCCCTTCCTCGGCCCGAGGAGGGTACCGCATCACTGCATGCTCCCCCCTCCTCGGCCCGAGGTGCGCGCTGTCCGGTGTCCGGCCGGGCGTCCGGAATCCGGACAGCAAACTGGCGTCCACGAAACCGAGCGCGCGGCGCCCAGCGGGTGCCGCAGCGACGGCAACAACGGTCACCAGGCGGTCTTCGGATCGGGTGGATCGCCGGTTGCAAAAGCGGCCGTCACACAACCAACCGGAGGTTTCCCATGGGATACCGCAAGTTCACCGACAGGACCACGTTCGACGACGCCACCGAGAGCGCGGAGTTCACCGCCGCCGCCATCGAAGCCCACGCCGAGGCTGACTTCATGGTGCACGTCCACGCGATGAACGAGAAGCTTCACGAGAGCGACTCGATCGCCATCGCACGGCGCAAGGCGCAGCGGCTGCTCGCGCGCGCCAACGCGCTGGTGAAATCGGCCGACGCCTTCGCTGACGACAACGTCCGCGAGTTCGGGAAGGACGTGCTGGCGGAGGTGCGGATGGATCGCAACGCCCCTCTCTTCCGCGCCTTCTTCCCGGTGCGCCCCGGTGTGATCGTGGACCTAGCCCTGGAGCCGGAGATGGTGGAGTTCGTCCGGATCGTCGGGGTGCTCGAGGAGAAGTCCACGCCGGCCGACCTGCGCAAGGAGTGGCTGCCGCGCTGCCGGGCGATCCTCGTGCGTGGCGAGAAGGCGCTCGAGGAGCGCAAGCGGGCCCTCTCAGGGGTCAGCTCCTCCGCGGCGGCGGTCGCCGACTGGATGGTGCGGCTCGACGGCATCCGCCGCGAGATCGACGGCGCGCTCACCACCCACGCCGCCCAGAAGGGCCTCGTCCACAGCTTCAACGACCGCTTCTTTCCCTCGGTGACCCGCCCTCGCGGCGCCAGCGCCGGCGGCGGCCGCTCGCCCTCCCGCACCGCCCTGCCGGCGTAGACTCCTCCGGCCTGCCTCACAGCTCCCTCCCGACCCCGTCCGCTTGACTGCGGCGGGCCTCCTGCCGACTCTGTCCCCGCCATGATCGGTGTCGTCCTCAACCCGAACGCTCACGGCGTCACGCGCGACCGCACGCTCGCCGCGCGGCTCCACGCCGTGCTCGGCGGCGACGGTGAGATCGTCGAGACGAGCACCCAGGAGGACCTCCCTCGCGCCATCGCCAGGTTCGCCGAGCAGGGATGCGACCTCGTGGCGAGCTGCGGCGGCGATGGCACCAACCTATCGATCCTCAGTGAGCTGGTGCGTCGCTTCGGCCCCGACCGCCTGCCGCGCTTCGCGATTCTGCGCGGCGGGACGGTCAACACCGTGGCGGAGAACCTCGGCATCCGGGGCCGTCCCGACGAGATCCTCGGCCGCATCGTGGCAAGGAGGCGTGCCGGCGACCCAATCAAGGAGACCGGACAGGATCTCATCGAGGTGAACGGCCGCCACGGCTTTCTGTTCGCCGCCGCGATGGGGGCGCGCTTCCTCGAGGCCTACTACAGCGGGCCGGTGCAGGGGGCGGCGTGGGCCACAGCGCTCGCCGTCCGCACCGTCGCCTCCTCCCTGGTGCAGGGCCGCTTCGCGCGATGGCTCTTCGAACCCATCCGCGTGACCTTGATCGCCGACGGCGAGACCCTAGCCATCGCAAGAGTGCGGCTGCTCCTCGCGGCGACCATCCCGTCGGTGGGGATCGGGATGAAGGTGACGTGGCAGGGCGGAACGCAACCGAACCGGTTCCACCTCATCGCCTCGGCGCTGCCTCTCCGCACGATGGCGCTCCAGCTCGACCGCGTCCTCGGCGGGCGGCCCCTGCGAGGCGAGCCCCACATCGACCGCCTGGTGCGCGACCTCGTGATTCGCTTCGAATCGGCGGAGCCCTACACGCTCGACGGCGAGCTATTCCGGGAGCAGCAGATCCACCTCCGCGTCGGGCCGCGGATCTGGTTGGTAAGGCCGTAGTCCTCGAAAGGAGGCGCCTACGGCAGGCCGAGCAGCTTGTGGACCTGCAAGGAGAGGCGCCAGCGCGGCTGCTCCTGCAGGAACTGCAGCGCCCCGGCGAGGAGCTCGTCGTAGCGCGGGCCCCACTCGGGCTGGAGGAAGAACTGCTGGAACCCGAGCACCTCGAACGCCCGGATCGCCGCCGGCTCCTGCCCGCGATAGATCAGCTTCAGCTCCTCGCCGGACCGGACCACGAGGTCGGGAGTCTTCGGCGACATGCAGAGCCAGTCGATCAGCGGGCGCAGAGTGTCGAGGCCAAGGGTACCGTTGGTCTCGATCGCCACCTTGTAGCCGTGTCCGCGCACCTCCAGGAGGAGGGCGCGATCGAGTTGCAGCGCCGGCTCCCCGCCGGTGAAGCAGACCCAGGCCGGGCCGGCGAGGGCGATCACCCGGCCCGCGATCTCCTGGGCCGTCAGCCGCTCGCCGCCGATGAAGTCGGTGTCGCAGAAGTCGCAACGGGCGGAGGCCCGGTCCTCCTCGCGCCCGCTCCACAGGTTGCAGCCGGCGAAGCGGACGAAGACCATCGGCGTACCGGCGAGTCCGCCCTCGCCCTGCAAGGTCCGGAAGATCTCCTTGATCGCGTAGCGATGGGCCACTTCGGTTCATTACCACATGCAGGCGCGGGGGAGCCGGCGGAGGACGATGCGGGGCGTTTGGGCGCCGCGGTCGGGAGGCGTTGTGGTAGCCTGCGAGCCATGGATGGACAGCCCCCGGAGCAGCTACCGCCGATCGCGCTGCCGGTCGGCATCGAGCCTCCGCAGCTTGGCGACGTGGTCGCGGCCGCTCCTGCGAGCCCCGTTCCAGACCTGAGCGTACCCGGCGTGCCCGGTGTGATTCCGGCGGTTGCCCTACCCCGTCCGAAGCCGGTGATCATCCCCGAACGCGACGGGGACGACGGCTACCGCACCCCGTCGCTGCACCTGCGCCGCGTGGCGGCCGGGTTCTACCTGACCGTCACCAGCGAGCCCGGCAAGAGCCAGGTGATCCACATCACGCCATCGCAGGTCGATCGGCTCGGGGGCCTCCTGGATGCCGCGCCCGGCCGGCTCTGGAACAAGCTCTGCGAGATCCCCCTCGAGCGACCGCTCCCGAGCCGTGCCCTCGAAGAGGAGCTGCGCGTCATGTTGACCCGCTTCGCAGGCGAGCTGCGGCAGTCGCCGCGCCGCGGCTGAGCGACCGATCCCTCCCAGGCTGCCACCCCCGCTCCGCGACCATCACGGAACCGTAAGCCGGAGCCGTGTCGCGCGTTGAACGAGCAGCCTCGACGCCCGCGCTGCACCGCGCTGCACCTTGACTTGTCCGCTCGCCGGCGATAGGGTCATGGCCCCGGGTTCTGCCCGGATCATTCGCGAACAAGGAGTGTCTGAGATGCGTCGGCTGTTCACCGCGTTGGGGTATTGCGGCCTCGTAGCCGTGGTCGGTTGTGCCGGTTTGACGAGCGCCACCTCGGGGGTCAAGGACGCCCAGAGTGGGGTGAAGGACGCCCAGGCGGGCGTCAAGGACGGCGAGGCGAGCGTGAAGGAGGGGACGGCCGATACCAAGGCGCGAGCGGGCGGCGCGGGTGGTCCCGGCGGGGGTGGTGCGCCCTGCCCGAAGGACAACAAGGACCCCGACTGCGACGGTGCGCGCACCCTGGCCCGGGTGTGCCCGGCGAACGAGATCATGAACGACGAGCTCCTCGGGGTGAAGGACGACAAGGCGGACTGGAGGAAGTTCGATCTCCAGGGCCGCGCCGGGCTGGTCAAGGTCAAGATCCGATGGGATGACCCGAAGGCGGAGCTCTCCATCGACCTCTTCGACGCCTTCGGCGCCAATGTCGCCGGGTCGCCGGGCAAGCAGCCGCAGCCGGAGAAGAAGCTCCTCCAGCAGCTCGAGAGCGGGGGGATCTATTACTTGCGGGTCCAACCGGCGGCCGGAACCAGCCTCGGCACGGTCTACACGGTCATGCTCGAATGGAAAGGCAATCCCCCCGGCGCTGGCGGTGGGCAGGCTGCTGCATCTCCTTCCCCGCAGCGGGCCGCTCCGGCAGCAGCGGAGGCCCCGGCGGCAGCTCAGGTGCCTCCCCCGGGCGGTGGCCAGGTGCCTCCTCCGGGCGGCGGCGTGGGGGCTCCACCGGCTGGCGGCGCGCCTCCTGGCGGCGCGGCGTCCGGCGCTCCCGGCGGCGCGGCTCCGGGCGCACCGGGCGGCGCAGTGGCAGGAATCTATCCGGTCGCGGGCGACCCGGACCACCCGCGCTGCAAGGTGGTCCAGAGCTTCCGCGACGACGCCGACGGACGAATGACCCTCTACCTCGACCGCGGCGCGGGCGCCGGCATCAAGGTGGGCACCCTGGGCACCCTCCTCACCGGCAAGGAGGGGGATGTCCCTCTCGACGGCGGCGAGTTCAAGGTGGTCAAGGTGGTGGACGCGCAGAAGAGCATCGCCAAGTCGTCGATCTCGGCGGTCGGAAAGAACACGCGCGCGCGAATCGACCTCGTCCCGCTGCCGCCACGCGGTTATTGACGGGGGTTCTCCCCGGCGCCAGGCTGAAGACAACCCGCTCGCTCACAACGGATTCCCCAGCGATGACTCTCCGACAGTTCCTGCCCCTTCCGATCCCCATGCTCCTCTCGGTGGTCCTCCTTGGCTGCGGCCCGAAGAAGACCGACAACCGGCCGGCCTACGACGGCGACGCCAACTCGGGCCCCGATGGCAAGCGCTCCGGCGCGGTCAAGATGGACCTGAACAAGGTCACCCTGCCCGACGACGTGAACTACGACAAGCAGGACATGACCGACTGGAGATCGATCGAGCTGAAGGGCAAGCCGGGGCTCCTCAACGTCGAGCTACACTGGGACAACGACAAGTCGGACATGAGCGTCGACGCCTACGACGCTGTCGGCACGCAGATGGCCAGCTCTCCCGGACCGCAGCCCGGCGCGACCTCGAAGAAGATCGTCGCCCAGATCGACGCCCTGGGAACCTACTACCTGCGGGTGACCGCCCCCAAGGCGCACGACGGCTCGGTCTACACCCTGGAGGCGAAGTGGGAAGTCGACGAGGCGCCGGCAGCCGTCGAGGCGCCCCCGCCCGTCGAGAAGCCGAAGAAGGAGCCGCGAAGGGAGCCCAAAGGGCCGAGCACTCCGCGCGTCCGGGCGCCGAAGGAGTTCGCGCCCGAGAATGGCGTGCAGGGCCGCATCGTCTCCTCCTACCGCGAGGGCACGTCGATGGTCCTGCACATCGACAAGGGCACCGCGGCGGGGGTCAAGGAGGGGCAGGTGGGCGCGGTCCTCGACGGACCGACCGGCGCCAACGCGCTCCCCGGCGGCGACTTCAAGATCACCACGGTGGTCGACGAGCACAAGTGCATCGCCAAGACCGGCCTGCGCTCGATCGGCAAAAACAACCGCGTCTCGATCAACAACCGGTAAGGAGCGCCCATGGCCGCCGATCCGCTCGTCGGAAAAGTCCTCGCCGACCGCTTCGAGATCCTCGAGCGCATCGGGGAGGGCGGCACCGGCGTGGTCTACAAGGCGAAGCAGCTCACCGTCGACCGGATCATGGCGATCAAGGTCCTCGGCGCGCACGTGTCGACCGACCCGTCGTGGGTGAAGCGCTTCCACAACGAGGCGCGCGCGGCGGCCAAGCTGAACCACGCGCACACGGTCGGCCTGATCGACTTCGGGCAGACGAAGGAGGGGCTGCTCTTCATCGCGATGGAGCTGCTCCAGGGGCGCAGCCTGCGCGACGAGATCGACAAGGTGGGGAAGATGGCGCCCGATCGGGCGCTCAGGATCATCTCGCAGGCGTGCCAGTCGGTCGGCGAGGCGCACACGCAGGGGATCATCCACCGCGACCTCAAGCCCGACAACCTGTACCTGTGCGACGTGAAGGGCGGCGCCGACTACATCAAGGTGCTCGACTTCTCGGTCGCCAAGCTCGACGACCCGAACTCCCAGCAGACCCGCGCCGGCGTCGTCTTCGGCACCCCGAGCTACATGTCGCCGGAGCAGGGAAGGGGAGCGCCGCTCGGCCCGGGCTCGGACATCTATGCCTTCGGCATCGTTCTTTACGAGATGCTGAACGGCAAGCCACCCTTCGACTCCAAGATCCCGACCGAGGTGGTGATGATGCACCTCCGGGACAAGCCGGCGCCGCTGCAGGGGATGCCGGACGCGGTCAACCGCCTGGTGTTCAAGGCCCTCGACAAGGACCCGACCAAGCGGCAGAAGTCGTGCGAGGAGATGGAGCAGGAGTGCGACCAGGCCTTGATGGAGCTCTACCCCGATCGCTCTCCGTCCGGGATGCACTCCCCCGCACGGCCGGCGACCGGACAGCAGGCGCCGGTGGCGATGCACGGCGGGGCGGCCGGGCAACGGCAGGGTGCTCCGGCGGCTAGCGGCGGTGGCGGCGTGGGTGCTCCGCCTCCCCAGGCTCAGCAGCGTGGTTCGCAAGGGGCCCCTCCCCAGCAGGCGCGCCCCCCGGTCGTTGCCCAGTCGGGCCGCACGATGATCGCCGACGATGCGGCGCCGCCGCCCTCCGCGTACGGCGGCGCGCCGCCTCCGGGGAACGCCTACGGCGCCCCACAGGGCGGAGGCGGCGGTGCGTACGGCGCGCCTCCGCCCGCGGGAGCGGCACCCGGCGGGGGAATGGGCGGAATGGGGGGCCACGCGGGCGGCACGATGATGCTGCCGAGCTCGGACGGTGTGGTGGCGTTTGCCGTCGCCCAGGCCGAAGCGGCACGCGCTCACGCCGCCTCCGCGCCCGAGCCGGTGAAGCCCGCCGGACCGCTGTTCTGGACCGCCTGGGTGGTCCTGGGCGTCGGGATCGGGCTCGCGGTGCACTTCTACCTGGTGCACCAGCAGCTCTCCGCCGTCGCCGCCGCCACCGGCCACTCGTGAGCGCCCCCCCGTCGGAGCCGCGGGCGGTCGAGCTGCTCGATCAGCCCGAGCGTTTTCGGCTCGCGAACGCTCCAGCCCGCTGGGAGGCGCCGATCGTCCGGCCCATCACGCTGCCGCTCTTCGCGCGCACGGAGATGCCATCGAGTGTCACGCCGGAGCGATGGGCGCGCGGCATCGAGGTCCACGAGCGCGAGCTTCCGCCGCAGCTCTATGCGGACCTGCGCGAGCTCACGCCGCAGGCGCTGCTCCGTGATCTCCACCGCCCGGTCCAGGAGTTCTTCGTCGAGCTGGAGGAGCGCGAAGGGAGCGCATGGAAGAACCAGTTCCACCTTGAGCTGGAGCGGACACGCGCTGCCCACCGGCGTGATCCCGTCCCGGTCGTTCCCCCGGTGCTCGACGACGTGATCGAAGCCCAGCACCGTCGCCGACGCATGCTGTCGGAGCGGTGGCAGCCCGCGGTCCCCGACGACGCGCCTCGCGCGAGCGTGAAGCTATGGGAGAGCGAGGAGTAGAGCAGGTCGAGCTAGGGGAT
The DNA here is from genome assembly GCA_009692555.1 of Myxococcales bacterium. Lineage (GTDB taxonomy): Bacteria > Myxococcota_A > Polyangia > Palsa-1104 > SHYY01 > SHYY01. The sequence goes on from SHYY01000032.1 coordinate 19,763, forward strand.
CGGAAAGGGGCACACCGACGGCGCGACGAAGCCGGCGAGTCGATGGGAGAGTTCCTCCGGGTCGCGGAAGCGGAAGTCCGGCGACGGCTGGTAGACGCAGCTGCGAAACTCGCCGCCGGGTGAGATGTCGGGGCGCGCCGGACAGCCGCCCAGCTGGAGAATGCGCGCGGCGACGTAGCAATCGAGGAAGAGGCGCCGATCGAGGTGGCGTTCGAGCAGCGGCGCGAGGCGAGCGCAGGCGCGCAGCCAGAAGGCGCGATCGCACCACGTCGGCGGGGGCTTGAGCGCGTTCAAGGCGACCTTGTCGATATCGGGCAGCTCGACCAGCGCGCGCAGATCACCCCCGAGGAGCCGCTCCGCGAAAGACGGTGCACTCAGCGAGACAATCAGCACGATCTCCGGGGATGGCGTGGCGGAGGCCTTCACCGCGCGCGCAGCGAGGCCGATCCGGCGCGCGGCCACTGTTCCTTTCCTCGGGTCGACCGAGAGGTTCACCCGCTGCGCGCCCGAGACGACGCCGGGCTCGGCGGCGAGCACCGCGGCGGTGGTGGTGATCGCCAGCGGCTTGCCGCGCGCCGCCGTCGCCCGGGCGATCGCAGCGAGCGCGGGGAGGGCCGGTCCCGCGGGCTCGCTCACCGCCACCGCCACTTCGCGGTAGTCCAGCCGGGCGAGGATCTCCTCGATCTGGCGCAGATCGAGGCCCCCCGATGGAAGGGCACCACCCTCGGCCGCGACGCGATCTCCGAGGTAGCAGAACTCGCACCCCACCTTGCAGCGGGCTCCGTCGAGGTGGATCGAGAGCACCCCGAGCGCGGGCGGCGCTTGAGGGAGCGATCGGGGCGTTGACATCGTCGAGCCGAGCGTCATAAGCTCACCGTCCATGTCTTTCCGCGTCGACAGCGCGGGCCGCAGCGATGTTGGCCTCGTGCGCGAGAAGAACGAGGACTCCTTCGTCGTCGATCCCGACCTCGGCCTGTACGTCGTGTGCGACGGGATGGGCGGCCACGTCGGCGGCCAGGTCGCCTCGCAGACGTCCGTGGCGAAGATCACCGAGGTGGTTCGCAACGGCCTGGTGATCGAGGATGGCCAGGCCGACCGCCTCGCCTCCGCGATCCGCCTCGCGAACCTCGCGGTGTTCCAGCGCGCCCGCGCCGAGCCGGCGCTCCACAACATGGGCACCACGGTGGTCGCGATCCGCGAGGACGGCGACCTCCTCCACCTCTGCCACGTCGGCGACAGCCGGATCTACCGCGTGCGCTCGGGCGCGCTCGATCAGGTCACGATGGACCACTCGCTGGTCAACCTGTACGCCTCGAACCCCGAGTTGGCGAAGCGGTTCGGGCCGGCCAACGAGAACGTGATCGTCCGCGCCGTCGGGCTGCGCGAAGAGGTCGAGGTCGATCACCGCGCGATCGCAATGGAGGAGGGCGACATGTACCTCCTGTGCAGCGACGGGCTCACCGACATGGTCGACGACTGGATCCTGAAGGAGCTGCTCGAGGACGGCCTGCACGGCTCGATCGACGAGTGCGCCGACGCGCTGATCCGGGCAGCTCTGGGCAACGGCGGCGTCGACAACGTCACCGCCGTCGTCCTGCGGATCACCGGCGCTCACTGACCGGGGCCAAGCCGGCGCGAACCGGGGCGCGCGCGGCGGCCAGGAGCTCGTCGAGGGCCTCGCCGAAGCGTCCGGTCTTCGCGCGCAGCCGCGCCAGGCGATCGTGCAGATCGACCTGCGGCACGCCGAGCTGGTCGCCCAGCTTCGCGGCGGTGAAGTAGGCCTCCTCGGCGCCCCGGTAGTCGCCGGCGGCGATCAGCACATCGCCGAGCGCGCGCTGCACGAGCAGGATCTCGCGCGGCCGCGCCCCGGGACGGGCCAGCCCGGCGCGCAGTGAGTTGGCGGCGCGGGGCGCATCCCCGGTGCGGGCGAGCGCGTTCGCGTAGGCCACCCGCGCCTCGACGAACATCGGCGCCATGTCGAGCGCCACGCGAAAACCCTCGGCGGCGTCATCCACCTCGCCACGCCGGAGCTGCTCGACGGCACGGACGTAGTAGCGGCGGGCGACGGTGCTCATCGACGCGGACACCCGCAGCCACGGAGGCTCAGAGCCTGTGAGTGAATCCCGGACCGTTGCGCTCCGAGCTTGCTGCACGCCGGCGATTGCCGGCGAGCCCCGCGAGCGAGACGCAAGCAGCGCGAGGCGCGACGAGAACACCTACTCTCTGTAGGTGACGAGGAGCAACGAAGCGATGCGCCGCGGATCGCTCGCGAGGCGACGGGAGGGATTTGCTCACAGGCTCTCAGGTCCATCAATCGATCTCCACCTTGCGGAAGCGATCCGCCTGCTCGGGCTTGTCGTCGACGGACTTGCCTGGCGTCGCCGCCTTCGCAGGGGCGGCCGGTCGCGCGCCCACCGAGGCGGCGGGCGTCGCCGGCGCGACCGGGACAGCCGCGACGGCAGGCCGCCCGGCGGGCAGCTCCTGCCGCGAGGTCCCGGGAGCGCTCGGGCGCGCCAGGGCGGGCGAAGGGTTCACCCCAGGGGGCGGTGGCGCGGGCACCGCCATCGGCAGCGGCGGCGGGGGAGCCTCGCTGCGCGCACCCTGCAGCTCGAGCGGCATCTGCCGTCCCCCGATCTTCACCAGCACCCGATCGTTCTGGACCTCGAACAGCCCGAGCTCCGGCAGGTCGAGACGCAACTGCAGCGACCGGATCACCTCGGCGAAGCTCATCCCGTCGAGGTCGTCGCGGAGCGTCGGCACGGACGTCGCGATCGGCGCCGCCCCCTCGACCACGTACTCCTTGAACACGTAGGTCAGGATCTCGCGCAGCGACTCGGGCGGGAAGCGATCGAGCGCCTCGCGGATGTCACCGACCAGGTCGCGAAGGTTGGGGGAAGCCATCGCTACAGTCTACCTCCTCACCAGCTCGGCGGGTAGATCGGCCGCGAGGGTGTTGCAGTCGATCATGCGCGCTCCTTCCACCTGCGCCCGCGCCATCTGCACGCCCTGGAGGTTGCACTTCACCAGCAGCGCGCCGCGCAGATCGGCGCCGATCAGATTGGCCTTTTGCAGGTCGCACTCGACGAGCGTGGCGCCCTCGAGCTGCGCGCGCATCATCGACTCGGCGCTGCGCTCGTCGAAGGAGAAGGAGCACTTGATGAGCACCGCCCCCTGGAGGCGGGCCTTGGCGAGGTTGGTCTTGCTGAAGCGGCTGGAGATGAGGTGGGCGCCCTTCAAGCCCACGTTCATCATCGAGACCTCGATGACGTCGGTGTCCTCGAGGTGCGCGCCGCTGAGATCGGTCTCGGTGAGATCGGAGTTCGCGATCGAGGTGTGGTGGAGGAGCGCCCCGTCGAGCAGCGCCTGACGGAGGTCGGTCTGCTTGAAGGTCACGCGAGACAGATCGGCAGCGCGGAGATCGCCTCCCGACAGGTTGACGCGCTCGAAGGTGGCCCCGCCGAAGTCGGGCCTCTCGGCGGAGAACCCGGCGATCGCCAGATCCTTGTAGGTGTGCCCCCTGAGGGCGCGATCGCGCGCCAGGTTGACGAGGTGCTCGCGGCTCTCGACGATTTCGCTCACGGCAGGCGTCCGGGAGATCGGGGCAGATCAGCCATTCCCTTCGCGCTGGCGACGGAGGCGATCATCGTCTTCGAGGAGTTCGACCACGCGCTCGATCACCTTCTTGCGCTGGCCGGCCTCCTTGGCCTTCACGTTCTGCGCCCCGGACTGCCCGGTGGCCGCCCCGTGGCCGCCGGCGACCGACTGCTCGACCGCCTCCGCCTCGTGCTCGTGGGCTCCGTCGCCGCCGCCGTGGGCGAGGGCGAAGTGCATCCCCCGCTGCGCCTGGGCGACGTGGGTGAGCTCGTGTGCGAGGAGGGCCTGGCCCGAGGTCGTGCCGGGTGACGAGCGGGCGCTCTCGCGCACCAAGATCATCCCGGTGTTGGCGATGGTGACCGCGTCCGCGCCGTGGCGCGCGGTGATCTCCTCGGCCAGCGCACCCCGGAACACGCGGACATTCGAGAAGTCGTGCCCGGGGATGCGGCGCTCCATGTCGGAGCGGGTCGCCAGATCGAGGCGCTCCCCGCGGCCGGCGCCCTGGATGACCATCTTCTGGAGGCGCGAGGCGTCGTAGCGGCGCGCGATGTCCTCGTCGAGAGTGAGGCGCTTGCGGCGCTCCTCCTCTTCCTGACGTTCGGCGGTGGGGTCGTCCTGGTCGGCCATGTTCCCTCGCGGCGGTCGAGTCTACTTCGGATAGATTATCGGCGTCCAGGCCCGAAAAGGTGCGGCAAGTGCGGCCAAGATGCAGGGCATCGCGTCGCGCGGGGGCCTGCGGCAAGGCCCTTCCGCAACTTTCGCGGGGGCGCTGCCGATAAAGTGGTGTCAGGGGGCGCGCCCGAAAGCGTTGATCCGCGCCCTGTAGGCTCCTATGATGATGCGCTGCTGAGGAGAAGAGCCCATGTCGATCGAAGTGGCGGACGAGGCAAAGAAGCAGGGTGGCCAGGGCGATCAGCCCGCCGCGACCAAGGAGACCATCCTCGAGAGCCAGGAGAAGCCGGGTGAGGACGCCGCGGCTGCGGATACCATCCAGTACTTCGTGCGCGATCGCCTGGAGGAGTTCCACAACGAGATGGAGTCCTCCCTCGACACCTTCGAGGGCTGGGTGTCGACGCAGCAGGACGACTTCAAGGCGGTCTTCAACCAGCGCGGCTTCTTCAGCTACATGGGGGAGAAGTTCGAGGCCGAGATGTTCAACATCGTCGGCGGCGCCGGCAAGCCGATGATGGATGCGCTCGTCGGTGAGGTCCACAACGCGGTCTCGTTCAACGAGCACGCCTGCAACGACCTGTCGACCTTCGTCAACAATGCCTGCCGCCGCAGCACCCGCGACGCCTGCTGGTACGGCCGCGACGCGGCGGCGTCGATCCTGTCGAACCAGTGGGGCGATCTGATGAAGCTGGCGGCGAACGGCGCCGAAGAGTTCATCCCGGCGCTCTACCAGCTCGGCCTGCCGTCGCACGCCTTCAAGCCGGCGGACTTCGCGCAAAACCTCCAGAACCACGCCGAGGGCTATCGGCGCGCGATGGGGCTGAAGCGCGAAGAGGTCACCGAGAAGGTGCCGGAGAACGAGAAGACGGCGGAGCTCGAGGAGCAGGGACAAAAGGACATCATCCAGGAAGAGGGGAAGAAGCAGGCGGTCGCCGTCTAGCTTCGCTCTCGCTTCGCCGATCGCGCATCCCTCCTCGCCGGCGATCGCCGGCATCCTCCTCGCCGGCATGCCCGGGCGACCGACCCCGCTTCCCTACGCCTTGTGCTGGAACAGCTTGCCCGCCGCGGCGCACTCGCGCTCCGCGGCCTCGGCGAGCAGCGCCTGGCTGATCGCAACGTTGCTCTGCGCGGCCAGGTAGGCGGCGCGCATCACCGCGTTCTTGATGTGGCCGCCCGAGAGGTCGAAGGTCTTGCCGAGCTTCGGGTAGTCGACGTCGCCAGCAACGGGGGCGCGCGCCGGCATGATGCCGCGCCAGATGCGCTCACGGGCGGGTGGATCGGGGAACGGGATCACGATGTGGTAGTGGATGCGGCGCTTGAAGGCCTGGTCGATCGAGGTCTCGAGGTTGGTCGCCAAGATCACGATCCCCTCGTAGCGTTCCAACTGTTGGAGCAGGAAGTTGGTCTCCATGTTGACGAAGCGGTCGTTGGCCGACTCGATCTTCGCCACGCGCGACGAGAACAGCGCGTCCGCCTCGTCGAAGAAGAGGATCGAGTGCATCGACTTCGCCTGGGCGAGGATCTCGTTCAAGTTCTTCTCGGTCTCACCGACGAACTTCGAGACCACCTTCGCCGGATTGATGCGATGCAGCGTCATCCCGAGCTCGGCGGCGATCACCTCCGCCGAGAGCGTCTTGCCGGTGCCGGGATCTCCGGAGAGCAGCACCACCAGGCCCTTGCCGGTGGGGATCGTTTCGTTGAAGCCCCAGGCGTAGAGCACCTGCGAGCGGTTCCTGCCGGCGGCGATGATCTCGACGATCTGCGACTTGATGTCCTCCGGGAGGATCAGTACGTCGAGGCCGAGCGACGAGCGGGTGCGCTCGGCGTAGGAGGAGAGATCGCCGCGCAGCTGGGTCTGCGAGGCGCCGTCGAGATCGGCCATCGTCAGGCGCGGGGGTGAGTCCCCCCGGGCGAGCGCGCGCGACACGGCGAGCAGCACCGCGTTCTTGATGTAGCCGCCCGAGAAGTCGTAGCGCTTGGCGAGCTGGTTCAGCTCGACCCCCTCGGCGAGCGGCACCTCGGGGGGCAGGTGGATCCGCCAGATCTGCTCGCGCAGCGCCGGAGGCGGCACCTCGAGGTTGACGCGCAGGAGCATCCGCCGATCGACCGCCGGATCGAGGCGATCGGGGAGGTTGGTGGCGAGCACCGCCAGCCCGTCGAAGCGGTCGAGGGCGCGGAGCAGCGTGCCGAGGGCGCGGTTGCCCGAGCCGCGCGCGCCGAAGAGAAACTCGCACTCGTCGAACAGCACCACCGCGTCCTGGATCCGCGCGTCGAGGAACACGTCCTCGATCTGGTCTTCGAGCGCCTTCGATTCGAGCAGCTTCTGCGCGTCGACGACCAGGAGGCGCTTGCCGAGGCGGTGGGCGAGCGCGCGGGCGAGGGTGGACTTGCCGGTGCCGGGCGGTCCGGTGAGGAGGACGATCACCCCGCGCCCCTCGTGCATCACGCGATCGAAGCCCCACTCGCCGAGGCGGCGCGAGAGCCCGGGCTGCGCGGCGATCAGGCCGTCCAGCTCGCTGCGGATCTCCGGCGGGAGCACCACGTCGTCAAGGGTGACATCGGGCTCGATCAGGTTCGACGAGGGGAGCGTGCCGGCGCTGGGATCGATGCCGGTGATGAGGCGCGTCACCCGGGGCGGCAGCTTGAGCTCGCAGGCGAGCAGGTTCTCGCGCGCATCGGGGCGGCCGCGATCGAGCAGCAGCAGGCGCTGGCGCAGCAGCGTCGACGTGGGCAGGAAGTGCTCGCGCGCGCGCAGCCTCGCGGCGACACCATCGAAGTGGACGTGGATCACGAAGCCGACGTCGACCCAGGTGCGCCAGGCGGTGCCGGAGAGCCGGCCCTGAAGCTTCAGGATCGACGCATCCAGCGACGGGGCGAGGGCGTGCAACAGGGCGTCGACCTCGAACGGGGAGAGGCCGAAGCGCACGCGCAGCGTCTCCAGGCCGGGGGTGCGCGGCGAGGCCGAAACGCGCCCCGTGATCGCCCGCTCGATCGCCTGCTCGCGCGCCCGCGCCTCGTCGTGCGCGGCGGCGTCCCCGGCGCCGAGGGCGATCGCCGCGTCGAGGACGGCGCGCAGACGGGTGAGCTGGTGCTCGAGGTAGTCGGCGTCGTCGGCGTAGGGCAGAGCCCCTTCGAGCGCCGAGGTGATCGCCCGGGTCTCGGCAGGCGAGCCGACATGCACCGGGGGCAGCGCAGCCACGGGGACGCCGGCCCGGAGGGCGGCGGCGCGCGGGTGAATTTCGTCGGGGATGGTGAGACGCTCGGGCTGGGGCCCCGACGCGGGATCGGCGGCCTTGGCCGGTCGCGGCGTCCCGGAGGACTTCGAGGAGCCGCCGGCCATTCCGGATCAGCCGGAGGTCTTGTTGGTGACGGTGTCGACTTCGCCCTGCTTGTAGTAGTCCTCGGTCAGCTCGCGCGACTCGATGGTGTTGCCGAGCGCGTTCTCGAGGAACTTCGTCTCGTCGACGCACGACTGACCGTCGATGCACTTGACGGTGACCGACACCTCGCCCGTCGGTGAAATGCTGATCTGGAGCTGCTTCTTCTGGGCCATGGTGCTCCCTATCCCCACTTGGTGGCGGTGAGCTTCACCGTGCCGTCTTCGAGCTGCTGGATGTCCTCCTGCGCGATCTGGTAGCCCTGCTCCTCGCACGCCTGGACCACCCGCACGTAGGCGTACTCCTTGTTGACCACCTCGACGAACTCCTCCTCGGTGACGCCGGCGGTGGTCTCGACGCCCCACCAGTCCGAGACGAAGGTGTAGTTGCCGTCCTCCGCCTTCACCACCCCGATGTCGTAAGTACCCATGTTGATGGACACTTCGGCGTTCATCTTCTGGCCGCGGTAGCCGCGCACCTCGACGCCCTGCTCGTTGTGGTTGTACGTGTAGCCCCTCTTCTCGAGCGCCTGGAGCAGCGCCTGGAGGTTGTTGATCTTGGTGGCTACCTTCGTGAAATGCGACACGTCACACCTCGAGCTTTCGCATCTCGATATTGAACGGCGACTCCTGCGCCGCCCGCTCTGGCGAGGCCATGCGGGCGCGGGTGCGCGCCCACTGGCGCATCGCCACGATCCCCTCGTGCATCGTCACCGCAAGCGGCACGATCTCCTTCGAGGAACGGAGGAGCTGTTCCGTCGTCAGCTCGCGCTCGCCGGGGTTGACGTCGAACGCGTCGTACATCGCGCTCACCACCACCTGCTCGATCTCCGAGCCCGAGAAGTCCGGCATCTCGTCGACCAGCTTGTCGAGATCGATCCCCGCCGTGCTGCGCCCGTTCTTCTTCAGGTGGATCTCGAGGATCATCCTGCGCTCCTGGGGCGTCGGTAGATCCACGAAGAAGATCTCGTCGAAGCGCCCCTTGCGGAGTAGCTCCGGCGGCATCGCCATCACGTTGTTCGCGGTCGCCATGACAAACACCGCGGCGGTCTTCTCCTGCAACCAGGTGATGAATGTGCCGAACACGCGCGACGTGGTTCCACCGTCGGACATGTTCGACGATCCGGTGCCGGAGAAGCCCTTCTCCAACTCGTCCAGCCACAGGATCGACGGCGCTGTCGCCTCGGCGGTCTTGATCGCCTTGCGGATGTTCTCCTCCGACGAGCCGACGAGGCCGCCGAAGATCTTGCCGACGTCGAGGCGGAGGAGCGGCATCTGCCACTCCGACCCGACCGCCTTCGCCATGAGGGACTTGCCGCAGCCGGGCACGCCGATGAGGAGGATGCCCTTCGGGAGCGGCAGACCGAAATCGCGCGCCTCATGCGAGTAGGCGTTGCGCCGCTTGGTCAGCCACTGCTTCAGCGTCTCGAGGCCGCCGATCCCGGCCAGCTTCTCGGTGGCCTCGTAGTACTCGAGGATCCCGCTCTTGCGGATGATGTGCTTCTTCTCGCTCAGAATGGTCGGCAGGTGGATGGTCTTGTTCCGCACCACCGACTTCAGGAACACGTTCTCCGCCTCGACTTTGGTGAGGCCGAGCGCGGCGTCGACCACCTGCTCGCGCCCCTTGAGGGTCTCAGCGAGACCGGCGCTCTGGCCGGCCGGGATGCGCGCGATCGCCCGCCCCACCACCTCGTCCATCTCGACGCGGTTCGGCAGATCCCAGTCGATCACCGCGATCTCCTTCTCCAGCTCGGCGGGGATCTTGAGCACCGGCGAGAGGATCAGGACGGTGTTCGTTTCGGGCTTCTTCTTGAGATCGTGAGCGAGATCACGCAGGCGCCGCACGACATCCGGAGTTTTCAAGAACTCGTGGAAATCACGGAGGATGTAGAGCCCCTTGCCCTCGGCGCCAGCGATGAAATCGAGCGCCTTGTCGGGCTGCTTGGCATCCCCGCCCTTGATCGTCCCGACCAGCTTCACGAAGCCACGCGTACAGGACCAGGCCGCGAGCTTCATGAAGCGGCGCTCGGCGATCTTGGTCAGCGCCTCCTCGACCCGCTCCTCCTCCGACGAGACGATGTAGAGGATCGGGTACTGCGCCTTGATCAGATCCTCGGTCTCGCAGGCGCTGGTGATTTGTTCCATCGTGTCCTTTCAGAAACGGAGCCGCAGGAGGGTGGTCAGCTTTGGGCCAGATCGCGCAGGCTGCGGAGTGAGCCCTTGGCGTCCTCGGTGCGCGCCATCGACTCGGAGATCGCCTCCTGCAGCGCCTTGCGGGCATCCTCGTCGGAGACGGTCGGCGCGATCTCGCCGAACAGCCCCTTGGCGGTGAGGATCGTCGTCCGCAGCTCGGAGAGCGCCTCGTTGATGCCCTCGTAGACCTCCTTGGCCCGCGCCTTGAGAGCCGCCGCCTCGGCGCCCGCGGCCTCGGGGAGCGCCGTCCCGTCGGGGGGCGTGCGATCGCCCTGATGCGACGAGACGCCGGCGCGATTCGACGCCAGCTCGGCATTCACCTTCTGCAGCTTCTCCTCGAGCTCGTGGATCTTCGACTCCGCCTTCGTCTTGTCGACGAACGCCTGATCGCGCGCCGCCTCCGCCTTGCGGATCGACTCGCTGCTCTCGGGGAGGGGCGCACCCACCGAGACGGCCTTCTCGAGCTCGGCGATCCGCCGGAGCGCGCGATCGTGCAGATGGCGCACGTCGTGCGACGAGGCGAGCGCCGCGTCGCGGGCGGCCCCGGAGGCGGCCTTCTCCTCCTCGAGGCGCTGCTTCATCGACTCGATACGCGCCAGCTTCTCCTCGGCGCGGTCGCGCGAGGCCTCCATCGACTTGCGCTCCTCGGAGAGCTGGGTGCGCTCGACCTCGAGGTGCGCCAGATCCTCCAGCGCCTTGGAGCGCTCGGTGGCGGCGCGCTCCGCTTCCGACTCGAAGCGCGTCTTCTGGTTCTCGAGCTTCCGGTTCTCGATCTTGAGCTCGCGCACCTCGGCGGCCATCTTGGCGAAGTCCTCGCCGGCGCTCCCCGAGCCGCCCGCCTGCGACGCCATCATCCGCGCCAGGCGACGGTGCTCCTCCTCGAGCCCCTCGACCTTGCTCTCGGCGCGGTTCAGCCGCTCGCGGAGGTCGTCGCGCTGGTTCTTCGTGTCGACCAGCTCGCGCATCATCTTCTCTTTTTCGGCGCGCACATCCTTGGTCGCCGCCTCGAGGGCGATCAGCCCGACGCGCCGCTCCTCGAGGATCCGCTCCTGCTCGGTGATCACTTCGCGGAGCTGATCGATCTGGGCGAGCTGCTTGTTGAGCTCGTTCCAGCCCTCGTCCTTGGTTTTTTGCAGCTCGAGGAGCTTGTTACGCAGCTCCTCGGTCGACTGCTTGGTGCGCTGCACATCCTCCAGCGCGCGCTCGAGCTGCCGGTCGCGCGCCGCCAGCTCCTCGGTGAGCTCGTCGACGCGCGTCTTGTGCGAGCCGTACTCCTCCTTCAGCTTGCGCAGGTCGGCGCGCAGCTCCTCGGCGTTGCGCGAGACCTCGTGCAGCTCCTCCTTGTCCTGCGAATGCTCCTTCTTGACCCGGGCCAGATCCTCGCGCGAGCCGACGCTCTGGGCGCGCAGCATCTTCAGCTCGTTGTCGCTCCCCTCGGCGCGGGCGCGCAGGGTCTCGAGCTCCGCGGTGGCCTCCTTCCAGGCCTTGACCGTCTGGTCGCGCTCCTCGGAGATCGCGCTGATCTGGGCGTCCTTCTCGACGACCACCGACTCGTCGACGCCGCCCCCGCCGAAGCTCTGGGGCTCCACCTGCACCGCCTCGACCGCGGCGGTCTTCGGCCGTGACGACCCGGCGACCTCGACAAAGCGCACCTGGAGCGTGCCGCACCGGACGATGTCACCGTGGGCGAGCTGCTGCTTCTGGATCCGGCGCTCGTTGATGAAGGTGCCGTTCGAGCTGCCAAGGTCCTCGACGAAGAACTTGCCGCCGAGGAACGACAGCTTGCAGTTCTTCCGCGAGACCATCGCGTCGTCGGTGCGGACCGCGCAGTCCGCCGCGCGCCCGAGGAAGATCGGCGTCGCCTCCGGAATATCGACGGAGGCGTCTGCCCCGTTTGCGTCTCGGTAGAGGAGCTTGGCGGGCATGATCGGTTCGCGTCCTTCCCGGGAGGGTTACCCGGCTTGGCTGCTCAACTCTTGAATACCATCTCGGTGGTGCCGACGCGGATCACGTCGCCGAGCTGGAGGCGCCGCTTGGCGACCTTCTCGCCGTTGACGTAGACGCCGTTGCTCGATCCGAGATCGGCCAGCTCGTAGCCGCCGTCGGCCTTGCGGATCCCGGCGTGCTTGCGCGAGACGCCGGTGTCGTTGAGCGTCACCGTCGAGCCGGGCGCGGTGCCGATGGTGGTCACCGGGCCGTCGAGCCCGACGGTCTGCCCCTGCATCGGCCCGGAGATGAACTCGAGCGCCGCCTTCTTCATGCCGCGCGGGGTCTTGCAGAACATGCACTGCGGCCAGTCGGACATCATGACCTTGCCGCAGCTCGGGCAGTTCTCCTCCGCCGACTTGTTCTTCTTCAGCGCGAGCAGGAGGATCAGGCCGCCGAGGCCGATCACCACCACCGCGACCCCCACGAAGATGATCCACAGCGGGAAGCTCGATGGCTCCTCGCCACCGACGACGGCGAGCTTCTTCAGGGCGGGGGCAAGCAGGACCAGCACGGTGTCCTCAGTTGATCGATTTGAACTTGAACTCGGTGCGACCCAGCTTGAACGAATCCCCGTCGACGAGGTCGCCCTCGCGGATCTTCTTGTCGTTCAGGACGATCCCGTTGGTCGAGCCGAGATCGACGATTTTGTAGGTTTGCCCGTTGTAGCTGACTTCGCAGTGCTTGGAGGACATCCAGGTATCCTCGATCAGGATGTCCGAGTCGGGCGCAGTCCCGATCAGCGTCCGGCCACCCGCCTTGAGCTTGAAGGTCTGATCGGCGTACTTGCCGCTCACGCCGACGATCCAGCCGACGGTGGGCCCCTTGCCGGTGATCGCCCCGAGGTCGAGCGCCATGGTGCGCTGCGGGCCGCCGGGCGCCGGCGCCGGAGCGGCCATCGGGGCGGCCTGCTGGATCTCCATCCCGTCGACCTTGTTCCGCGAGAGGAGCTTCACGATCAGGCCGATGCCGACCAGCAGCGCGATCCCGGAGAGAAGCCAGAACCACCACTTCTTCCAGAACGGCGTCGACGCCACGATGATCTCGTGGTTCTCGCAGATCTTGGTGATGTTGTTCGAGTAGACCGGCTTGCCGCCGGTGTCGTTCACGACCTGGATGGTGTGCTCCTTGCCGTCGCCGTTGATCACCGACTGGAAGAGCACCACGTACTGCTTCTTCACCTCGTCGGCGACGTTGGCGAACTGGGCGGAGACTTCCTGCGAGGTCTTGCACTCGCGCGACGTCCCGTTCGACTGCTTGGCCAGCTCGTTCAGGTTGCGCAGCTTGGAGGCCTCGAAGGGCGCGTAGCCGATGGTGTCGATCACGATGTTGGCGAGCAGCGCCTTCTTGCCGAGCTCGGTGAAGGCGCGCTTCTCGCCACCCGAGACGTCGAGACCGTCGGAGAAGACGATGATCATCTTGCGCGCGTTGTCGGGGACGGTCTTGGCGTTGAGGAGGTCGATCGCCGTGCGCACCGAGTCGAGCAGGTGCACTTCGCTGCCCTCGCTGTCGAGCGCCAGACCGGCGGAGGGCGCGCCGTCGATCTCCTCGGGCTTGGCGAGCTCGCTCAAGCGCTTGGTCTCCGAGGCGTAGGAGATGAGGCCGATCTTCGAGCCCTTCATGTCGGCCGCGGCCGACGCGATGGCGCGCACGCCACGCTTCTCGTCCTCGAGCGAATCGGCCATCGCGCCCGACACCTGGACGACGATGACGGCGTAGATCTGCTCCGCCATCTGATCGAACGGCTTGGCGTCGGCGGCCACGCCCTGCTCGTTGGAGTCGAAGATGAACTTGAACTCGTCGCGGGTCTTGCCGGTGACCACCCGGCCGTCGCCCTCGACGTAGGTCAGGTAGAGCTTGACCAGCGGGTAGGCGCTGACATCGGCGCGCTCGAGGTGGAGCCCGCCGACGCCGGCCGCCCGGGCAGGGGCGGGGACGAGGGCGAGGCAGGCAAAAAGGGAAAGAGTTGCGAGGGCTTTCGGTAGGCGCATGGGTCAGACCATCGACTTGAACTTGAAGTTCACTTTTCCGAGCTTCACGTTGTCGTTGTCGATCAGCTCGTGCGTGGTGACGCGCTTGTCGTTGACGAAGGTGCCGTTGGTCGAGCCGAGGTCGTTCAGCTTGAAGCCGGAGGGGCTGGCGACGAACTCGCAGTGGTGTCCCGAGATCGAAGGACAATCGACCATCACGACGTCGTTGTCGGACGAGGATCCGACCGAGACGCGCCCCTTGAGTTGGAACAGCTCGCCCATCTGCTTGCCCTCGAGCGGGATGAACCACCCGACGACGCCGTTGGCGATTCCGCCGCCCATCCCGCCGGCAGCGTTCAGGTCCATCGACACCGTGCGCTGCTTGCCGCCCGGCGACGGGGAGGGGGCTCCTCCTGGCGCGGCGGCCTTGCCCCAACCGCAGTAGGGGCACTCCTCCCAGCTGGCGTGCAGCTTCTGGCCACACCCCGGACACTTCTTCTTGCCTCCGAACAGTCCCATCTTTTTCGGTCTCGCGGCTTGGGGTGCGGGGGCTGTGGCGGGCGCCGCGGCTGCCTGGCCGCCGGCCTGATTGCCCACCACCGAAACCCCCTTCTGTTGCATCGCCTTGGCGTCCTGCCCGTAGCCCTTGAAGTCCGACCCGACGGCCGACACCTGCGCCTTGGCCCGCGAGACATCCCCCTTGATCGTCTGGGGGATCTGCTTGATCTGGAAGATCTTGCTCCGCAGCATGCGGAACGGGGCGAGGATCGGGTCGAGCAGCTTGTCGAGCATCAGGCGGCTACTCTACCACTACTTGGGCTGGTAGAACCAGTAGCGGAACATGTTGATGTCGCGTCCCGCGGTGACCGCGGTCTGCTTGATCGTCACGGTGCTCTTGGTGATGTTGTCGGCGGAGATCACGTAGGGCCAGTTGCGCCAGCGATTGACGCGATCGGTGCCCTTGTTGTCCGACACGCCGGCCGATTTGCCGTCGACGAAGAACTCGAGCTCGTAGTCGCCGTAGACGTAGTCGATGCGCCGCACGACGGCGAGCTCCTTGCCGGCGGTGACGTTCTTGACCTTGAAGGTCGCGTAGCCGCCGACGTGCGCGCGGCCGACGTCTTCGAGCAGCGTGCCGTCGGGGTACTTGAGCTTCTGGCGCGAGCGGTAGGAGTCCTTGGCGTCGATGACCTGGAGTTCGTGCGCCTCTTCGGAGTCCTTGTCCATCACGTTGATCTTGTCGATCATCACCCACGGGACGCCGTTGACGGCGATCGCGTCGGGCAGGTCGAGCTGCGAGATGCCCTTCACCTGCTCCCATTCCTGGAAGGAGGGCAGCCCGTCGACGTTGAGCGCCTGCTTCTTCGCCGGGGCGCCCGCGGGGGCCGGCGTATCGTCGACCACCGCCGGGCCACCGAAGGCCGCGGCGACGATCTCGGAGGCCTTCTGCTCGTAGGCGGCGAGGTTCTGCAGCGCATCGATGGTGAAGCGGCGCTCGCCAAGGAGGCCCTTCAGGATTTCGATGTGCTTGCGAAAATCGGCGAACTCCTTGCGCTGCGCGAGTCCCGGGTGGGCGACCTCGATCTCGACGGCGCACTCGTGCTGCATCTCGATGATCAGCGCCATCACGTCGAAGATGTTGCGGAGATCGAGGATCTCGACGGCGTGCAGCCCCGAGGCGGTGATCGTCGCGGCGAGCGCGTCGTGGGCGGTGACGACCTTGCCGTCGCGCGCCATGTGAAGGAACGACTTGCGCGTGGCGGCGAGCATCGCGGTGATCCGCTGGCGCATGATCGGGTCGAAGAACGATCCCGCGATCCCGGCGTGGGGGACGAAGCGGAGGTCGATCTCGTTCGGGCGCGGATCGGCCGGATCGCGCGCATCGCGGATGCGGGTCGCCCCCTTTTCGAGGAGGATGCGGGCCAGCTCGATCTCCTGCTTCACGTCGGGCTGGGTCTGGGTGATCTCGACGCGCGCCCCCTCCATCACCCGGCGGTGCCCCTTGTACTCGAGGTTCTCCTTGTAGGCGATGAAGTCGGTCAGCTCCTCGGCGAAGCGGAGCACCACGTAGAGCACCGTCGGGAGCTTGTACTCCTCGGGGACGATGGTCTTGATCTGGGTCTCCCACAGGACGAGGTCGTGGCCCTCGCCGTCCATGCCGTAGCCGGCCTGGACCTCGAAGGAGAGATCGCCGCGCGCGCGCGCGATCACCTTGAGCTCGCCGGAGTAGCCCTGGACCACCCCCGGGGCATGGCAGAGCCGATTGTGCAGCTTTCGCTTCTCGAGGTGATAGCGCTCGGCGTCGTTCCAGTCGTGCTCGGTGGTCAGGAAGCCCTTGAAGAAGTTGATCCGCTTGAAGGACTTGTTGACGACCGCGGTCGCCGGCTTCTCGTTTCGCTCAGTGGCCATGGGCTGTTCTCTCCGCTTTCGTTACTGCTGTCTCACTTCGGCTCTTACTTCTTCGGCTTCGGCTTCTTCTTCTCGGGGTCGGGGTCGGCCTCGGGCTCCGGCCGGGCCTTGGTGACCTGCGTGGGCAGGCCTGCCTCGAGCGCCTCGTCGAGGGTGATCGCCCGCATCTCGCGCGCGCCGGAGTCGAAGCCCCCGGCGAGGTTGGTGCGAACCTCCTGGCCCTCGATCGGCGCGTTCTCTGCCTTCGGTGCCTTGAGGAGCGGCGGCTTGCCGCGCACCGGCGGCATGAACTCATCGACGTTCTCGGTGTGCGGCGCATCCGCCGGCCGCATCACCTTGGCGTTCGCGGCGGCCTCCTCGTCGGAGAACATCCCGCCCGCTGGCATCGGGACCAGCACCTCCTGCCCGATCCCGATGCCCGATCGCATGCCGATCTGGAAGAAGCCGCGCAGCTCCTTGGCCCGCTTCTCGGCGGCGAACCGGAGGTAGTAGGAGGTGTTGGCCGGCTTCTCCATCTGGATGATCTCGTGGAGGCGGATCACCGACTCGATCGTGATGTCGTTGTAGGTGACCGGCATCTCGACGAGAAAGGTGTGGGCGATGTTGACCGGCGGCAGGATCACCGTGTCGACCCCGATCCCCGACGTGACCCCGATCTGGAAGCCACGGAAAGGCCATGCGTTTTCGATGATCTCCGGCTCGTGGCCGGTGAACAGCGAGATGAAGAGCTTGAGCCCCTTCACCGTGCCGCGGATCTTGTACAGCTCGATCGCCTTCTTGATCAGCCGCCGCTTCTTCGCCTTCGGCCAGTCCTCCTCGAGAACCATCGCGGTCCAGTCGGCCAGCCACGGCACGAACTCGTCGGGCGACTCGTAGGGATCGAAGAAGGTGTGGATGACATCGAGCTGCTCCTCGATCTGGCCGAAGAGGTGCTGGGTGATCCACAAGAGGTCACGCAGGAAGTTTTTCCCGGTGACATCGGAGCGCTGGTAGATCGACGGGAGCCACTTGATGTAGCTCTCGCGCGAGACCGTGAGCGTGACCTTCTCGCCGACGTAGATCATCTGCCCGCGCATCGGACGCTGCTGGAGCACGGTGTTGCGCTCGTCGTAGCTCTCCTGGAACAGGATCGCGTCGACCTTCAGGCCCACGTTCTCGACGAGCAGCTGCGCCTTGCGGAGCTGCAGCCCGACAATCTCGGGCATCCGGATCAGGGCCCGCTGCTGCCCCTGGATCATTAAACGATCTCCTCCCGGACGCGCTCGACCACCGCGATGTTCACGAGGTGGATCAGCTGCTCGGGCTCGAGGCGCACGTTCTCGACGGCGATCCGGCGATCCTCGTCGTAGATGGTGATCGAGTCGATCACCTCGACCCCGGGGATGTCCTCGACGAAGTGCGCCAGGTCGCTCTTGTACACCGCGCGGCCGAACGGCCAGCCCTTGCCGTCGCGCCCGCCCTGGAGCGGGTTCAGGTAGCGGCGCAGGCGATCCTCGATCTCGGCGCGAACGCGCTCGGTCTTGCCGACGGAGCGGCGGATCAGGGTGACCTTGATCGAGATCTCGATGTAGGAGGGCTTGATCACCTCGAGCACCGTCGAGACCAGCCGCCGCTCGTCGATGAAGTTCTTGACGAAGCGGAGCAATTCCGGGGCGGGCTCTAGCTTCTTGGTGATGTCGGAGTGCTTCTCGTCCGCCTTCGGGACCACGACCAGCAGGACGTGGCCGTCGTGCCGGCCCGACGGGAGGCAGCGGGCGCGGGCGATCCCGGTCGAGGCGCGCAGGGCGAGGCCCTCGAAGTCCTCGGCGGTGACCGCGCGGTCGCGGCTCTTGATCTCCATCGGGGCGCGAGTCTTCGCCTCCTCGACCGTCTCGGCATCGGCGCCACCGACGGCAGCGACGTGGTTGTTGACCTTGTCGATGTAGGCGATCGAGCGGGTGAGCGCGGTGAGCGATCCGGCGTTGACGTTGCCGCGCACACCGCCGCCGATCTGGTAGCGACGGCAGACGATGTTGTTGCGCCCCTCGTAGGGCATCATCCCCTTCGACCCGTCGCCGAAGTGGATCTCGCCGGTGGTGGGGCTTCGCAGGTAGTGGCGCGAGCGCGACCCCGACTCGAAGAAGCTCTCCACCGACTTCCAGCGCACCCAGTAGCCGCCGCCGTCGTCGAGATCGGCGGCGCGTACGGCGCCCTCCCCGAGGTCGGCGGTCTCCTCGGTGTTCGGCAGATCGCGCTCGCGGACCTCGATCACCTCGCCTTCGAGGTAGGCGCCCTGGACGAAGCGGAAGGTCTGGATCGGCGTGCCGTCGGACGAGCCGATGATCTCGTTGCGGATCGTCACCACGTTCGCCGCGGCGACGGTGTTCTGCAGGACCCGCACGATCGCCGGGGGCTTGACGAAGCCGCCCATCTCGAGGCGCGCGCGGATCCAGAAGCGGTCCTCGGTGAACTTGAGCGAGCGGGTGTGCTCGTCCGGTCCCACGAAGTCGACGAAGCCCGAGCCGGTGAAGTTGCGCGTCTCGTCAGCGACGGCGAGCGGCGCCCAGTTCTTTTCGTCCCAGAACTCCCACACCACTTTCTGCTCGGACTCCCACGCCGCTGCGCGGTTCTTGTAGAAGACGCGCAGGTGGTCGGCGTTGGTGAAGTCCTGATCGCGCGGGCCAAGGTTCTCGGCCATCTGGAAGTAGAGCGAGACGGCGTCGTTCGGCAGCTTCTTGTCGAAGCCGAGGTAGAGCGCCGCGCCCTCGTCGGGGCTGACCGAGAAGGGCTGGAACGGGCGGTACTCCTGCTTGGCCTCGTCGGAGTGATCGCGGAAGCGGAAGTCGTTGTAGGAGATGACGTGCTTCACGTACTGCAGGTCCGCCCGGTACTTGAAGGCGATCGACTTCAGGCCCGGCGGGTGGAGCGGGCGATCATCGCGCCACACCCACTTGTCGCCGTCGAGCATGTAGCTGCCGGCGGTCCCGAAGTCACCGAGCTCGATGCGCGCGCGGATCCAGTAGCTGGCCTCGCCGTTGACCTCGCCGGGCTTGATGTCGCGCGGGCACTTGAAGCTCACCACGCCGGAGCGGGTGAAGGCCTTGGTGTCGTCGTGGAAGTTCCACTCGTTGACCGCCTCCTGGGTCTTGAGCACGCCCTTCGAGGTGCTCTTGCCGAGGATGCGCCAGCGCTTCTCATCGAAGTATTCCCACGAGATCAGCAGATCCTCCGAAGCCGTGGGAGGCGGGATCACTGTGGGATCCGAGATGGCGAACTCGATCCGCACCTCGGCGTCGGGCTGGGAGAGCAGTTCGCGCGAGGCGAGGTAGAAGCAGTGATCGATCTTCGGCTCGTTGCCGAACGGGAAGCAGTTCTTCCCGAGGTCGAGCGCGATGAAGATGCTGTTGTCGAGGTTGGCGAGCGCGAGATCGGGGGGCTGCCCCTCGCCGATGGTCTCGATCACCGCGCTGATCGTGTCGACCTCGGTCTCCTGCGGGTTCTTCGGGACCTCGGCGAGGCGGCCGCGGATCCATGTGTCCTCGATACCGTGGACGGTGGTGGGCTGGATATCGGCGGGGCCGAAGAAGACGACCTCACCGCGCTCGACCTCGAACTCGGTCACGCGGAGCTCTCGCCAGCGACGGCCGTTCCAGTACTCCCACTCGAGCAGGCGCGCGAGATCGCGCCCGCCGGTCTCCGGCGCGTTGAGGCGCACGCGCAGGACGGTGGAGTCGTTCAGCGACGAGAAGCGCGCGTCGGATAGGTAGAAGAAGCGATCGACGCGGTCGGCGCCGGCGAAGGCCTCGAAGCCCTCGGGGCGCGAGCCGTGGAGGAAGGGCGAGTTGTCGGCGTAGGTCTCGTCGAAGTAGGAGAAGCAGCGGTCGAGCTTCACGCCGGTGACGAGGAGGTCACGCTTGGTCTCGAAGACGACGGTGTCCTCGTCGGCGGCCTGCGGCGTCGCGACCTGCGTGCCCTCCTTGACGGTCTGACGCTCGGCCCCCTCGACGAGATCGAAGGTGAGCAGCGCCTGCGACGGCTGGGGCGCGCGCAGTCGCACGCCGATCAGGTCGAGGAAGGCGAGGTAGTTCTTCTCGGGGACGCGGTTGAGCCGGTAGAGGATGAGCTCGGTCATCCAGGCGGTCAGCT
>SHYY01000235.1 GCA_009692555.1 Myxococcales bacterium
AACGACAACGACAACGACAACGACAACGACAACGACAACGACAACGACAACGACAACGACAACGACAACGACAACGACAACGACAACGACAACGAAACGTCGCCGCCGCGGACGTTGATCAGCCGGCGACCGCCACCTGCTTCAGCGGCTTTGCCGCCATTCGCTTCAGCTGCCTGGTGACGGGATCGACCCCGATACCGGTGCTCTCCAACGCCACCACCCCGAGGATCGGCTCGGCGCCCTCGGGCCCGAAGATGATCCGGCTGACGGTTTCCTCACCCATCTTGCGGCTGCGGCGGGAGCCGTTGATCGTCGATCCGGTCGACGAACCGGAGGCCGCGGCGCTGACCGGGCGCTTCCTGGAGCTGCGGCGGCAGGGGGTGCGCGCGCTGGTGGACATGGCGGTGGAGCTGGGCGGCATCCTCCTCGAGGGACGGCGGGCGCTCCAGGGCTCGTACCACCGCTGGCTCAGCGAGCGGCTCGGCATCGAGCGAACCACCGCCGCCAACTACGTCGCACTCGCGCAGCTGGGGCGGGACTCGCCAGCGTTGATCGAGCGCTTCCGCCAGCTCGGGGCGGCCAAGCTCTACCGCGTCGCCCGCCTCTCGCTGGAGGGCCGCCACGCGGTGCTCAAGACCGCGTCGCTCGACGAGATGAACGATCTCCCATGCACAGCGCCACGCCGTCGCGACCGCGTAGCCGGCCGAGCTCGCGCGCCAGGTCGTCCAGGTAGCGATCGCCCGAGGTGATCAGATCGCCGGTCACCGCGACCAGATCGGGGTCGAGGGCGTTGATCCGATCGACCCACGAGCGCACCCGCGACGGGGGCGTGTAGCCGCTCATGTGCAGGTCGCTGAGGTGGGCGATACGGTAGCCATCGAGGGCCGCTGGGAGGTCCGGGAGCGCGACCTCGATCCGGCGCAGGCGCGCGCGAGTTCGGCGCACGGTGACGCCTCCGACGCCGGCCAGCGCACCGAGGGCGAGGGCTGTCACGGCGCCGGTCCAGCGAGGAGCACCGACCGCCGCCGCGAGCAGCATCGTCACCGGCGCGGCGCAGCCGGCAACCATCGAGGTGCCCCACCAGGCGAACAGCGCGATCAGCGATCCGCCGAGCAGCCCGCTTTCGGAATGGTCGCTGACCCCTATGCCCATGCGGACGGCGAGCGGGAGGGTGAGCAGCGCGCACAGCCCGAGCGCGATCGGCCGGGCCGCGCCACCGACGGCAGGAGCGAGCGCGATCGCCAGCAGGAGCGCCCCCGGCGCCTGCCCGAGGAGGCCGACGAGGAGCGCGTAGCTGACGAAGCGGCGACGTGTGAAGGTGGGCCTTGGCACCGGGGTTCCTGTCGTTTCGTAGCATACCGGAACCGGAGTGGGGGCCCTGCCTGCGCGTGGTATTGTGCGCCCGATGCGCCGCTTCCTGGTCGCGTTCGCCGCCCTCTGGCTCGTCCCCGCGCCCGCCTCCGCCGTGCGGGTCCTCCGGCCCTTCCCCACCCCGAAGCTGACCGCCCTCGCCCCGCTGCTGGTGCACGGCGAGATGGCGGCGATCGAGTCCGACGCCGAAGGGCGCCCGCGCCAGCTCTCGCTTTTGGCCTACAGCGCGGCGCCACCCGAGGTGGTGCACGACGTGGTGGCGCACCCCGAGCGCTACCCGAGCTTCGTGCGCAACGTCTCGAAGAGCGAGGTGACCCGCGCCGGCGACGGGACGCTGCTCCACAGCTGGCAGATCGAGCTGCCGATCGGCCACTTCAATGGAGAGAACCGCCTGACGTTCCAGGCGCCCACGGCCGGCGGCGCACCGGGAGCCCCCGGAGCGCCGGGGGCCATCGACAGCCAGGCTGTTGGCCAGGAGACGGTGGCGCGCTGGGAGTTCCTGCCCGCGGCGGGCGGCGGCACCGTGGTGGTGGAGTACCTCTACTATGAGGTTCCGCGCACCAACGCCGTCCTCGACAAGATGATCCGCAAGAACCCGGCGAACGAGACCGGGATGGGGCTCGCCGCGGGGCTGGTGCTGATCAAGTCGGTGGCCGTGGAAGCGGCCCGGCGAGCCGCGGCGCAGGGCAAGACGGGCACTCCCCCCGCCCTGGCGGGCCCCTCCCCGGGCTTCAACTTCCTGCTCGATCGCGGGGCGGTGGCGATCGTTCGCTCGCTGCCCTCGGGGGCGCTCCTCGACGTGAGCGTGGTCGAGCGCATCCCGGCTCCCCTCGACGCGGTGCTCGCGGTGGTGCGCGCGCCCGATCGCTGGCCGCAGTTCATCCCGTCGGTGACGAAGTGCGAGGTGGTGGAGCGCGGCGCCGCCGGTCTCACCTACGAGATCTCCGTCGACGGCATCCTCCTCAACATCGACACCCGCTACCAGATGCGCTTCGAGAAAGCCGGCGTGGACGCGCTCGGCGTGGGCGGCGATCTCAAGGGCTCGCGCTTCCGCTGGGACCTCTCCTCGCGCCCGGGCTACACCACCGCGATCTACCGCGCGAACTACCGCCTGGGCGACTCCAGCATGATCCTGCGCGCGCTGTTCAAGTACGAGCCGTTCTTCGAGCACGGCGCCAATGTCGGGGTGGGGATCATCACGGTGCGGGCGATCGCAAGGCGGGCCACCGCTCCCGCGGCGCCGTGATGCGCGCGCTCCTCGCGGGGCGGCGGATCGTGGTCGGGGTGGGCGCCTCCCTCGACGGGTGGCGCGTCGCGGAGCTGATCGATCACCTCGCAGGGGCGGAGGTGCGGGTGGTGGTGGCGCGGGGGGCGGACCGCTTCGTCACCCTCGCGACGCTGGAGGCGCTCTCGCGGAACACGGTGGCGAATGATCCGCTCGCCGTCGGCCAGGCCGGCCTCTCGGAGACGTCCTCGATCGGCGCGTGGGCGGAGCTGCTGGTGGTGATGCCGGCGACCGCCGATACCCTGGCGCGCCTCGCGCTCGGGCTGGCCGACGATGCGCTCACCGCCACCGCGCTGGCCACCCGCGCCCCCCTGCTGCTCGCGCCGTCGATGGACGCGGCCGCATGGGGCCACCCGCGCACGCAGGAGAACCTTGCGCGTCTGGTCGCGAGGGGCGCCCGCACCGTCGGTCCGGTGGCGGCGGGAGGGCTCGCGCCCACGTCGTCGATCGTCGCCGCGTGCGTCGCCGCGCTCTCGCCCCAGGACCTCGCCGGGATGGCGATCCTGGTCACCGCCGGGCCCACCCACGAGGCGATCGACCCGGTGCGCTTCCTCGGCAATCGCTCGTCGGGGAAGATGGGCTTCGCGATCGCGCGGCGGGCGGCGGCGCGGGGGGCGCGGGTGACGCTGATCGCCGGCCCGGTCGCGCTCGCCACCCCTGACGCCGTCGAGCGGATCGATGTCGAGAGCGCCCGCGAGATGCACCACGCGGTGATGGCCCGCGAGGCGGCCGCGGCCTGCGTGATCAAGGCCGCCGCCGTCGCTGATTTTCGTCCCTCGGAGGTCTCGCCGATCAAGCTGAAGAAGGGCGCAGAGGAGGGGATGGCGCTCCTTCTGACCAGGAACCCCGATCTTCTCGCCGAGCTTGCGGAGCGACGGAGATCGCGTGGTGCCGGACCGGTGCTGGTGGGCTTCGCGGCCGAGACCGGCGACCTCCTGCGTCACGCCCGCGAGAAGCTGGCGCGCAAGGGGTGCGACCTGCTGGTCGCCAACGATGTCACCCTGGAGGGCGCCGGCTTCGGCTTCGACACCAACCGCGCGCTGCTGCTCGGGGCGGACGGCGTGGCGGAGTCGCTGCCGCTGATGTCGAAGCTGCAGCTCGCGGACACGATCCTCGACCGCGTCCTCCACCTGGTACGTGGGTAGTGGCCCGCAGGCGTCCCGACGGCAAGGCGGAGGCCACCCGGCGGCGCGTGCTCGACACCGCCCTCGCCCTGCTCCGCGAGCGCGGCCTGGAAGGGACGACCATGCGCGCGATCGCCCGCGAGGCCGGCCTCTCCCTCGGGGCGGCCTACTATCACTTCCCGTCGAAGGAATCGATCGTGCTCGCCTGGTACGAGGAGCAGCAGGCCGAGCACGCCACGCGCTCGCGCGCCGCGTTCGCGCAGGGAGGCGATCTCCGCGCCCGCCTCGCCGCCGTCTACCACGGCAAGCTGGACCTGATCGCGGGCGAGCGCGCGCTCCTCGGCGCCCTCTTTCACACCGTCGCCGCCCCGGATCACCCGCTCTCGGTCTTCGCCGCCACCACCTTGCCGGTGCGCAGCCGGGCGATCGCGATCTTCGCCGAGGCGCTCGACGGAGAGGCCCTGCCGGCCGACCTCTCCACCCTGCTCGCGCCGTCGCTGTGGCTGCTCCTGCTCGGCTGCCTGCTCTACTTCCTGCACGACGCCTCCCCGGAGCAGCGCCGCACCAGGCGACTGGTCGACGACACGCTCGACCTGGTGGTGCCGCTGATCCGGCTCGCCGCGCTGCCCGGGATGGGCCCGGTGCGGGGGAAACTGCTCCTGCTCCTGGCCCGCGCCGATCTGATCGCTTCGCCCGCGATTTGACCTGCGTCACTGTCGGAGCGGCCCGAAGGTGTGTATTTTATCGACCCAGGAGGTCATCACGATGAAGCGCTTTTCTGGAATCAGCATCGGTGCCGCGGGCTTGCTCTTCGCCGCCTGCGCGAGCCCCCCGCCGGCCGACCGGTACCCGTCGGTGGATTCGTGGGCGCAGGGGATGGCGGAGGCGGAGTGCGCCGGGGTGGCGAGCAAGTGCGCCGCGCCGGAGATGGCGTGCCAGCAGGCGCGCAAGACCTACTGGGTGGCGGACGGGGCCAAGCGCTCGGCGCGCAAGTACACCGTCGAGCGCGCGCCCGGCTGCGTCGACGCGTGGCGCGCCGCTCACGCCGACGGCGAGCTCAAGGCGAACGAGATCGACGTCGCGGTGATGGCCTCGGCGATGCGCACCTGCGAGCGCGTCTTCCAGGGCACGGTGATGGAGAAGATGCCCTGCGCGAGCGACTTCGAGTGCGCCGGCGACGCCTTCCTGTGCGACGAGATCGGCGCGGTCGGCCCGATGTCGCCGAAGCTGTGCGCGCGCAAGGTCGACAAGAAGAAGGGCGACTTCTGCGCCAACCCGGGCGAGGTGTGCGAGGTGGGGACCTTCTGCGCCGACGTCAACAAGCTCGCCACGTGCGTCGCGCGGAGGGCCAAGACCGAAGCCTGCGGCGACACCGCCCCGTGCTTAGAGGACGGGCGCTGCGACACCGGCACCTGCAAGGAGCGCCTGGTGATCGGACAGTCGTGCGTCGCCAACGAGGAGTGCGCCCCGGCCGCTCCGCTGTGCCTCGAGGTCTCGGGCAGCAAGAGCTGCCTCTCGTCGCTGACCTTCGGCACCAAGGCGCCGATCTGCATCCCCTACGGCGGGACCTAGAGCCGGTCGCTCAGAACTTCCCGGTGATGCCCGCGCGCCCGTAGAGCGGGAAGTCTTCATCGAGATAGACCGGGTTGAACTTGCTGGTGTAGCCCTGCCGCTGCCCCTGGAACGGGGCCCCTTCGAGCAGCAGCCAGACGTTCAGCGATTCGGTCACCGCGACCTCCAGGGTGGCCTGGAGGAAGAAGCGCGCGCTGACGAAGCGATCGCGCGGGTCCATCTGGCCGAAGATCAGGGTGTTGGCGTGGGTCTTGGGCGCGGAGGCGCGAGCGTCGTCGAACGTCTTGCAGATCGGCTTCTCACCTCCGTCCATCATCGACAGCTTGCCCGAGCCCTTGATGCCCGCCATGCCGGTCTCCATGTCATCCGTCGTGATGTCGCTCACCGACGGGCAGAGGCGCTCGGTGGCGACCGCGAGGTAGGGCTTGAACGTCACATGGACGTACGAGCCGGCGATGAAGGTGACCATCGGGCCGAGCTCGAAGGTGAACTCGTTGCGCTTGGTGGGACCGCCGCCGCCGAGGAAGCCGAGATCGACCCCCACCGCGACCGGATCGGCGCGGTAGATCTGCACCCGCGGCCTGATCCCGATATCCCACTGGTAGAAGCCGGTGCGCAGCTCGAGGCCGGCGTCGATCCCGAACGGCCCCTGCTTCCACACCCCGGCGGTGAGACGGGCCATGAAGAAGTAGGCGAACGCCCCCACGCCCGCGTCGACGGCGAAGCGGTTGCGATCGAGCGCCAGCGCCCCGAAGGTGGACTGCTCGCGGCGCAGCTTCTCGCTCTCGGCCGCGGTCGGCCCGTGCTGGATCGCGACCAGATCGAACGACACCACCCCGGGCTGCCCGCCCACCACCCGCAGCGTCTGTTTCCCGTCGACGAAGTCCTTCATCTTCGCCTCGATCACGTGCTCCCCGGTGGCCACGTCGGGCAGCGAGATCGGCGTCTTCCCCATCGCGGTACCATCCACGAACACGTCCGCCCCGGGCGGGCTGGAGATCGCGCGCAGGGAGCCGGTCGCCTGCAGCACCGCCGACACCTGGAACACCCTCCCCGCCTGGAGATCGGCCTCCAGCCGGTACTCCGCGTAGCCCTCCTTGCGCACCACGATGAAGTGCTTGCCGACCTGGAGATCGTTCTTCTCGATCGGCGCCTTCCCGACCGACGCACCGTCGACGAACACCTCCGCCTCGGGCACCGGGCTGATCACCCGCACCCCCGCCACCTGCCGCTCCGCCGCCGCCGTCTGGAGATCGATCTGCACCGCACGGACTTCGCCCGCGCGCACCTCCGCCTCGACGCGCTTCGAGACGAACCCCGCCGCCCGCACCTCCACCACGTGCACTCCCGGGCGCAGATCGCGCAGCTCCGCGTTGGCCGGCCCGCGCGGCTCACCGTCGACCAGCACATCGGCCATCGGCGTCGACGAGAGCACCCGCAGCGATCCCGCGGCGGGCGGCGGCGGCGCCACCGGCGCGATCTGGGCGAGCACCTTGGTCTGCTGCCCGGCGACCACCCGCACCACCTGCTTCCACGGCGTCAGCCCGTCCTTCTTCACCTCGACGGTGTGATCCCCCTCGGGGAGATCGCCGATCAACGCGGGCGCGCTGTCCCTTCGCGACCCGTCGACGAACACGTCCGCACCCGCCACGTCCGCCGTCACCAGCAGCGCGCCCGGCTTCACCTGCGCGACCAGCGCGATCACCATCGTCCGCCGCTCCCCCTCGCCCACCTGCACCGAGTCACGGTAGTCGTTGAAGCCCGGCCGCTTCACCTCCAGCGTGTGCGTCCCCGCCGAGACCTCCACCTGGTTCGGCACCGCGCCGACCGGCGTCCCGTCGACGGTGATCGACCCGCCCGCCGCGCTCTGATCGTTCGCCGCGCGCACATCGAGGATCGCCGGCCGGGCCTGCTTCACCAGCGGGAACATGTAGGGCTGCGATCGGGTGATCGCGATCGGATGCTCCTCGGTCTTGTGCCCCTCCTTCTCCAGGATGATCCGGTAGGTGCCCTTCGGCAGCTTGATCTCCGACGGGGTGTAGCCCTGGACCCCGTAGGCCTTGGAGTCGATGTAGATGGTGGCCTGCTGCGGGATCGAGTCGATCTTGATCCGCATCCGATGGCCCTTCTGCCATTCGGGGCGCGGCTGCATCTGGGCCATCGCGACCGCCGGCAAGCCGGCGAACGCCAGGAGAACGAGGCTGACGACGAGCGAGCGCGACCGCATCTGGGAGTCCCTCCGTCGAGAACGCGACGGAGAGGAGGGTATCCGCACGGCCGGCGGGCGGTCAATCTCCGTCGTCGCCCCGTAGTCGCCCCGTCGCCGTACCTTACCCGCGGACCGGCTGCCTCCTCGCCGAGGCACCGGCAGTCCCGGCCTGCGGCGTGACCGTCACCTGACCGTCACCGGGGTGCTTAACAGCGGAGGGGGCCCTCTTGCTGGCTCTTGCTCGTCACGTAGTCGTAGTCGTAGTCGTAGTCGTAGTCGTAGTCGTCCCGTCCGCAGCGACGGCAATCGAACTTCCTCCCGCAACAAATTCCTCCTGCCGACCGACCCCCCTGGCCACACAGGAGGATGCCCCTGCTGGCCGACCAGGAGCTCGACGTCTATCGCCGCGCCATCGAGTTCCTCGCCCTTGCGTCGCAGATCGCGACGAGCGCCCCCAGCGGGAACTCGTTTCTCACCGAAGAGCTCAAACGTGCGGCGCTCTCCATCCCC
>SHYY01000236.1 GCA_009692555.1 Myxococcales bacterium
ACCTTCGGGACCGGCGGATCGACCTTCATGGTGATCTCGATGCCCTTGAGCAGGTCCTCGGCGTCGCGATCCTTGTAGACGATCTTGGTCTTTTCGTTCGGGTGCGCGGGCAGATAGACGCCGAAGTAGTAGCCAGCCGCGCCGCCGCCGAGGATCAGCACACCGACGATCACCGAGAGCAGGGTGACCAGATTGCGCTTGTGGCGGCGCGCCTCGGCGGCGTCGGCGTCGATGCGCCGCTGGTCCTCGTTCTTGCCCTCGATACCGAGGATGAAGTCGCGCAGCATCGGGTGTTCCTTCACCCGCCTGCGCTCGCCGTTCTCCATGTCGACGATCGTGTGATCGCCCTTGATCTGCCCCTTCTCGATCTGATGCTTCACGTCGGCCAGCCGGAAGGGTCCGAAGTCGAGCTTGTCCTTCTGGATCAGCCAGCGCTCCTGCGACTCGTCGACGGCGGAGAGCGCCGAGGCGACGTTGAACGAGGGCGCGATCGGGGCACGGGCGACCGGCACCGGGCGCGAAGGCCGGGGAGCAGCGGCCGCCGGCGCCGGCGGACCCTTGGCCGTCGTGGGCGGCGGCGAGGGACGCGCCGGGGAGGGAGGAGGCCGCCCGGGCGGCATGGGCGGCGGCAGAGCCAGCGCCTTCGGGAGCGCCGCCACCGCCGAAGGAGTGTTGGTCACCATCCCCTCCACCGCGGCGTGGAGCGCGTGCTTCAGTTCCTGGGCGTCGCCGAAGCGCTCCGTCGGCGTGGGGCGCAGGCAGCGCTCGATCACCGGATCGAGCGCCGGCGGGAGGCCCGGAACCAGGCTGCTCGGCGCCACGAAATGCTCCGGCACCTCGTTGCCGGTCAGCAGCTCGAACAGGATCGCTCCGACGGAGTAGATATCGGCCCGCCGATCGATCTGATCGGGGGAGCCCATCATCTCGGGCGCCATCGACGCCAGCAGGTGAGCGGCGTAGGGGTGCCCGTCCAGCGACGGCAGGGCCCGTCCGATCCCGAAGTCGGTGAGCTTCACCCGGCCGGCGGCATTGACCACCACCGATCCGGTGGTGAGCGCCCCGTGAACCAGCGCTCCGTGGGCGTACGCCAGCGCGTTGCAGACGTGCGCGATGACGTTGTAGGCGCCCTTCAACGAAAAGGCCCGGCCGCTGGCGCGCTTCTTCTCCAGCATCTCGCGGAGCGTCGTGCCCTCGAGGTCCTCGACGGCGAGATAGGGCTGCTCGCCCTCGAACCAGAAGCCGTAGGTCTGGCTGATGTTCTTGTGCTCGAGCTGCGCGGCGATCGCCAGCTCCTGCTCGAGCCGGGCGCGCGCGTGGGCATCGTGGAGGAGCTCCCGATGGAGCCACTTGATCACGACCTTCTTGCCGTCGCTGGCATCGCTGGCGCGGAAGATCTCCGCGAACGGGCTCTGGCCGAGGAACTCCTCGATGGTGAAGCGCCCGCCGAGGCGGGTCCCTGCCGCGAGCCGCGGCGGCCCCCCGGGAGGTCCCGAGCTGCCCGCCGTGCCGCCGTCGACCGTCATGTCCATCGTGTGCTTGATTCCTGGATGGGAAGTGGTGTCCGGCGATGGTAGCTTCGCTTGCGCGCCTTGGTCAACGGCGATCGCCCCTCCGCCCGATCATCGGATCATTCCAGCACGATCGGAAGCGTACGGGCCTGGGTGATCCAGTACGAAATCGAGTCAGGGCCGGGCGGGTTGGTCGATAGCTTGCGGGTGCGGTTCATCTCGCGGATCGCGGCGCCGGTGGCGACCGCCTCGGCGCGCTGCAGGTCGGCGATCGTGCGCACCCCGACGGCGGTGAGGAGGCGCGCCACGTCGGGGCCGATGCCCCGGATCCGCATCAGGTCGGCGAGCGCCACCCAGGCATCGATCTGGTCCTGGGGCAGGAGCGTCCGCTCGGCGAGGACGCGCCTTGCGGCCAGGGTGCGACCGTAGGTGAGCAGGTCGAGGGTGGTGCGGATGCCGGCAGCGCGCAGCCGCAGCCCCTCGCGGCGCGGGATGAGTGTACGGATCTGATCGAGCGGATACTGCGAGCCGGAGGCCTCGCCGGAGGCGACAATGAACCAGGTCACCGCGAGCGCCCTCCACCGCGCTCCGGTCACCTGGCCTCCTTGGCGCATCGCGCGGCCGCGTGGGCCCCGTGGGCGACCGCATTCCTGGGGTCGCGTGCGAGCGCCAGGTGGGCCTCCCGGCACGCCGCCTCGCGCTGCCCGATCAGCGCCAGCAGCGACGCGAGGCGGGCATGCGGAACGGCCTCCTCGGGGGCGATCTTCGTGGCCCGGTGCAGGTGGGCGAGGGCCCCGAGCCGGTTACCCCGCTGGAGCGCCAGTTGCCCCAGCAGCTCCTGCACCTCGTGGCCGTCGCGAGCCGCGCGCTGGGCACCCAGAACGCGGCTGGCACCGTCGAGATCGCCGCTCTCGAGCATGCGGCGAGCCACGGCCAGCGGGTCCGCCGCGACCGGGGCCGCCACCGTCGCTGAAATGGGCGTCGGGCGGCGCACGGAGCCGGTGATCGCCAGCGCAGCAATGCCGCCGACGGCCGCCAGCCCGAGGGCGCCGAGACCCAGCGCCAAACCCCGTCGCCGCGCCGGCAGGATCACCTCGCCGCTCATCAGGCTGGGCTCCGCCCCGCCTTGCCCGTCCGGCGCCCGGGCCGGTCCCGTCTCGCGTTCCGCGGACCCGAGGTCGGCCGCGCCCTCCCGCGCCGGCAACGGGCGCCACACCCGCACCGACGGCAGCGGCAGGCTCGGGGTCAGCGCCGGCCGCTCGGCGAGCGGCAGCAGCGCCTCGGCGATCTCACCGGCCGATTGATAGCGGTCCTCGGGGCGCTTTTCGAGGCACCGCAGGGCGATCGCTTCGAGGCTGGCGGGAATCGCGAGGTCCGGGCGGCGAGCAGAAGGTGGCTCGGGTGCCTCCTCGACGTGCTTCGATAGCAGCGCCAGGAAGCTCGGCGCACGGAACGGCAGCTCGCCGGTCAGCATGTGGTAGAGAATCACGCCCAGCGCGTAGAGGTCGGTCCGCGCGTCGACCGGGCCGCTTTCGGCCTGCTCCGGAGCCATGTACTCGGGCGTGCCGAAGACCATTCCAGCCTGGGTGATCGCCGGTCCAGCCGAAGGATCGCCCGAGCCCTTGCCGACGATGCGCGCGAGGCCGAAGTCGAGCACCTTGACCACGTCCTGGCGCGACCGCCGCGCGAGGAACACATTGTCGGGCTTGAGATCCCGGTGGATCACCCCCTGCTCGTGCGCGTGCGCGAGGGCCTCGGATATCGCGTGGGCGATCGCGGCGGCAAGGCCCGCTGGAACGGGACCCCGACGGATCAGCGCACCGAGGCTCTCCCCGTCGAGCAGCTCCATCGCCAGGAAGAGGAGATCCTCCGACTGGCCGAAGTCGGTGACCCGGATGCAGTGCTCGTGATCGAGGCGGCTGGCCGAGCGCGCCTCGCGGTGGAAGCGCGCCACCGCCTCCGGATCGCCCGCGTGATCGCCGCGCAGGATCTTCACCGCCACCGGCTTGTCCATCAGGGTGTGGACGGCCCGATAGACCGTCCCCATCCCGCCCTGACCCAGTCGATCAATCAACCGATACCGCCCGCCGAGGAGGCGCCCAACGAGCGGGTCGGCAGGGGCGGCCGCCATCAGCGGCGTCCCATCCCGGGGACAGAACTGCGCGTCGCCCTCGAACGGGGTGCGGCACGTCGGGCAGGTGGCCACTCGGGGCAAGGCTACACGCTCGCCGGATGAGCGGCAAGGTTTGACGGGGAGCCACGGCCGCACTACCGTCGTGGGATGCGCCGCGGCCTGCTGATCCTCCTGTGCTGGCTCGTTCCGCTGACGGGGTGCCGCAGGAGGCGGCCTCCTCCTCCACCTCCTCCTGCTGCGCCCGCCAAGGTGGCAGCGCCGGCCGAGGCACCAGCCGCGCCGACGCCCGATTGGCCGCCCCCGCTGCAGCGAGCCGCCGCCCCTGCCGCGAAACCTCCCGACACCATCAACGGCAACGCGAAGGGGCCCAGCCCCGAGGGGCTGACCGCGGTCATCCAGGCCGCCACCCCCGCCCTCCAGGCCTGCCTCGACGCCAGCAAGGATGTCGCCGTCGGGACCACGCGCGTCCAGATCAGCTACCAGGTCCAGCCGGACGGCAAGACCACCGCCGTCAAGGCGGACGGGAAGGCACCCGCGCCCGCGCTAGAGTGCTTGAAGCGATGCTTCGAAGGGCTGACGTTTCCGAAGTTCGAGGGGAGTCCGGTGCTGGGCAGCTACCCGCTCATGTACCAGCGCGTGGAGCAGCAAAAGCCCCAGTGAGCGAGGTCGCGGCTAGAAGCGCATTCCGCGTTTTGCGCGATAGCTGAACCAGTCCCACCCGAGGTAGGCCGCAGGAACGAGCGCCACCACACCGAGGACGGGTGCGCCCACCACCATGAGGGCCACGGCACCGCCGGTGGCCGCTGCCGCGACGAACCCCTTTTTGCGGGCCGCCTTCACATCGTTGTCACGGAGCGACATCTCGGCCTCCTCTGCGCTGTCACGTGAAGGCTAGCCGCCGCAGGGG
The DNA here is from genome assembly GCA_009692555.1 of Myxococcales bacterium. GTDB lineage: Bacteria > Myxococcota_A > Polyangia > Palsa-1104 > SHYY01 > SHYY01. The sequence goes on from SHYY01000236.1 coordinate 4,550, forward strand.
GGGGTGTCAATGCGGCGAGGTGCCCGAGCGAGCCAGCGCGGTTGCGGAGATGGTACGCGCGCGCCGTGACCCGTCTTCCACTCCGGGCCCCAACCGCCGTCGCTGGCCAAACTGGCGACCTCCGATGGAAGTGCTAGGATCGTCGCGGTGAGCGAGCCGGCGAGCCCCTTCCGGGATGCGAGCGACCTGCCTGCGCTCATCGACCCATCGCTGGCTTCGTCCCGGCCCGGGCGACGACGGTGGTGGCTGATCGCCTTCTCGTCGCTGCTGCTGATCGGGAGTGCCGTTCTTGCCGGGCTCTACCTGCGCGCTCTCGGCTCCCCGGCGACGCTCCCCGGCTTGCGAGCGGGCGGCGAATCCGTGGGTGGCCTGCTTCCGGGCGACCTGGCGGCCCGGCTGCACGCGATCGGCGCTCGCCTGCTGGAGCAGCCCGTGGTCCTCCGCTTCGGGGACCAGCGCGTCCGGCTGCGCCGACAGGAGGTCGGCTTCGTCGTCGACGAGGCGGCCTTCTCCGAGGCGGTGCGCGCGGTCGGCCGGAGCGGCGACCCGCTCGCCGATCTGCCGGAGTGGCGGCGCGCGCAACGCGGCGAGACCGATTTGCCAGTGCCGCTCGCCCTCGATCGTGCCAGGGCGCTCGAGGTGCTCACCGACCTCAAAGAGTCGCTCGACACCGCCGCGCTGGACGCCAAGCTCGACCTCGAACGCCATATCATCGCTCCCGAACGACCCGGGCGTCTCCTGCACGTCTACGAGTCGGCGGCGCTTCTGGAGGCGGCGGCTCGCGCGCCAGCCTCGGCCGAGCCGATCGAGCTGGCGGCGATCGTCATTCCTGCCCGGGTGACGAAGGAGGGCCTGGCCGGGATCGACATCTCGACGGTCCTCGGCACCTGGGAGACCCACTATTCTGCCCAGCAGATCGACAACGACCGCACCTACAACCTGAAGGTCGGCGCGGAGCACCTGAACGGCCACATTCTCAAGCCGCACGAGCTGTTCTCCTTCAACGAGGTGGTTGGCAACCGCACCGAGAAGGAGGGCTACCGGGTCGCCCCGGTGATCCAGGGCGGCGAGCTGATCGATGGGCTGGCCGGCGGGATGTGCCAGATCGCGTCGACGCTGCACGCGGCCTCGTTCTTCGCGGGCCTCGAGATCGTCTACTCGCGCACGCACTCGCGGCCGAGCGCCTACATCCCGCTCGGCCTCGACGCCACGGTGGTCTTCCCGACCACCGACCTGAAGCTGCGCAACCCGTTCGACTTCCCGATCGTGATGCACTACCAGGTCAACCAGGGGACGGTGAAGGTGGAGCTCCTGGGCAAGGCGCGGCAGTACAAGGTGGTGTTCGAGCGGGAAATCCTGGAGGAGCGCGGGTTCGGGACAGGCGGCCGGCGCGACCCGGGAGCCCCCAAGGGGCAGAGGCTCCTGCTGCAGGCGGGCTATCCCGGGTACAAGGCGATCCGGCGGCGGTACGTGTTCGACGCCAGGACTGCCCTGCCGCGCTTCCTGGGACCGCCGAGCGAGCCACTGACGACCGCGCTCGCGCGCGCCAGGATAGAGCCGCGGAGCGTCGAGAAGTGGGTGGTGGCCTATCCTTCGACCGAGGAGATCGTCGCGGTGGGGACGGGGTCGCCGAAGCTGCCGCGCAAGCCGCCGCCGCCGCCGCACCGCATTCCGCCGGTCGCGAAGGACACCAAGCCGATCGGAAGGATCGTGAGGTAGCGGGGGGCTAGCCGGTGGCGCGGAGGGCGGCGTCGATCTCGCAGACGTCGCGGAGCTTTTCCGGGAGGAGGCGGATGTCGCCATGCTTGGAGACCCAGGCGTCGGCGTTGCACTCGCGGGCCAGGGCGGCGACCTCGGTCTCCGCGCGGGCGGAGAAGAGGACCACCCGGGTGGTCTCGGCGGCGGCATCGCCGGAGGTCGGGAGGGCGGATCCCTCGGCGAAGGCGTTGACGTCGATCAGGAGCACGTCGGGTGGCAGCCGGCGGAGGAGCATCACAGCCGCCAGGTGGGAGGAGGCGGTCATCACCTCCCATCCCTCCTTTCGGAGCACCCGCCTTGCGAGCGCGCGAAGCAGAGGGTCATCGTCGACGATCAGGACGCGGAGCGGGCGGTTTTGCATCGGGTCTCCTTGGGGTGTCGCATCACGCGCCGCGCACGGCGGCTACCAGGGCCAGACGGGGGGAGCGGACCCGGCCGCACAGGGCCACCAGATCGTCGACGTGGCGGCGGACGGCGCCGATCTCCTGGCGCTCGCGAATCGCGCCCTCCACCCGGTCGGCCGCATCGGTGATCGTCGCGTAGCCGAAGGAGCCGCCGGCGCCCTTGAGGCGGCGAACGAGCCGCTCGAGCTCCGCGAGGTCGCCGGCCTGGGCGGCGTGGGCGACGGCGGTCGACTGGGCGGGCAGGAGATCCACGAAGCGGCCGACCAGGTCGGCCAGGTCGGAGTGATCGGCCAGGTCGCTGCCGAGAGAGGGCCCGGCGCTGTCCGGCATTGGGTTGCGCTCGACCACTCGCAGGATAGGCGTGGCCGGACGCGCCTCGTCGGGCTCGATGGGGCGCCGCGCGCCCTCGACCATCTGCACGCCGTCGAGGCGCCCGGTGGCGACGGTCAGCGTGGCGCAGGTGCCGTGGTCGGCGATGCTATCAAGGGAGAGATCCCCCTCGAGCAGGCGCGCGAGTCGACGGCAGACTCCCAGCCGCAACCCGGTGTTGCCGAAGCCGCGCAGGGCCGTCTGATCCTCGGCCGACGGGGCGAACACCTCCCCGAGCTCGCTGGAGGTCATTCCGGCGCCGCTGTCGACGACGGTGAAGAGGAGCCGCGGACGGACCGAGCGCGGCCGCTCGCAGCGCACCGTGAGGCGGACTCCGCCGGCCGAGCTGAACTTGATGGCGTTGCCGAGGAGACTGACCAGGACCTGGCGCACGTGGCCTGCGGAGGAGACGATGACCTCCGGGATCGGGCCGGCGTACTCGACGGCCAGATACAGCTTCTTCGCCGTGGCGCGCGGTCGCATCAGCTCGGCCACCTCGCCGACGATCTGGAACGGCGAGCAGGGCATCCTGGGGACCGCGACGGCGCCGGCCTCGATCCGCGAGCGATCCAGAAGATCGTCCAGCATCGCCAGGAGATGCTCGGTGCCGCGCCGGATGGACTGGGCGCGGTTCTGGCGGTCCCCGGAGGAGAGATGGGGGTCGAGCAGGTCGTGGGCCTGCCCGCGCAGGGCGTTCATCGGGATCCGCAAGCCCTCGCTGATGTGGACCAGCGCGTCGCTGACCCTCTGACGAGCCAGGCGGGAGGCCGCCGCGCCGGACTCCGCCTCGCCCTTGACCTCGAGGAAGGCGTGGCGCTGGGCGATCGCACGCATCTCCTCTTGCGTCTGGAGGCAGGACGCGATGAGCGCGCCGGCTTCGAGAATCACCCACGCCACGTGCTCGACCCAGCGCAGCTGCCCCGAGAAGAGGATCCCCGGGGTCGGGTCGGGGAAGAGCCAGCCGCTCAC
>SHYY01000033.1 GCA_009692555.1 Myxococcales bacterium
ATGGACAACTCAGTCGCCCTCGCGGCCGATCCATCCCGGCAGGCTTCGTTGCTCCTCCGTCAAATACAGAGAGTATTCTCCGTCGTCGCGCCTCGCCATCCGGGCGCCTCGGCCGCGATCATCGATCGAGTTGTCCATTCGCGGGCCCTTCGCGGGCCCTAAGCGCGACCGCGTCCTGGTCAAGCACCCGACGGTGCGGGGGTGCAGGGGTGCAAGCGCAACCCACGGAACCGCGGTGCCGAGTCGGACGTCGCTCAGCGGCTCTCGTAGACCTTCTGGGAGGGCAGTTCGACCGCCGAGAGGAAGCCGCCCTTGCCGCAGCCGGTGTCGACGCCGATCAGGTCGGCGCGGAACCAGACGTCGGCCTTGTCGTCGAAGATCTTCTGGAACCAGGTGAGGTGGTCGACGGGCAGCTGGCTGGTGACGGTGTGGCCGAAGACCAGGCGCTTGCCAAGGTAGCCGGTCCAGAAGTCGCCCTCGCGCATCCACATCAGCGGGCGCTCGCGGCCCAGGCCGGGGTGCAGCCAGAGCGTGCCCTCCCCTTCCAGGCCGGCGTGGACGTAGATCGCGTGCTCGTCCTCGTACCAGGTCGGGAGCTGGCGCATCCAGTCGCGGAGGGATGCGGGGAGCCATTTCGATGGCTCGAGGAGGCGCGCCGCGGTCTGGAACTCGGTGAGGCCGGCGCAGTCGACGAACGAGCGCAGCGTCTCCAGGCAGCCGTTCGATTGCGGGAGGAGGAAGCCGGGATTCGGCTTTTCCCAGCAATCGAGCCAGGCGTCCTCGTGATTGCCGCGGAGGGTCACGCAGCGGCCCGGAAATTCGGTGCGGAAGCGTTCGACCCGCTCGATCACCTCGCGCGAGGCCGGGCCGCGATCGATGTAATCCCCGAGGAAGACCACCGTGTCGCAGGCGTCGAGGTCGGGCAACTTGGCGAGCAATCGCTCGAGGTGCTCGAGGTCGCCGTGGATATCACCGATTGCGATCGTGCGGTCCATTGGTTGTCCCTCGGAGTCGCTATTGCGCGGTATTGAGGAGAATGCTGACGCTGGCCGATTCGTGCGAGTTTCCGACGATCAGGTCGACCCGCCCGTCGGCGTTCATGTCGCGCACCGCCAGCGCCACCGGGCTGAACCCCGCCGGGAACGGCAGCGCTGCCTGAAAGGTGCCGTCGCCGTTGCCCGCGAGCAGGCTCACGCCGTCGCTGCTGGTGTCGGCGGTGGCGAGATCGGGCTTGCCGTCGCCGTTGAAGTCGCCGACCCCCAGCGCGCTCGGCTTCTTGCCCACCGCGTAGGTCTTGGGAGCCTGGAAGGTGCCGTTTCCCGCGCCGAGGAGGAGGTTCACCGAGTCGGTGCCGAGCGCGGCGGTGGCGAGATCGGGCAGGCCGTCGAGATTGAAATCGGCGATCACCACGCCGTTCGGGGTGGTGCCGTTCCCGGTCGCGTAGGTCACGGCGGCGGGGAAGGTGCCGTCGCCCTTGCCGAGGAGCACGCTGACGCTGTTGCCGCCCAGACCGTTGACCACCACCAGGTCGATGGTCTTGTCGCCGTTCAGATCGCCGACGGCAGCCATGTGGGGCTCGATTCCGACGGCGTAGGGCACGCCCTTCACGAAGTAGCCGGTGCCATTTCCGATCAGCACCTCGACGGTGTTCTTCGCCGTCACCACCGAGATGAGATCGATCTTGCCGTCGTTGTTGACGTCCGCCACCGTCGCGGAGCCGCCGCCGCCGGTGGTGGAGAGAGCGGTCTGGAAGGTGCCGTTGCCATTGCCCCGGAGGATCGCCAGGCCGGTGCCGAGGGCGTTCCCGACCGCGGCATCGGCCTTGGCGTCGCCGTTGAAGTCGGCGATCGCCACCGAGGCGGGGAGCGCGGGAAGGACGCTGGTCTTCATGCGCTGCCCGGCGAGGAGCACGCCGCCGCCTGCCCCGAGGAGGACCGTGGCGTTGAAGAGCGTCTGGGTGGTGGCGACCACCACATCGGGTTTTCCATCGCCGTTCAGGTCCTCCACCGCGACGCCGGCCGAGTAGATGCTGCCGCCGAAGTTCTGTGCGGCGGCGAAGGTCCCGGTGCCGCTCCCGACCAGCAGGCCGAGATCGGACGACATCGCATTGGCGGTGACCAGATCGAGCTTGTTGTCGCCGCTGAAATCGGCCGCGGCGAGGCCGACACACCCGGTGGCGGCGGCGTACTTCACCGCGATCGCGAAGAGGCCGTTGCCCTGGCCGAGCATCACCCGCACGTCGCTCTGGGCCCCGTTGGCAACCACCGCGTCGAGCTTGCCGTCGGCGTTCAGATCGACCGCGAGGAGGGTGTCGCCGCCCGCGGAGAGGTTGGCCCCGGCGGTGAATGTCCCGTCGCCCTTGCCGACCAGGAGCGCGCTCTGGAACTGCCCGAGGTCGGCGATCAGGAGATCGGTCTTGGCGTCGCCGTTGAAGTCGCCGGTGGCGATCGACTGCGGGTTCGTCCCGGCGCCGTAGGCCACCGCGGCGGCGAAGGTGCCGTTGCCCTTGTTGAGGAGCACGCTGACGTCGTGGCTGGCCAGGTTGGTCACCGCGAGATCGAGCTTGCCGTCGCCGTTCCAGTCGCCGCGCGCCACCGCCGAGGGGTTCTGGCCGACCGGGTAGTTCACCGGCGCGGCAAAGCTGCCATCCCCCTTTCCGACCAGAACGCTGACCGTGTTGTCGGCGCCGTTGGCCACCGCGAGATCGAGCTTGCCGTCGCCGTCGAGGTCGCCGGAGGCGAGGGCCGACGCGAAGCCGCCGGCCGGCGAGGCCTTGGCGAGCGCGAACGCGCCCGTCCCGAGACCGCGCAGCACGCTCACGCTCTTGCTCCCGCTGTTGGCGACCGCCAGATCGGGCTTCCCGTCGGTGTCGAAGTCGGCGGTGATCACCTGGCGGGGCGCCATCCCGACCTCGTAGGTCGCCGGGGCGCGGAACACGCCCTTGCCCGCCCCGAGGTGCACCGAGACCCAGCCCGCGCCGGCGCCACTGCCGAGGGCGAGATCGGCGATCCCGTCGCTGTTCCAGTCGCCGGTGACCACCGATTGCGGGGCCGCGGCCACGCCGTACGAGAGCGGCGGCGCGAAGGCGATGGTCGATTTCACGCACGCGTTGCCGGCGCATTTGCCGCTCGCGCAGTCGCCGCCCTGGAGGCACGCCTTTCCGGAAACGCAGCCGAGGCAGGCGCCGCCGCCGCAATCGATATCGGTCTCGGCGCCGTTCTTCATCCCGTCGATGCAGCTGAAGACGGCGCACTTGAGGAGGGTGCAGACCTTGCTCAGGCAGTCGCCAGCGACGGCGCACACCTTCCCGCCGGCGCAGCCGGGGCAGACCCCGCCGCAGTCGACGTCGGTTTCCTTGCCGTTCTTTACCAGATCGCCGCAGCCGGCGCCGACGCACACGCCCAGTTTGCACGACCCGCTCAGGCAGTCGGCGTTGACCAGGCAGCTCTTGGTGTCGGCGCACTTCGCGGCGCAGGTGCCGCCGCAGTCGAGGTCGGCCTCCTTGCCGTTCCTGGTCGCGTCGAAGCAGGAGGCTGCCTTGCACAGCTTGGTGGTGCACACCCCCTCGACGCAGTCGACAGCGACGAGGCAGCCCTTGCCGACGGCGCACTTCGGGCAGGGGCCGCCGCAGTCGATGTCGGTCTCGGTGCCGTTCTTGATTTTGTCGCCGCACATCCCGCCGGCACAGACGTTGGCGGTGCACACGCCGGAGAGGCAATCGAGGCCGGCCATGCAGCCCTTGCCGTCGGGGCAGCGCGGGCAGGAGCCGCCGCAATCGAGGTCGGTCTCGTCGCCGTTCTTCATCTTGTCGTCGCAGGCGGGCGGTTCGCACAGGCCGCCCTTGCACGCGCCGCTCGCGCAGTCGGAGGGCGCGGCGCAGCTCTTTCCATCGACACACTTCGGGCAGGTGGCGCCGCAGTCGACGTCGGTTTCCTTGCCGTTCTTCGCGCCGTCATCGCACGCCGGGACCACGCAGCGCCCCATCTTGCACACCCCGCCCGAGCAGTCGGCAGCGACGGCGCAGAGCTGACCGCCTTCGCACTTCGCGCACGGGCCGCCGCAGTCGACGTCGGTCTCCTGGCCGTTCTTCGCGCCGTCGCTGCACCGGCCCGCGGCGCACTTGCCGCCGGTGCACACCCCGCTCGCGCAGTCGGCCCCCGCCGCGCAGGTGCGCCCGCCTTCGCACTTCCCGCAGGTGCCGCCGCAGTCGACGTCGCTCTCGGCGCCGTTCTTGACGCCGTCCTTGCACCCCGGCTGGGCGCAGTGGCCGCCGAGACACGCGCCGCTCTTGCAATCTCCGCCGCCGTTGCAGACCTTGCCGTCGTCGCACGGCTGGCAGGTGCCCCCGCAGTCGACGTCGCTCTCGTCGCCGTTGCGGAGCTGATCCCCGCACACCGGCGTCTCGCGCTTCGTGTCGCCGCAGCCGAGGCCAACCGGGGTGGCGAGAAGCGCGGCGCAAAGGACACCGCGAAGCCAGGCGGAGCGACGGTAGGCCATGCTCCCTAGGTAGCGCAGCGTGCCGGGCAGCGTCAATTCTCGCCGCGGCCCGGCCGGCTGCTTGTTACAGTGGCGGCCATGCAGCGCTCCCTCGCCTTCGTGCTGGCAGGCGTCGTCATGACGTGGTCCGCGGCCGCCATCGCCCAGGTGCCCGACGCGACCCTCACCGTCATCCTCAAGAACGCGGGCGTCGGCACCTTCAACAAGACCAACACCATCGGCACCGAGGTGCGCGTCTTCGCCGAGTCGGTGGTGGCGGCGAAGTACAACGGGGCGACCAACGTGTACGCGCCGACCGTCGGAACCGCCGGCCCCGGGGTGGGCTTCTCCGCCAAGGTCGACTCGCTCTACTCACCGACCAAGGTCCCGAACAACAAATACTTCGTTCACCTCGAATGGGAGGACACCGCCAACAAGAAGGTGTCGCTCGGCCCGTACACCGTCCCGGCGGGCGCGAGCAGTCTCGGCGCGGGCGGAATCGGCAGCGCGGTGGCGATCGATGTCAAGAACGACGCGCCGCCGGCCTCGTCGAGCCTCAACTGCTATGCCGACAATCCCGACAAGTCCACCAATCTCTATTTCTACTGGACCGGGACGGCGTTTTACGTCGACCGCGACCTTACGGAGATGCACGTCGGGACGATGGCTGGATTTGCGCTCACCGTGGCCACGCGGGTGGCGCAGCTCCCGTTCGGGACCACCTTCCGCAAGGTGTCGGGCTTGAAGCCGGGGACCGCCTACTTCTACTGCGTGCGGGAGGTCGATCGCTACGGCGCCACCACCGACACCTGCCGTGCGATGGCCTGCACCACCGACGGGGCGATGATGATGCCGGATCTGGCGATGGCCCCCGACCTGGCGATGGCTCCCGACCTGGCGACGGCCAAGGATCTGGCCATGGCGGATCTGGCGACGGGGAAAGCCGATCTGGCCATGGGCGCGGCGGATCTCGCGATGGCGATGGGGATGGCCGATCTCGCCACGGGCGCGAGTGATCTTTCGATGGGTGCGGCGGACCTCGCGATGGAGACGGCCGACCTGGCGGTGGCCGCGCCCGATCTCGCGATCGGCGCACCCGATCTCGCGATGGGCGGCGGGGCGGACCTGGCGACGGTGGCCGACCTCGCGGTGGGCGGCGGCGCCGATCTCGGGATGGGCGGCGAGGACGGACCGGTGGGAGGCGATCTCGGGATGGCGGTCGGCGAGGGTGGATCGGTGGAGGGCGCCGATATCGGGGGCGTGCCCGCGGACGGGAACGCGGCCGACGGATCCCCCGGCAGCGACGGAGAATTCCCGACCGGCGGCGCTCCGGCGGCCGGCTGCGGCTGCTCCACCGCGCCCGCCAGCCCGCTCCGCGCCGGCCCGCTGGCGGCCCTCGGGCTGCTGATCGTTGCGCTCCGCCGCACGCGCCGCCGCGGTTCCCGATGAAGGTCCGGGAGGCCGGAGAACCGGCCGCCACCAGCGAGCCATCCCTCGCGCCCACGCGGCGCGAGTTCCTCGTGGTGACCTCGGCCGCCGCCGCTGCATTGATCGCGGGCTGTGCCGCGGGAACATCCACCGACGGTGGCGATGCCGGGACCACGCCCGCCGACGCCGCGCTGCCACCCGATCTGGCGATGCTTCCGATCGATCCGCCCGACGGGGTGGGCGAGTCCGGCGCGTTCGGCCTGGGCGTCGCGAGCGGCGACGTCACCGCCGGGAGCGCGCTCCTCTGGACACGCCACGATGCCAGCGCCGCGCTGACTGTCTCGGTGTGGGAGATGCTGGGCGACACCTACGCCCGCCGGATCGCCACGCTGGACGCCGCTGCGATCGACGGTGGCTTCGTCCACGTCGAAGTCCCCGGACTGACCGCCGGAGCGCGCTACCGCTACGCCTTCTTCGAGATGAAGGACGGCCTGCGCACGGCGCGCAGCCCGATCGGCCGCTTCCGCGCCGCGCCCGCCGACTCCACGCAGGAGCCCCTGGTGATCGGCGCCATCTCCTGCACCAAGAACGGGCGCGCCTTCGACACCCTCGCACGCGCCGCCGAGCGGAGCGATCTCGCCACCTTCCTCCTCCTTGGCGACACCACCTACGCCGATGGCTGCAAAACGCTCGGCGAGTACCGCACGCGCTGGGTGGAGAACCTCTCCACCGCCGCCTACCGCGCCCTCCGCGCGTCGACCAGCGTGGTCGCCACCTGGGACGATCACGAGGTCGACAACAACTGGGACGCGGAAAAAATCGACCCCGCAAAGGCTGCCACCGCGAAGCGCGCGCTGTTCGAGAACCTGCCGATCCGCCGCGCGCCGGCCGCGCCCGATCGCATCTGGCGAAGCCTCCGCTGGGGCCGCACCGCCGAGTTGTTCGTGCTCGACGCCCGCGGCGAGCGGCGCCCGTCGACGAAAAAGACCCCGCAGGCGGAGTACCTCTCGCGCCCGCAGATGGACTGGCTGAAGGCCGGCCTCGCGGCCAGCCCGTCTGTGTTCAAGCTGATCCTCAACTCGGTGCCGATCGGCTCGTTCCCGCTCGCGTTCCAGTTCGGCAACGACGATCGCTGGGAGGGCTACGCCGCGCAGCGAAACGAGATCCTGGAGCACGTCGAGAAGCAGAAGATCGGCGGCGTGCTGTGGGTGTCGGGCGACTTCCACCTCGCCAGCATCGGGCGCGTGTCGAGGAGCGGCCCCGGCGCGGCGGCGATCGAGGTGCTCGCCGGCCCAGGCGCGCAGACCGGCAACGTGCTCGCCGCCGGCCTCGGCGCGCCCCAGTTCGACTGGGTGAGCACCACCAACAACTACACCGCCCTCCACCTCGACCCGATCAAGAGCCAGGTGCGGATCGTGTTCCACGACGGCAAGGACGCGATCATCGCGGACCGGTCCTACACCCTGTGACGCTGAAACCTGATCGCCAGGCCCCGGTCGGGTGTAAAATGGTGCCTCGCGTGCGCTTGCACCAACACTTGGACTAGCTTGCCGGGCACCTCCCGGCCAAAGGACGGACGATGCGGAACCGCCTCCTCGCAGTGGTCGTCGTGGGTTCGCTCCTCACCGCGGCCTCGGCCTTCGCCCAGGGCAAGATCTCGGCCTCCCCGACGCCGCTGAAGGTGGGCGGGGCCAAGGTCGGCTTCACCACCACGCCGGTGATGCTCACGATCACCAACATCGGGGCCGGCCAGCTCAAGGTGAAGGACGCCACGCTGTCGGGCCCCAACGCCGCCGAGTTCAAGCTCCCCGGCCTGCCCGGCTTCCCGGTCAACCTCGCCCCGGGCGTGACCTTCACGATCAACGTCTCGCTCACCCCGGCGCAGATGGGGCCGCGCACCGCCACGCTGACTCTCGGCAGCGACGATCCGAACCTCCCGACGCTCGGCGTCCCGGTCTCCGGCAGCGGCGGCGATCCGGCGATCTCTCTTGACGTGGGGACGATGTCCTTCGGCAACGTGCGCGTCGGCGTCCCGTCGCCGGTCAACATCGGCACGATCTCGAACACCGGCGGCGCCGATCTCAAGGTGACCGACATCAAGATCGCGGGCGCGCACCCCGGCGACTTCACCGTCATGGCGATGGGCGTGCCCGGCTTGGTGCAGGCCAACAGCGCGGCCAAGTTCAACGTCATCTTCAAGCCCACCCTGCTCGGCAACCGCTCGGCGCAGATCGTCATCACCAGCGACGACGTCAACAACCCGACCAAGCTGGTCGGCCTGATCGGCATCGGCACGCAGTCGATGCTCTCCTACTCCCCGATGGCGCTCGCCTTTGGCACGCAGAAGATCGGCATCGCGGGCATGCCGAAGAGCGTCACCATCACCAACGCCGGCAGCGACGCGGCGAACGTCATCGCGATCACCTTCGGCGGCGCCAACGGGTCGTGGTTCGGCCTCGCCCAGACGCCGATGCTGCCGGCGAAGGTCCCCGGGATGAACGGCACGCTGCCGATCAACGTGGTGGCCAATCCGCAGGCGCTCGGCGCGGGCACCGGGATCATGACGATCATGACCGACGATCCGAAGACGCCGAAGATGGACGTCATGCTCACCACCAGCGGCATCGGCGGCTCGATCCTGGTCACGCCGAACTTCATCGACTTCGGCCCGATCGCGATCAACGGCTCGTCGAAGTCGATGCCGATCACCATGAAGAACGTCGGCAGCGACGAGATCAACGTCACCAAGTTCACCCTCGCGGGCGACAACCCGACCGCCTTCACCGTCGAGCAGGAGCCGATGACCCCGCTCCCGATCGCGGCCGGGATGAGCGTGACCTTCGCCGTCCTCTTCAAGCCGATCGACGAGATGATGATGATGATGCCGATGGCGATGCACTACCGCGCCGAGATCCAGCTCACCACCGACGATCCGAAGAAGAAGCTGATCAAGCTCCCGCTCGACGGGGACGGCGCCTTGGCGGGGATCGCCGTCGCCCCGATGATGCTCACCTTCGGGACGGTGGCGATCAACAGCCAGATGCCGCGCGATTTCACCATCACCAACACCGGCGACGCGCCGCTCGCGGTGACCAAGGTGACCCTCGGCGGGATGTCGGCCGGCTCCTACCGCCTCGACTCGCCCGGCCCCTTCATGATCGACGGCAAGGCGACGCAGAAGGTGGCGATCACCTTCAGCCCGTCGTCGGTGGGGCCGCTCAACGCCACCGCCGAGGTCAACGCCACCGGCTTCATGCCGATCCAGATCACCCTCACCGGCACGGGCGTGGCCCCGGTGCTCGGCGTGAACCGGCCGGACCTGGTGTTCCCCGACGCGGTGCCGGTGGGCCTCATCTCGGACTCCGAGGTGGTGGGGATCAAGAACGGCGGGACGATCCCGATCACCCTGACCGGGATCAGCTCCAGCGACCCGACGGTGTTCACGATCGACTCGTCGCTGACCAAGTTCCAGCTCCCGCCGGGCGCGGAGACCAGCTTCGCGGTGACCTTCAAGCCGAAGATGACCGGCGCGCACACCGGCGTCCTCACCGTCTCGGGCGTGGGGGCGATGGCGACGGTGAAGGCCACCGGGATCGGGTCGCTGCCCCAGGTCCGAAGGCCGACCCAGCCGACCGGCTGCACCGTCGGTGGAGGGGGTCCTTCTGGAACGGAATGGCAGGGGTTCGGTGCGGCGGGGCTGCTGATGGCGCTCGGACTGCTGCTGCGAAGGCGGCGGGCCCGGTAGCTACGGCGTGCAGACGCCGACCTTGTCGGCCTTCACCGTCATCGACAGGTCGTTGCACTTCTGACCCATCGGGCAGGCAACCAGCTTCGCGCCGGTGCGGCAGTAGTGACGGCAGACGCTCCCCATCATCGCGGTGGTGCGGCAGCTCAGCCCGGGCAGGCAACCGTTCAGGTACATGCACGCTTCCCCCTCCTTCGCCGTCCCGGGCGACGAGCAGATGCCGTAGCCCTGGATGAAGGTGGCGTAGCAGCCGCCGTTCATCACGCAGTTCTGGAGGAACGGGTCGCAGCCGTCGCGGCACTCGCCCACGTCGACGCCGACCGAGACGCAGGCGCGCCCGGAGTAGGTGCCGCCGTCCGGCCCGCCGTCGACGGAGGTGAACACGCCGCCGTCCTGCGGGCAGTTGTTCTTGTTCGGGTCGCACTGGGAGCGGGAAGAGGGCGCGCAGGAGTAGAAGCCGAGGCCGGCGACGAAGCAGGAGTAGCCGGTGCGCTGGCAGAGGTTGTTGCGGTCGCAGATCGTGACGCAGTTCCCCTGCTGGGTGCAGTGGCCGCCGCCGGGGCAGTTCGGGTTGATCCCGTCCGCGTCGTTCTTCTTGCTGCTGCAGGTGGCGCTGCAGTAGCCCTCGGGCCATGTGGCCCCCTGCGAGTCCTTGGTGATGCAGACCGGCTTGGTGCCATCGCACTGGGCGGGCTTGGTGCAGGGCTCGCCCGTCGCTGCGAGCTGCATGCTCATGTCCTCGGTGGGGGCCATGGTCAGGTCCTGCTGGCTCGCCAGGTCCGCCTTGCCACCGTCGGCAGGCGGGGTCTTTCCGCCACAGCCGATCACCGCCAATGAAAGGGAGAATAAGAGAAGCGCCCGGGTTTTCATCCCGCCATTACAGCCCATCGCCGCGAAAATGGAAAGTTTGAGCCCTACGGCTGGAAGGGGCCGCGCCAGCCGCCGCCATCGACGTCGACGAAGATCGCGTTGGTGAAGGCGAGCGAAGGCACTCCGCGGCCGGCGAGATCCATCTTCTCCACCAGATCGGCGACCGGCGTGCTCGCGCCCACCTGGGCCGGGATCACCGGGAACAGCCCGACGTCGCCGGTGGCGCGCGCCACCAGCCAGAGGTCCTTCCCCTGGGCGCCCGCGCGCTGGCGTGCGAGCAGCATCGCCGGATCGAGATCGTTCACGTCGAGGACGATCTCCAGGCGACGGGTGGCAGGATTGCCGGGCACCACCTCCACCTGCTTGACCGTCAGCGGGCGCACCCCGCCGATCCCGAGGGCGCAGCGCGCCGACGGCTTGGCGCGCGCGCTCCAGCACAGCGCCGGCACGAGGGGCGCGAGGCCCATCCCTTTCGGCGCCGGCACATCGAAGGTGTTGTTGGCGAAGATCTCGACGGTGTCGACGGGCGCCCATGCCGGACTCTGCACCGCGACGTGGATCTTCAGCGGCCCCGCGGGGTGCAGCACCGCGCCCCCGATCCCCATCCCGTCGACGGTGAACTGGAGGAACGGCCCGTTCGTCACCACCACGTCGCGCGCTTTCCCCTGCCCGGTCACCGTCGCTGCGACCGCATCGGCGAGGCCCGCGGCGATCGCCTGCTGCGAGTCGTCGGGCACCCGCACCAGCGTGCGCGGGAGGCCGCCCGGGCTGGAGATCCACTCGTGCGAATCGGAGACACCGGTCGGGGTCGGGGTGAAGCCGAAGGAGAGGAAGTTCATCCAATCGCGCAGGTTGACGTCGACCTTCATGTCGATCCGCTCGTTGTCCATCACCGTCTCGGGGATGGAGTGCCCGTTGTAGATCTCGACCGCGTCGAACTCGGGCGCGAACAGCGGCGCACCCTCGGGGAGGCCGAGCACCAGCGCGTTGATCGGCTGGATGGCGGCGTCGCCGAAGAAGGTGCGCGCGGCGAAGTCGAAGCGCAGGCCGGCGCGGTCGAAGGTGTTCTGGAAGGTGCTGAAGGCCCCTGGGAGGCCGCGCGGGTGGTTGACCTGGACCATCTTCGCCCCGAGGGTGCGGAGCCCCTTCCAGATCTCCGGCGGCGGGATCGAGAGGCCCATCTCGCCGCCCGCCCAGTCGAACGCGCCCCCGTTCGGCGACATCGGATCGACCGTCAGCGGGAAGGCGTTGAAGTGACCGTAGTCCCACGCCGTCACCTCGATCCCGATCGCGCTGTCGAGGAGATCGCGTGCGTCGAGGGCGTCGATCAGCGGCGCGTAGTCGAACACCACGTCGTGCTCCGACGAGGCGATGAAGTCGGCGCCGTCGACGAGGTAGGAGAGCACGCGGTCCTCGGGCGGCGCGGCGGCGTCGGGCGAGATGTGCGAGTGCTGGTGGAAGTCGCACGCCACGTAGCCCGGCGTCGGCGCGACGCGATCGAGCACCGCGTCGATCTTCACGCCGGCGGAGGTGAGGTCGACCACCTGCTCGAAGCGGCTCCACTCGGGGCCGCGCGAGACCACCACCCGGTAGCGCCCCGGCGTGAGCGGGATCGGGTGATCGGTCTTCTCCATGCGCGAGGAGTCGCCGCGGCGCGAGTGGATCCACTGGGCCACGCCGTGGGGGAACGCATCGCGCACGGTGTCGCGGAAGCGGCGATCGGGCACGACGCCGGGCGCACCGACGACGGTGATCTTCGCCGGGATGCCCTGGCCGGCGCGATCCTTGACGGTGTAGGCGATCAGCGCCACCGGCGGGACGGCGAGCGCAATGCCCTCCGAGGGCACCATCGCCACCACCTCCGCGCCGCGCCGCCAGCCATCGCCTTCGGCCTGGAAGCGATACTTGCCGGGAGGCAGTGCGCCGGTGAACTTCCCGCCCTCGCCGGCGGTCAGCGTGGTGACGAGCGCGGACGCCTCGGGGACATCCGGGAGGCGAACGGTCACGCGCGCCCCGGCGCCGCCAGCGACGGTGCCCGAGAACGGCCCGGTCGCCTCGCCGCGCACCCCGTGGACCTGCGCGGTCACGTCGCCCACGTCGCGCCCGAAGACGAGCGCCACCTCGCGCGAGGCGGTGCCCAGCGCGGGGATGTGAAGCGAGGTGCCCTTGGCGCCGAAGGCATCGAACTGCGCCGAGAGCGCGTAGGCCTCGACGTCAACGCCAGCGACGGGAACGAACGATCCGAGGAGCGATTTGTCAGCGAACACCGGCACGATCCCCCACGCCGTGCCGCGCCCCAGGAAGGCGCCGTAGGCCACCAGCGGGTACTTCGCGGCGCCGGTGATATCGGAGAACCCGAGCTCGCCGAAGCCGATGTAGGGGTGGAAGATCTCGACCCCCGCGCCGGTGTCGCTGAGGGTGCCCCACAGCGTTGCCTCCTCGATCGCGGTGCCGTTGTAGAAGGTGTAGATCACGCGCAGCTTCGTCTCACCGGGCATGAGGATGTAGGTGACCGCGCCACGCACCTGGAGATCGATGTCGGCCAGGTAGTCGGGCTGGATCGCGAGGGCGAAGCTGCCGAGGCCGGGGAGGTTGATGAAGTCGTCCTTCGCGTCGTGGCCGCGGAAGCGCAGGACCGCGGGACCGCCCTGCGAGCCGTCGCGCACCACCTCCGCTTCGGTGAAGTTCAGCGTGCGGCCGAGCTGGAAGAAGGGCGAGACCTCGCCCAGCTGATCGCCCACGGGATCGGCGACGTGGTCGAAGTCGATCACGTTGCCGCCGAAGGGGCAGGGGCCGATCGCGCGGCCGGGCGCCTGCACCACGATCCGCACCTTGTCGTTGCGCATGAAGTAGTCGCCCGGCAGGCCCTGCGACGCGGGGCCCGGGATGCGCTCCTTCTCGAAGCTGGCCATCGTCATTCGCCCGGCCGCGGCGATCGCCGCTCCCCCCGTCGGTGGGAGGGGGGGGAGCGCGACGTCGAGCGGATCGGGCGGCGGGTTGCTGCAGCCGAGTACGAGCGTGGCGAGAGCAACGGAAAATACGACAGGCAGGCGCATTCACGCAGCATACGCCGGTCGGGCGCGGTGAGGGAGGGTGCGGGAGTGGTGCGGGAGGGTGCGAGAGAGGGTCCGCACGGGATGCCCGACTCCTGGGGTACACTTCCGCGCGTGCGTGCCGCCCCGCTCCAGTGGCCTGATCTGCTCGAGCTTCACGTCGTCAAGCGCCTCGGGCAGATCGTGCGGCGACGGTTCGGCGCGGAGCCCGGATTCGCCCGCGCGTCGGGAGAGCGCATCGCCGGACCCGAGGGATCGGATCGCTGCGCGCGCCTCGCCGCGGAGGCCGCGCGCGGCGCCACGAGGGCGGTCCACTTCGCCTGCCACGACGGGCGCGTCGAGCTCTCCGCGCCCATCCTCGTCGACGGCAGGTTCGAAGGCTGCGTCTACGGCAGCGCACCGCCCGCCTCCGACCTCGGCCTTCTCACCGAGCTGATCGACCTTTGCGCCGAGGAGGTGGTGGCCTACCAGGGCCAGATCAGCCCACGCGAGCGCCGCGGCGAGGGGCTGCCCGCCGCACGCTACGACTACCAGGCGATCATCGGTCGCTCGCGCCCGGTGCAGGAGCTCTACCGGATCCTCGACAAGGTGATCGAGTCCGACTCGACCGTGCTGATCGAGGGCGAGAACGGCACCGGCAAGGAGCTGGTGGCGCGAGCGATCCACTTCAACTCCGTGCGCCGCGCCGAGCGCTTCGTGGTGCAGAACTGCTCCGCCTTCAACGACAACCTCCTCGACTCCGAGCTCTTCGGCCACAAGAAGGGCTCCTTCACCGGCGCGGTCGCCGACAAACCGGGTCTCTTCGACGTGGCCGATCGCGGCAGCTTCTTCCTCGACGAGATCGGCGACATGTCGGCGACCCTCCAGGTGAAGGTGCTGCGGGTGCTCCAGGAGGGGACCTTCACTCCCGTCGGTGACACCGCCACGCGAAGGGTCGACGTGCGGATCATCGCCGCCTCCAACCGCGACCTGAAGCAGATGGTCGAGCGCGGGCAGTTCCGCGAGGACCTCTTCTACCGGGTCAACGTGATCAGCATCACCTGCCCGCCCCTGCGCGAGCGCCGCGACGACATCCCGATCCTGATCGATCACTTCCTGCAGAAGAACGCGCGCGGGCGCCGGATGAAGCAGAAGAAGCTGGCGCGGGCCTGCATGGATCGGATGCTCGGCTACGCCTGGCCGGGCAACATCCGCGAGCTCGAGAACGAGGTGGAGCGCCTGGTGGTGCTGACCGGCGAGGACCGTCTGATCGCCGAGGAGCTCCTCTCGCCGCGCATCCGCCAGGCCGCGCCCGAGGGCGAAGAGCGCGCCCTGTCGCTCAACGCCACCGTCGACGCGCTCGAGCGCAAGACGATCCACGAGGCGCTGAAGAAGAACGACTGGAACAAGACGCGCACCGCGGTCGACCTGCACATCAGCCGCCGCAACCTGATCCGCAAAGTGAGCAAATACCAGCTCGATCAACGGCGCGAGCGCGGCCGCTAGACCGCTTGCTATCATGCGCGGCATGACCCCGATGACGATCGTCATTGTCTTTGCCCATCCCGACGACAGCGAGTTCTTTGCCGCGGGGACGCTCGCCAAATGGGCGCGCGCCGGCCACATCGTCCAAGCGATCTGCAGCACCGACGGGGCGCTCGGCACGATGCGGCGCGACGTCACCCGGAAGGAGCTGGCCGCACTGCGCGCCTCCGAGCTGGCGCGGGCGATGGAGACGATCGGCGCAAGGCCGCCGATCCTCCTCGGCTTCCCCGACGGCGACCTGCGCCGCCACGGCGACGCGCTGTTCGAGCGCCTGGTGTACTGGCTGCGCAAGCTCAAGGCGGATCGCGTGGTCACCTTCGATCCGTGGCGGCAGTACGAGATCCACCCGGATCACATCGAGGCCGGGCGGCGCGCATCCGAGGCGGCGGTCTTCTCCTGCTTCCCGCTGCTCTTCCCGCTCCACCTCGAGGAGGGGCTCGAGCCGGTCCAGCCGAAGGAGGTCTGGTACATGACCCCGTCGCAGCACCGGCCGAACCGGGTGGTAGATATTCGCGAGACGCTGGCCACCAAGATCGCCGCGCTCCTGTGCCACGAGTCGCAGGTGGAGATGCTCGCCGCGTGGTTCGTCCCGGGGGCCGATCCGCGCAATCTCTCGACGGCGGAGCGCGCCAAGCTCGAGGGTGGCGCGAGCGATTTCCTGCGCAAGATGGCGGGAGGTGTCGCGCAGGCCGACGTCGCGAAGACGGCGCAGCTCGCCGAGGCCTTCTACGCTCTCCAGGTCGGCCCCGGCCACTTCGACAACTACCAGGAGATGTTCCTCGACATGGCGGGGGCGCCTCCGAAGCCACCGGAGGTCTCGTAGCGGTCAGCGCAGCCGCAGGAACGGCCGTCCGCGCCCCACCGGCCGCGCTCCGGCGATCCGGTCCGCCACCCGTCGGTGAGCGCGGACCACCGCCGCGCGCAGCGACTGCCCGAGCGCGAGCGCGCACGCGATCTCCGTCGAGAGCGCGCATCCCGTCCCATGCGGCGTCGTCCCCGGGCGGCGCGGCGAGGAGAACAGTAGCGGCTCGCCCTCGTCGAGCAGCAGGTCGATCACCGGGTCGCCCTCGAGGTGCCCGCCCTTCACCAGCACCGCGCGCGGACCAAGCGCACGGACCGCCTTCGCCGCCGCGAGCTGCCCCGCGCGATCCTCGACCGGTCGCCCCGTGAGCGCCTGCGCCTCGTCGCGGTTCGGCGTGATCAGCTCCGCGAGCGGCAACAGCGGCCCGAGCGCCGCCAGCGGATCCCCGTCGAGGAGCACGGCACCGAACGACGCACGCAGCACCGGATCGAGCACCAGCGGCACCCCGCGGGCGACCAGCGGCGCCAGCGCCCGCGCCACCTCCCGCGCCACCGCCCCATCGCCGAGCATCCCGATCTTCACCGCCGCGATCGGCAGATCGGCGATCAGCGCGTCGAGCTGCGCCCCGACCAGCTCCGCCGCCATCGCGCGAAAAGAGTGGCAGCGCGCGCTGTCCTGCACCGTCAGCGCGGTCGCGATCGCCGCCGGATGGAGCCCGGCAGCGACGACCGTGGCCACATCGGCGATCAGCCCCGCGCCGCCCGACGGATCGAGTCCGGCGACGATCAGCACCACCCGCGGCGAGGGTGCCTCCGGCTCGGTCAGCGGCTCTTCGCCGCGCCGCGGGTGGCGCGCCCCCCGGCCTTGGCGTTCTCCTTGGTCGTCTTCGCGTTCGCCTTCCAGGTCGACTTCGCCGAGCCCCGGCCGCCCTGGAAGAGGGCGCGCGTGGTGCGACCGACCGTGCGACTGCCGTCGACCAGCGCCCCTCCCCCGGTCTTGGCGGCGTTCCTGACCGTCCCCTGGCGTTCCTTTCGAGCGACAGCGAGCGCCGTGCCGCGGGGAGCGGTCTTGGCCTTGCCGGCCAGCGCCGGCCGGGCGAGCGAGAGCGGGAGCACCAGCGGCGCGATGGCGGCGATCAGGCAACGGAGAAGGATGCGCATCCGACACCTTTATTTTTCAGTCTGGACGGGGATTATACTCGCGCCCATGCCGATCTCCACCGAGGCCGCCGCGGTGCACGACGCCGCCACGCCGATCGATCTCCACGCCGACACGCCGAAGCTGATGTCGCGCGGCTACGATCTCGCCCTCCGCCACGCCACGGCCTGGCCCCTCTCCAGCTACGGCGGCCACATCGACCTCCCGCGGATGCGCGAGGGCAACCTCGCCGCGCAGTTCTTCGGGATGTGGACCTTCCCGCTCCCCGAGCGCGGCTGCGCCCGCGACATCCACCGCCAGCTCGACGCCCTCGAGCGCACCGCCGCCGCCGTCCCCGACCAGCTCGCCCTCGCCACCAGCGCCGACGAGGTTCGTGGTGCACTCGCACAAAAAAAGCGCGTCGGCCTGCGCGGCATCGAGGGGGCGCACGCCCTCGAGGGCGACCTCGAGAACCTCGAAGCCTTCGCGCGCCGCGGGGTGCGCTACCTCGGCCTCCTCCACTTCAGCTCCAGCGGGGTCGGCTTTCCCGCCAAGGGCTGGGGCCGCGACGACGCGAAGGGGCTCACCTCGTTCGGCTGCGAGGTGGTCGACGCCAGCGCCCGCCTCGGGGTGATCGTCGATCTCGCGCACGTCAACCGGAAGGGCTTCTTCGACGCGGTGGCGCGCAAGCCGGGCCCGCTGATCGTCTCCCACACCGGGGTCCTCGGCGCGCACGCCCACTGGCGCAACATCGACGACGAGCAGATCCGCGCGGTCGCCGACTCGGGCGGCGTGGTCGGGATCATCTTCGCCCCGCGCTTCCTCGGCGGCCACCTCGAGGCGGTGGTCGATCATCTCCTCCATGTGGTGAAGGTGGCGGGCGACGGCGCGGTCGCCCTCGGCTCCGACTGGGACGGCTTCGTGAAGCCATGCGACGGCCTCGCCGACGCCGCCCAGCTTCCCAACCTGACCGAGGCATTGCTGCGCCGCAACATGACCCCGGAAGCGATCCACAAGCTGCTCGGCGGCAACGTCCTCCGGGTGCTGGAGATGGCCCCGCCCAGGGTCGCCGTCGACCCTCCACGCAGCTCGGCACAGGCGTGATCGGTCGGTGCCAGCTCGCCGTCGCCGCGCCGCTCGTCGCGTGGCTCCTTTCCGCCTCCTGCGCCTCGCCTCGCCGCCCCCCCTGCCGCCCCTTCTGGACCTGCATCGGGCCCGCAAACCCGCAGCCGAAGATCCACCTCCCGCCATCGCCCACAACCCTGCGCTTGGTGCTCGCCCCCGCGGTCGCCGACGCGTTCCAGGTGCGCCGCGACCCGATCCTCCGCACCGAGGTCACCGGCTGGCGGGGCACCCTCACCCGCGGCTTCGAAAGCGGCCCTGGAGCCCGCTTCGCCTCCCCCGCCGCGGGCGCGCCCGCCGACCTGGTCCTCGAGATCACCGCCGCGTCGGTCGACCTGCAGACGATCGAGGTGGCGCACCAGAACGTGGTGCTGAGCGCGCGCGTCGACCTCACCTACTCCGCCCGCCTCCTCGACGCCAGGGGCCAGGAGCTCCACGCGACAACCGCCTCGATCCGCCGCCTCGCCCGCTGGACCCACGATCCGACGCCGTCGGTGGAGTCCGCCGTCGCCGCGATGTACGAGGCGATCGCCAGGGAGTGCTTCGTCCACCTCCCGCGCTGATCCCTCACCGCGCCTGCGCGAGGATGAAGCGCGCCACCTCGTCCCACGCCGGGCGACAGCGCGGATCGAGCACCAGCCCCATGTGGTCGGGGTCGACCGCGAGCCCGCTCAGCCGCCCGACCGTGATCGCCCGCGCGCCCGGGATCTCCGATGCCAGGCGACGCGCGCACCCGGGACTGCAGATCAGGCGATCGCCGGCCCCGGTCACCGACAGCACCGGGCGGCGCACCCCGGCGAGCGCATCGGCGTAGGAGAAGCCGTCACGGGCACGCCATCCGTGGCGCAGGAAGCCCACCGTCTGGGCCACGTAGCCCGCCGCCTCGTCGCACGATCCGAGCCCGAGCCTCCGCGCCGGAAAATGGCCCCAGGATCGAGTGAGCGCGCCCATCGTTTCCAGGATGAGCCGCTTCTGCAGGAGCACGAGGCGATCCGGCTCCCAGCGCTCGCTCCACACGTTGGCCGCGAGCAGCACCAGCGCGTCGACCTCCGCTTCCTGGTGGCGCGCCAGATGGGCCAGCGAAACGTGCCCGAACAGGCTGTGTCCGACGGCGGTCACCGGGAGCCCGGGGAACCGTTCGCGCGCCAGTCCGAACAGCGCGGGGGTGTCCTGCTCGACCAGATCGTCGTAGCCCCAGCGCCCGCCCTCCGCCGCCGTCGGCCCGCTCCGTCCATGGCCGCGCAGGTCGGGCCACACCACCGCGATCCCTCGCCCGGAGAGATGCGACACCAGCCCATCGCCCCGCGCGTCGAGCGTGCGGCGATCGACCATCATCGCGTGACCGGCGATCGCCACCGCCCGCGGGGAGGCCGGCACCACCAGCTCGACGGACAGCCGCCACCCGTCGCTGCACACCCGTTCGATCCGCTCGCGCGCGACCTCTTCCACGGCCGCCAACCTACCACGCCGACCCACCGGGCAGCCCTGGTGCACTTGCAACAATAAATCGCGCGAGCGGCCGACAGCCGGCGCTTCCGGAAATGAAAACGGCCGGCGGTTTCCCGTCGGCCGAATTCAAACAGTCGTCAGCGATCGAACCGAACCGTCAAGTCGTGCCGTTCCCCTTCGAAGGCTTGAGACCCGCTCCGGTGCCGCCGTGATGTCACCATCACGAAGGCGGCCTCTCGTGGGGTTGCGTGCTCTTCAGAGTGTTGTAGGTGCGCGACCAGCAGGGCCATCGGGTTCCCTGCGTCCGTCGGGCTTGCGATGCGTTTCCGCCGTGCCCGTCGGTGCTTCTTCGCGCACCGTCCCCCGCTTCTTTCGAAACGGGTTCATCCTCTCGTGAGCTTCCGCTCCCCTGCAGAGTGCTACCGGTCCGTGCCCGCTTCACCCCTGCAGTGAGTGAAGACGCCTTCCTGGGGGTTCCGTTCCCTCTTCGCGACATCAACCGGCAGCGTCCACGTCCGCGGGCATCCCAGCTCCCGCTACGTTCCGTCCTCGGCGTTTCACACGCCCTCGACGGTTTACTCCGCCACCGGCCTTGCGGGCTTGTTTCATCCCGCAGCCACGTCCAGGGTTCCGCTCTTCAGGGGTTTTCCCCTCGGTGAAGCCGTACCGTCTCGTCGACGGCCGATACCCTCATGTCGTTGGTCACGTCCCGCTGTCGACCGGTTGCCCGACCGACGCCACGGAGCGCCACCTCGCCTTCAGGGCTTGCTCTCCACCGGGATCCGTTGCGCCGCCGTCGGTGTTTAGCCGCCGACCTCGCTCGATCCCCTCCTGAGCTTCTCCTCCTTCAGGTTCTCTCGTCTCCTCGTCGTGGGGTCGCCTTCACGACCTCTCCGCTCATGGCCTTCACCGCAAGACCGTCAAGACGTCCCTGCGGCTGACCTCCAGCGTGTCACCGACGAAGAGCCCGACCGTCCTCTCGCGAGGACCGCCGACCTGCCCGAGGTTTCTGGCCTGCCGGGACCACCCACCAAAGGGCTTGCCCGACGAGACCGGCACTGCTTGGCGATTCGATTCAATCGCCGACAACGAATCGGAGACATTGCGGGAGTTGTGCCACTCGCCCTGCAGCCGCCGAAAAACCCTCGCGCGTGCAAGATCAACCACTTGCACTGTCGCTGCGGCCTGTGATCTCGCCTGTGAATTGCGGTGGATTCGGACGGTGGCTATGGACAAGCTGTTGGCAACCTGGGGTATCCCGGGCGCGGAGCAAATAAAATCGCGACCTTGGTCGGTGGGTGTCCAGCGCAACGACACTTGGCCCCCCTGTCGAAAAAAGCGACGGTTGGCTACCATCGCGCCCCGTGGACCCGCTGCATCTCGTGCACCTCGTCCTGATCGGCCTGTGGGGCGGGCTGGTCCTTGCCGAGAGCGTGATCGAGCTCGGCGGCAGCGACGAGGGGATGCTTCGCGCGGCGGCCCGCCTCCATTACTGGACCGACCTCCTCTTCGAGGTGCCGATCCTGCTCGGCGTGCTGGTGACCGGGGCCTGGCTCTCGGCCCGCAGCTGGCCGCTCACCCAGCTCCATTACATCAAGATCGGCGCCGCCCTGATCGCCATCGCCGGCAACCTCTACGCCGCCGCCCTGGTGATCGCCCGCCGCCGCCACCTCGACGACCTCGCCGCGCTCCGGGTCTACCGACGCCGCATCCGGCGCACCGGCGCCGCGCTCCCCTTCGCCCTCCTCGCGCTCTACCTCGGCCTCCGCTATTTCGTGCATTAGGAGCCTGTTGGGGTACTGCGCCTACTGCGGCCGCCGATCCCTTCGGCCATGCTTCGTCGGCAATCGCCGACGCGCAGCAAGCTCGGAGAGCAACGTCGCTCCTCCTCGGATTGCAGAAAGCAGTCCGTCGTCGTCGCTTCTCGCCTAGCCTCGGTCTCGGCAGCCTCGCTACGGCGCCTTACCCCAACCAGCTCCTAGCGTCGCCCCCCGCCGCGGATCACGCCGACGACGAAGGGCGCCAGCCACAGCGGGACCGCGCCCAGCGCGAGGAGGGTGCAGTTCATCGCCTCGCTGACCCCCCGGGCGAGCAGGGTGGCCTTCATCGACGGATCGAACACCGCCACCGCGGCAGAGACGTGGCTCATCCCGAGGGCGGTACCGAGCACGCCGACCGCCAGCGTGCCGACGATCAGGCCGAGCGCGGTGAACAGGAGCGAGCGCTCTGCCACCACCGCGTACGCGATCGCGACGATGACCGCCCCAGGCCGAGGAGCAGCACCGGAAACATCGGCCAGCCACCTTCGCGAAAGAACTCCATCGGGCGATGATACCGGAAAGCGCCCGCCGCGTTCGCTCCGGTCCCCGAAGACCCAGGGGACAGGCTCGGCGCGCGTGGTAGATTCGCCCGGTGAGCCCGTCGTGGAATCGCGCCGTGCGCGGGACGGCGATCGCGATCTCGCTCGCCGCGCTGATCGTGGGCGCGGTGCGCTACCGGCAGAGCCGCCAGCTGCCGCGGGACATGAGCCGGGGCGGCATCGAGCTGGTCTACGACCTCGATCTCGAGCGGGTCGTCGACGAGCGGTTCCAGCGTCAGCTCGAGGAGCTGGTGGAACGGCTGCGCCGGCAGGACACGCCCGCCAGCGCGCTCGCCCCGCGTCCCCGCTCCGCGACCCTCACCGCGCCCGGGCTCGACGAGGCGAAGCTGCGCGCCGCGCTCGCCGGCAGCCTGCTGGTGGCGGGCCCCTTCCCGCCAAACGGGTTGGCGACGGTGGCGCTGCCCGAGGAGGAGGCGGCCCGGATCGCTGATGCTGCGCTGCAACAAATCGCCCGCATCGCGCGCGAGCGGATCGCCGGCCTCGAGCTGTGCGTGCCGAGCGTGAAGCAGAGCGCGGGCCGGATCGTCGTGGGGCTGCCGGGAGTCGACGAGGCCGGTGCGGCGCGGGTGAAGCGGCTCCTCGCCATCGGGGGGCGCCTCGAGGTGCGCGAGGTGGATCCGGGCCTCGCGCTGGTCGCGGCGGCGACGCAGCTTCCCCCGGGAGCAGCCGTGGCGCTGGTCGCCGACCCGTGGCGCGCTCCCGACGGAACGGTGGTGGCAGCGAGGGCGCTCGAGGCGGCCACGACCGAGGAGCTCGAGCGAGCCCGGGCGGGCTTCGCACCCTCGGCGTTCGCGGGCGGCTACGAGGCCCTGGCCGGCCCCGCCGAGGGCACTCCTCCGCGAGCGCGGCTCTACCTCGTGAAACGCGCGGAGCTCGACACCGCCGACGTCCGCTCGGTAGCGGTGGCCAGTGGGCGGGTGGAGATCGCGCTCAGCCCCGTCGCTGCCGATCGCTTCACCGCCCTGACCGCGCGCCTGGTCGGGCGCAAGCTCGCCTTCGTGCTCGACCGCCGGATCCTCTCCGCCCCGCTGGTGATGGAGTCGATCCCGGGGGGCCAGGTGTCGATCGCGCTCGACTCGTCCCGGCTCGACCCGTCGCTGGTGGCGGCCGCCCTGCGCTCCGGCGCGCTGCCCTCCCCGTTGACGCTGGCGAGCGAGCGGGAGTACGGGCCGGGGCCGTAGCGGATCATCGCGCCCCCTCCGCTCCGCAGGTGTCGCCGACGTGCTCGTACTCGTGCGACTCGATCTGGATCGTGGTGTGCGCGATCCGGTAGTCGCGCAGGAGCAGCTCCTTCAGCTCCTTCAGGAGATCGTCGTTCCGGTGGACGTCCCCGGAGTCGACCACGACGTGCGCCGAGAGTGCGAGCAGGCCCGAGGTGATCGTCCAGATGTGGAGATCGTGGACCTCGCGAACCCCGCCGCAGCGGCCCATCGCGCGCGCCACGCCGTCGCTTTCCATCCCCGCCGGCACCGCCTCGAGGAGCACATCCACCGCGTCGCGGCAAAGGCGCCACGCTCCGAGGATCACGAACAGCCCGATCGCGAGCGCGAGGATCGAATCGAGGACGTAGAGGCCGGAGACGAGGGCCATCACCGTGCCGCCGATCACCACCGCCAGCGACGACAGCGTGTCGAGGAGGAGGTGGAGGTAGGCGGCGCGCACGTTGAGGCTGCGGGCGCCCGAGAGCACCCACGCGCCGATCAGGTTGGCGACCAGGCCCACCGCCGCGACGGCGATCATCAGGCCGGTGTGGATCTCGCCGCCGCCGTGGCGGAGGCGCTGCGTCGCGGAGAAGAGGAGCCATGCCGCCAGCGCGAGCAGCGCGACGCCGTTGCCGAGCGCAGCCAGTATCTCCACCCGGTGGTAACCGTAGGTGCGGCGGACGTCGGCGGGGCGCGCGGCGATGGCGAGCGCGGCGAGCGAGACGATCTGGGCCGCCAGGTCGGACAGCATATGTCCGGCGTCGGCGAGCAGCGCGCGCGACCCCGAGAGCAGGCCGCCCACCACCTCGGCGACGAGGATCGTCGCGGTCAACCCGACCACCACCAGGACCCGCCGGCGCTCATCGAGACGACCCAGGCGGTGCGGTTCGGCGTCCGCCCCTCCGTGGGCCCCCGCCGAGTGGCCCACGTGGTGGTGGCCGTGATGGAGCAGGCTCACCTTCGCCCTCCCGCGCGCGCGTGCCGGGCGTGCGAGCGCGCCAGCTCGACCAGCTCCATCACATGGTCGTCATCGAGGGCATAGAACACCTCGCGCCCGGCGCGGCGCGCCCGCACCAGGTGCGCCACCCGGAGGAGCCGGAGCTGGTGCGACACGGCGGGCTGGCTCATCCCGATCCGCGCGCACAGCTGATGGACGCACGACTCCCCGTCGCCGATCAGGGTCAGCAGCCGCAGGCGGGTGGGATCGGAGAGGGTCTTGAAGACCTCGCACAGCTGGCCCAGCTCGTCCCCACCCAGCTCGCGCCGCCGCAGCAAGCGCAGCGGGGAGCTCATCGCAGAATCCATGAATACATGCTCATATATCTACCCGAAGATTTTGCCCGGTCAAGTGCGGCACGTGCGGGTGGGCCGGCGATCCGGCGGGCCCCGTGATACCCTCTCTCCCCTTCATGGTGGACCTGCGCCCCTACGAGAAGCTCCACACGATCCAGATGTTGAAGGGGATCATCCGCCGCTGGTGGAAGCTCGAGCTCGCCTTCACCGACGCCACCGGCTACGTCCTCGATCACGCCGACGGGCGGATCGCGCCCCCGAACAACGAGTTCTGCCGGCTGGCCCTGTCGTCGAAGGAGGGGTTCCGGCGCTGCAACGAGTCACTCAAGGCGACGCGCGATCAGATCCGCGACAAGCGCGCCTGGGCACCGCGCGAGGGGCGTCGGGCGACGGCGCGGCGCAGCCTGGTCCACGAGTGCCACCTCGGGTTCGATCTGGTCGCCTGCCCGGTGGTGTTCGACGGCGAGCTGGCCGGGCTGCTGTTCGTCGGCGGATCGGTGCGCGAGCAGGCCAACACCGTCGGAGCCGAGGCGCTGCTCCGCACGATGCGCGAGCTGCCCCCCGGCGCGAAGCTCGCCCCCGAGCTCGACGCGGGCGCGCGCGCGCTGCCGCTGTGCGACGAGGCGGAGGTCGCCAAGCTGTGCGACATGCTCGAGTTCGGCGCGGCGGAGATCGAGGCCCACCACGCGGAGCTGAAGCTGCGCGAGCGCGAGCAGACTCAGATCAGCCAGGAGCTGAACGAGCGGTACCGCTTCGAGAACATCATCGGCACCTCGCGTCCGATGCAGCAGGTGTTCCGCCTGCTCGAGAAGATCATCGAGAGCGAGTCGACGGTGCTGATCCACGGCGAGTCGGGCACCGGCAAGGAGCTGGTGGCGAAGGCGATCCACTACAACGGCCCGCGCGCCAAGCGCCGCTTCGTGGTGCAGAACTGCTCCGCCTTCAACGACAACCTCCTCGAGAGCGCGCTCTTCGGGCACATCAAGGGCGCCTTCACCGGCGCGATCAAGGACACCAAGGGGTTGTTCGAGGAGGCCGACGGCGGGAGCTTCTTCCTCGACGAGGTGGGCGACATGTCGCCGGCGCTGCAGGTGAAGCTCCTGCGCGTGCTCCAGGAGGGCACCTTCACCCCGGTCGGCTCCACCGAGACCCGGCAGACCGACGTGCGGGTGATTGCTGCAACGCACAAGGACCTGCAAAAGATGGTGGAGCGCGGCGAGTTCCGCGAGGACCTCTACTATCGGATCAACGTGATCAAGGTGACCGTCCCGTCGCTGCGCGAGCGGCTGGACGATCTCGAGCTGCTGGTCGATCACTTCCTGCGCAAGCACCATCGCACGCGCCCGAACGCGACGCAGCGCAAGCGGCCGCTGCTGGCGGCGGAGGCGCTCGGGGCGATGCGCCGCTACACCTGGCCGGGCAACATCCGCGAGCTCGAGAACGAGATCGAGCGGCTGATCGTCCTCGGCGGCGACCTCGACGAGCTGCCCGCCGAGCTGCTCTCGACGCGGGTGCGCGAGGCCGCGGGGCCGGCGCGCGCGGCGGGCGCACCGCTGGCGCGCTTCGAGGAGCTGGGGTCGCTCAAGCGCGCCCTCGAGCAGCTCGAGTCGGAGCTGATCCACCGCGGGCTGATCCGCACCCACTGGAACAAGAGCCAGCTCGCGAAGGAGCTCGGGATCAGCCGCTCGAGTCTGATCAGCAAGGCGGAGCGCTACGGGCTGGAGAAGAAGACCGAGTAGTCCCCGAAGACCCAGGGGACGCTGTGGAGTCGCCTTCGGCGGGTCGTTGAGGCCCAGTGCTGCGACCGGGACGCGGGAGCTATCCCACCGGGCTGAAGCGGAGCACGCGACGGGCCGGCTCGACGGTGGCGTCGTCCTCGCGGGCCACCCACGGCTGCTCGTCGGGGCCATCGAGGGTGTCGCCGGAGCGGATCGGGGCGCCCTGCTGGACGAGGTAGAGGCCGAGGTTGCGCAGCCAGTCGACCACCGCCGTCGTGCCCGGGCCGTCGGCGGCGTAGCTCTCGAGATCGGGCAGGCCGAGCTGCTCCATGCCGAGCGTGTCGATGAACCAGCCGCTGGCGTCGGCGATCTGGAAGTGGCGAACGGTGATCCACAGATCGAGCGGCGGCACCGGCGCGTCCAGGGCGCGAAGGCGGGCGCTGGCGTGTGCCGCGTCCGTCAGGGCGCGCCCCGCCGGGTCAAAGAGCGCGAGGGCGCCCGGGAGCGTCAAGAGCGCCGCCGCCAGTCGGCTCACCGCGCGCAGACGGCGCAGTCCGGGCCCGAGCAGCGGCTCCCCGTCGACCGGCTCCTCGGTCTCGATGCGCGCATGCGCAGCGTGGCGGCCCACCGTCGCTGCGGCGGCCTCCCAGGATGTGTGGGCCAGGGCGTCGGCGAGCAGCTCTGCGGCGACCGGGACTCCGTGAATCCCCACCTTGATGCGAAAGCCACCGACGGTGACCTCCAACGTCCCATCGGAGGCGTCGAATCCCCGGTCGAGCCCGAGCTCGCGCAACACCTGGCCCGCCACCTCCCCGCGGATGGGCTGCTCGAACAGCACGCACACACACTCCATCGCGCGCGACGCTAGCAGGCGGCCCATCTTGCGTCAATTCGCCCCTCGTGGCAGCTTCGCCGGATGGACGCCCGCTGCCCCACCTGCCGCGCCAACGTGCCCGAGGCCGCTCCCCGCGGCACGGCGCTCGCTGTCGCTCGAAAGGAACGCCAGGGCGCCGGGACGTTCCCGTTCTGCTGCGAACGCTGCCGTCTGCTCGACCTCGGGAGCTGGCTCGACGAGCGGTACCGCGTCGGCGGCTCGGCGGAAGAGGACACCCGCTCGCTGCCCTCCGACGACGAGAGCTAGCTCACTCGACCTTGACCGCGAGCGACGCGGTGAGGTTGTTCGGAGCGGTGCAGGTGGCGGTGTAGGTCCCGGCGGCGCCCGCGAACTCCCAGGTCGAGGTGGCGCCTGCGCCGAGCGTGCCGCCCCCGCGGTGCGAGGGTGCGTTCAGGCCCGCGGGGCTCGACGACCAGGTGCACTCGGCGCCGATCACCGCCACCTGCCCGGCGCGGACGGTCGCCGACACCTTGCCTCGGGCGGTGCGCGCGAAGGTGATCGTCGCCGGCGACAGTTCGACGGAGGTGAGGCTGCCCGTGGCGACCGCGGTCACCGGGATCACGATGTGCGCGTCGATGCAGTCACCGGCGACGCCGCCCGCGCCAGGATCGGCGACGAACGAGATGCTGTCGCCGAACAGCAGCACGCCGTCCCCGGGCCGGATCGTCCCCGAGAGGGTGAACTTGACCGCGCCGGTGCCGACCAGGATGTCGTCGCCGTTCCGGGTGGTGGTGTGCAAGAGATGGCTGCTGCCGCCGAGCACCGTCGGGCCCATCGCGTTGCCCCAGCCTTTGTCGAAGGCGAGGGTCGTCGTGGGCTTCACGGTCACCGTCGCCCGGTCGATCTCCTTGCCCGTGCCGTCGAGGAGGATCAGGTCGGCCGCACCGGGCTGCGCGGTCGTGACGGTCACGTGGCCCGTGCCGCTGCGGGCGAATGTGGCAACCTCGGGGTTGCTCGTGCTCACCGACGTGAACTGCGGAATCCCCGAGGCGGGCGCCACGCTGATCCCCGCGCGCGCGCCGCCCGCCGCGAGGTAGAGCGTCGCGAGGTCGCAGCCGAACAGGCAAACGTCGTAGGTGAACTGGGCATTGCGACGCTGCCCCTCGTTGGAGGTGAAGCAGGCGGCGAGGAGAAGGGCGAGGAGCGGGAGAAGCCTGGTCGAGAGCATCAGCGGGGCCCTAGCAGTCGCCCGGGTTCTTCTCGTCATCGAGATACGCGAACGTCCGCACCAGGTGCAGGAGCAGGTCGCGCTGCTCCTCGCTGAGGTCGACGAACTGGATGCCCATCCCCGGGTTGCGGTGCTCGGGATCGCCGGGACGGTGGGGGTTGATCCAGATGACCTCGCCCTCGAACTCGAGCGCCTCCTCGCCGCCCGGCGGGGTGAAACGGAGGAGCAGCCGCGTGCCCGGCTCCTCGGGCGCGATCGTCCGCACGAAGATCCCCATCGCGCTGATGTCGGTGATGTAGGCGAAGAGGAAGGTCTCGTCGGCGCGGTAGTCGACCTCGAGGCTGACCTCGACGCGCTCGTGCTCGCGCCGCTCACGACCGGGCCGGGTGCTGTCCATCTCAGGCAGCTCGCTCAAACGTCGATCGCAAAGCCCCGTCACTCCACGCTCTTGGGCCCGCATAGCAAGCGGCGCCCGGGAGCGCAAGCAAATAAAACGTACTCACGCGGCTACTTGACCTGGACCGAGCCGACGATGACGCGATTCTCGCCGTCGTGGTTGCCGGTGACCACCTTGAGCCGTTGATCACCCGCCCAGAACCCGGTGTAGATCTTGTAGTTGCCGGAGGGGGCGGTGGCGCGGTCGGGCTCCATCTCGTGCTCGTCGATGATGTAGAAGCCGGGGACCCAGTAGTTGGTCGGGAAGCGCCCGTCGAGCGGCACATGATCGCCGTTGAAGCGCGTGCCCGAGCCGTCGAAGTGGACGAAGACCTTGTAGGCGCCGCCGACGGCAGCGTTGACCTTGTAATAGAAGGTGACCTTGAACTTGCCGCCGCGGGTGAGCTGGGGCGGGAGATCGTAGCCGACCAGCTCCACCTTGCCCTCGAAGTCGGCGTGGATCGCGTACTGCGGCGGCCGCGGGAGATCGCGGACGATGTTGCGCTTGAGGGCGTTCTTGTCCTGCTCGTTCGCGCCGAGGCGGTTCGAGACCAGCAGGAAGTGCGCGTTCGAATCGTCGACGACGTAGTAGAGGGGCTTGGCTTCGCCGCCGGAGGGCTGCGACTTGGCGTGCTGATCGATCGGCGCGAGCTCGTCGGCGCCGACGATGCAGAAGACGCGCGACGACTTGGCGAGGAAATCGAACAGCTGGGGCAGCGCGCCGACCTCGGTCACCTTGCCGCTGTTGTAGTAATTGGCGCCATGGCCGGGGACGCGGTACTGACACAGCTCACCGTCGGCGCCACCGAGCGACTTGTAGGCCGAGAAGAGGTTCTTGTAGGAGAGGTGCTTCGACACATCGGGGGTGATCCAGAAGGTCGAGACCACCGCCGCCACCAGCGCCGCGCCCATCGACAGCCAGAGCAGCGAAGCCCGCCCGAGCAGCCCCGCGCGCGGGCGGGCCGCGAGGCCGGCGGCGGCCAACCCTCCCCATACGAGCCCGAGGCCGAGCAGCACGTAGGGCGTGATCGTCAGCGGCGAAGGCCACTTGATCGCCTCGACGACGTGCGCGCCGGCCCACTTCTCGGGCATCAGGAAGAAGTCGTGGGCGAGCACCGCCGCCCCCAGGAACACCCCGAGCGCCGCGAAGGGCATGCGCGCGGGCTCATCGAGCATCTCGTCGAGGAACCAGCCGGCCAAGAGCGCCAGCGCGCCGATTCCGGCGAACGCCACATCGGCCACCGAGGCCGCCTGAAGGGTCGCGCCGAGGTAGCTCATCACCAGCCAGGCGAGCAGCAGGACGCGCGCGAACCGCTCCCGGGCGAAGTCGTTGCCCGGAGCCGGTCCGTCGGTGGGCGCAGGGCGCTCCTCGACCGCGACGGCGCGCGCGAAGGCGAAGGGCAGGAGCACCGCCCACGGAAAGATCCCGAAGCCGATGTCCTTGAGGACCGACACGAGATCGACCTGGTGCGACGAAAGACGCGCTGTCCCGGCGAGGATCGCCGAGTACTCCGCGGGGTGACCGGGCGACGACAGCCCACGGTTCCAGGCCCAGATCACGACGCCCCAGGCGGTCGCCGCGGCGACCAGGGAGGCCGCCGACGCGCCGGCGGCACCGCCCGCGGCGAGCAGCGCCACCGCGAGCGCCGTCAGCGGCACCGCGACGCCGATCATCAGTCCGGACGCGAAGAAGCCGAGGAGGAGGCCGAGCAGCCCGACCATCAGATCGATCGCCCGACCTGCCTTCCCCGCGCCCGGCTTCGGCCACGCCGCCGTGGCCAGTCCACCGACGGCGAGGATCATCGCCAGCACCGACAGGACGTTGGTCGTCAGCTGCCGCGCGCCGAGGAAGAAGGCCGGCGCTGTGCAGAGCGCGAGGGTCCCGAGCAGCGCCGCGCGACGCCGGAGGAGCCCCTCACCGACGTAGAAGCAGGCGAGCAGCGCGAGAATGGCGGTGAGCGCGATCGGCAGCCGCCCCCCGAACTCCCCGATGCCGAACGCCTTGAAGCCTGCCACCACCAGCCACTGCGGGCGCGCCGACGCCGCCTTTGGGGTGAGCGCGGGTGCCGCCGCGACCTCCTTGGCGAGGTCGGCGATCTTGACCTCGTGCGGATCCCACAGGCCGAACGAGCCAAGCATCGGCAGGAACAAGCAGAGGCCGAGCGCCGCGATCACGAGCGGCGCCGTCCACTTTCCGGTCGGCCACGACGACTCCGCTGATGCGGGAGAGAAAGCTGGATTCCCCGAAGACCCAGGGGACGCTGTGGTGCCGCCTTCGGCGGGAGGATGAGGCTCTGTCTCCATCGATCGATCGACTCCCAAGCTTAAAGAATGGGCCTTCGCAAGGCCTCAGGACACGCAGATGTACCCGCCGCCGCGCTGCTTTGCAAGATCACCGAGAGAGGGAGCGCACGATGCACGACTGCCCGGGTGCGAGCGGCACCACGCGGTCGGTCATCCCACGCTCGCGGGCCAGCTCGGCGAGCCATTCGGCGGGCTCGTCGATCGGCTCATACCCGAGGGGAAAGTCGCCGTGGTGGATCGGCACGAGGTACTTCGCACCGAGGTCCTCGAAGGCGTAGAGGGCGTCGAGCGGCGAGAGGTGGTTCCTGCGCAGCGTGTTCGGTCGGTAGCTCGAGATCGGCAGGATCGCGACCTCGGGGTGAAAGCGCGCCCCGATCTCGCAAAAGCCGTCGAAGTAGCCGGTGTCGCCGGCCACGTACACGGTCGGTCCCTCGCCGCGCACCACGTAGCCGAGGGCGTGCCGGATCCCGTGCCGGGCAGCGACAGCCGTGACCTCGATCTTCCTGGTCGGCCCCTGGAGTTGCCCGCCCACATCGAGCTCCACCACCCGCGCGAAGCCCTTGCCGACGCGCCGCGCCCCGCCCGGCGGAACGACGACAGTCGCCGCGCGCGGAAACCGCCGCAGCGACGGGGGATCGAGGTGATCGACGTGCTCGTGGGTGATCAAGATCAGATCGGTGGAGTCGAGCGCCCCGGGTGGGATCGCCGGGTCGCGGGCGCGCCGCAGCGTGTACAGCCAGCGGCCGAAGAACGGGTCGGTGACCACCTGCCCGCCGACGTAGCGGAGCATCACCGTGGCGTGGCCGATCCACGTGATCGCGCACTCGCCGCGGGTCGGCACCGGGAGGGGCGCAAGGCGCGAGGTACGGGTCCGCGAGAACAGCGCGCGGGCCCAGGTGCCGATGAAGCTCGACGCGGGGCCGCTGTGATGCCGGTGCGCCTCCTCCAGCTCACGCGCCCGCGCCGCGAAGGCTGCCTCACTCGGCGGAGGGGGATCGGCCACGCGGCGAGGATGCGACGATTTGCGGGCAGGCGCCAATTCCCGGGGCTGATCGACGACGCGGTACACCCTTTAGCTAACCTAACCGACCCGCCGAAGGCGGCTCCACTGCGTCCCCTGGGCCCGGGGACTGAGCCTCCGAGACCAGCCCACTCCTCGGCAGCAACCGCCTCGGGGTGACTCGGGGTGTGGCGGAGCGGGGCGTCTGTAGGCGCTTGCGCCGCCGCGGCGCGATGCCAGCCGAAAGCCGAGTGACGACGTGCCAGGCCCCCTGGACTGACAGCGGGGGGAATCCCCCGGGCCGGTACGGCCGCCGGCGAAACGGCGCGTCCCCGTGGAGCCATACCCCGAGGCGCCCCGAGGCGGTCCGGCCACGCGCGCGCCGCACCGTCCGCCGGAGTCTCGCCGCGCGCCCCGGCCGCCGATTCTCAAGGCGGAGTCATGGCGCGACCCGAAGCGCGACCCGTGCGCTTCCCCCCGCCGCCGGGCCGATCTGATATCATCCGGGGCGCTCGCTCTCCCGAGGTGGCCGCATGAAGCTCCGTTCTGCCTACTGTTTCCTCGCCTGGCTGGGGCTTTCAGCAGCCGGCTGCAGTCCGCAGAGCAGCGGTGCCACCGTCGATTTCGGCCATCCGAGCGACCTCTCCTCCGGCCCCGCCGACGCGCCATCGCAAGACACCGATCTCGCGGGCGTCGACCTGACCACGCCGCCGGTGCAGAGTGCGTGCGGCGATCCCGATCCGGGCTGCATGACCCGCCCGATCGGCCCGCCGCAGCACCCGTTCCCGCTGCAGTCCGATCCCCAGCCCGACCCCAACCAGACCGACAACGGCCTCGACCGCGACGGGAACGGCTGGCTCGGCCTCTCCTCCACCCACTCGAACTTCGACTTCCTCTGGCTGGCCAACTACGCCGACTGGAGCAGCGGCACCGTCTCCAAGATCAACTCCAAGAAGGTGCAGGAAGTGGCGCGCTACTTCACCGTCACCTGCTTCAGCCAGCCCGGCGGGAGCCGCGCCGCGTGCGACGGCACCAACGGCTGCTGCTCGCGCGACGACAACGGCGGCTTCGTCAATCGCGGCAACAACAAGCCGAGCGGCCCGCACCAGGCGGTGCAGGCCAAGGACAATCACCCCTCGCGCACCGCGGTCGACTTCAATGGCGACGTGTGGGTGGCCAACCGCGCGTTCGGCGGCCAGTCGTCGGTGACCAAGATCGCCAACGACATGAGCGAGTGCACCGATCGCAACGGCACGCCCGGGATCCAGACCTCCAGCGACGTCAACGGCGACGGGGTGATCGACAGCGACTGCAACCAGGACGGCGTCCCCGACGACCTCGCCAACGTGCAGAAGGCGCCCTGCAAGAACGGCAAGGCCCAGGAGTTCTTCGGCCTCGACGACGAGTGCGTCCTCTTTACCACCAACACCGGCACCGGCAACAAGGTGGGGCGACCGCTCGCCCTCGGGCGCGGCGCGGTGGACTTCGGCCCGTCGGACGCCTGG
This sequence comes from Myxococcales bacterium, assembly GCA_009692555.1. Lineage (GTDB taxonomy): Bacteria > Myxococcota_A > Polyangia > Palsa-1104 > SHYY01 > SHYY01. The sequence goes on from SHYY01000033.1 coordinate 33,507, forward strand.
GCCGGGAGCTACAGCGACGGTCAGTTCTTCCGCATCGACGGCCTCTCGGGACAGACCAAGGCGAGCGCCAAGGTCAACGGCAGCCCCTACGGCGCCACCGTCGACGCCAACGGCATCCTGTGGGCCCCGAACCTCGGCGGCGGCCTGAACTATTTCGATACCGCCAAACCGGCCATGGCCGGCACCGCGCGCAACCCGGTCGGATTCGGCCTCGGCGGCTACGGCGTGACCATGGACCGCGACAACAACGTCTGGATCGCCGGCTACGGCGGCGGAAACGCATTCCGCTACACCCCCGATCGCTCGAACGGCTTCGCCAAGCTCGGCAGCGGCTACTGGACGGTGGTGAACAACCCCGGCGGCGGCGCCGGCGCGTCGGGGGCCGGGCGCGGTATCGCGGCCGATTCCCGCACCATGCAATCCTACTTCGTCTGGATGGCGCGCGACGGCGGCTGGGTTTCGCGGATCGACGCATCGGGGATCGCGCTCCCGAACGGCGCCGACAAGCAGGTCGACGGCGCCGGAATGCCGGCGATGCAGGTGGCGGGCGGGAGCACCATCGGCGCGGGCGTCGACACCGACCAGAACATCTGGGGCGTCAGCCTCAGCGGATCGGTCGCGACGCGGATCAAGGTCGATCAGAACGGCGCGATGACCAAGCCCGACATCGCGGGCGGCCAGCCCGGGATGAGCTGCCCGGTGGGCGCGGGCGATCGCTGCGCGCTCAAGTTCCAGTCAAACCCCGACCCGCAGCCCTACACCTACTCCGATTTCACCGGATTCGGCCTGCGCAACTTCACGAATCCCAAGGGCTTTTACGCCTGGGCCCAGAAGGGGTGCAATCAGGGCGACACCAAATGGGTGAAGGTCAACTGGAATGCCGAGGTCCCGCCCGGCACCAAGCTCACCCTGCGCGCCCGCTCCGGCAATACCCCCATCCCCGACAACACCTGGGGCGCCTGGAGCAGCGAGTTCACCGCCTCGCCGGCCGATCTCAAAGGCAATCCGCCGCTCCTCCCCAACCCCGCGCCCTACCTCCAGATCCAGTTCGACCTCTCGACCCAGGACAAGACCACCACCCCGAAGCTGAAGGGCTTCGAGATCGTGTTCCTCTGCGCCAACGGGATCGGCTGATGCGAGGGCCCGACATCAACCGCCTTCTCCTCCTCCTTCTCGCCTCCTCGATGGTGGTTGGCGGTTGCAGCCCGCAGACGCAGGGTGCGGCGGAGCTCGGCGGGAGCCGCGATCTGGCCTTCCCCGAATCGCCCTTCGACCTCTCCTTCCCGCCCGGGACCGACCTCTACGGGATTGACCAGGCCCAGGGTGAGCTGAACAAGTGCGGCGACAACGACCCGGGCTGCATGGGCCACGGCCTCGGCCCGCCCGGCGCGCAGTTCCCCCTCCAGTCCGACCCGCAACCCGACCCGAAGGAGAGCGACAACGGGGTCGACCGCGACGGCAATGGCTGGATCACCCTCTCGACCAGCAAGAGCAACTTCGATTTCGTGTGGGCTGCCAATTCCGAGGACTGGAAGAACGGCACGGTCTCGAAGATCAACTCGAAGAGCGTCAAGGAGACGGCGCGCTACTTCACCGTCACCTGTTTCTCGAACCAGGGCGGCAGCCGCGCCGCCTGCGACGGGATGGCCGGCTGCTGCTCGCGCGACGACTACCAGGGATTCCAGAATCGCTCGAACAACAAGCCGAGCGGCCCGCACCAGGCGGTGCAGATCAGCGCCAACAGCCCGTCGCGCACCGCGGTCGACTTCAACGGCGACATGTGGGTGTCCAATCGCGCCTTTGGCGGCCAGTCGTCGGTGACCAAGATCGCCAATGACAAGGCCGAGTGCAGCGATCGCAACGGAGCGCAGGGCATCCAGACCTCCAGCGACGTCAACGGCGACGGGCTGATCGACACCGACTGCAACGGCAACAGCGTCCCCGACGACGTGGCCGACGTGAAGGCCAAGGCCTGCACCAACGGCAAGGCGCAGGAGTTCTACGGCTTCGACGACGAGTGCATTCTCTTCACCACCAACACCAATGTCGCCAATCAATATGGCCGCCCGATGGCCCTCGGCCGCGGCGCGGTCGACTTCGGCGCCGCCGACGCCTGGGCCGGCACCTTCCAGGACGGCAAGTTCTTCCGCGTCGACGGGGTGAGCGGCCAGGTCAAGGCGGCCACCCAGGTCCCGGGAAATCCCTACGGCGCCGCAGTCGACCAATCGGGCATCCTGTGGGCCCCGCAGGTGGCCAGCGGCAAGCTGTTCTACTTCGACACCGGCAAGCCGGCGATGCTCGGTACGGCGCGCATCGCCGCCTTCGGGACCGACGCCTATGGCGTGGCGATGGATCGCGATCAAAACGTCTGGATCGGCGGCTACCCGAGCGGCAACGCCTATCGCTACACGCCCGACCGCTCGAACGGCTTCGCCAAGCTCGGAAGCGGCTACTGGACCAAGATCAACAATCCCGGCGGCGCCGCGGGGGCGAATGATATCGGCCGCGGCATCGCCGCCGACTCCCGCACCATGCAGAAGTATTTCGTCTGGATGGGCCGCCACCCGAACTTCATCGTCCGCATCCCCGCGTCGGACATCCCGCTGCCGATGGGGATGGACGTGCAGATCGACGGCGCCAACTTCGCGGCGATGAAGGTCGCCGGCGGCGCCCCCGCCGGGGCCGGGGTCGACACCGATCAGAACATCTGGGCGATCAGCTCGAGCGGCGCCGTCGCCACGCGGATCAAGGTCGACGCGATGGGCACCATGAGCCCCCCCGATATCGCCGGTGGCGTCAACGGCATGGGCTGTCCCGCCGGCAACGGCGACCGCTGCCCGCTGCAGATGGTGGGCAAGCCCGATCCAGGCCCCTACACCTACTCCGATTTCACCGGTTTCGGCCTCCGCAACTTCACCAATCCGAAGGGCACCTACGCCTGGATCCAGAAGGGCTGCGCCGAGGGCGACACCAAATGGGCGAAGGTCGACTTCGACGTCGACCAGCCGGCCAGCACCAAGATCGTGATGCGCGCCCGCAGCGGCAATACCCCGACCCCCGACAACACCTGGGGAGCGTGGTCGGGCGAATACACGATGACGCCCGCCGACCTGAAGGCCAACCCGCCGCTCGCGCCCAATCCCGCCAGCTACCTTCAGATCGAGTTCCAGCTCTCCACCACCGACAAGACGCTCAGCCCCAAGCTGAAGGGGTTCGAAGTCCTGTGGTGGTGCAACAACGTCCCGGGCTAGAGCACCGAACGGTTTGAAAGTCGAAGCGAGGCGCAGACATGCGGAGCAGATCGTGGCGCACCCCCGGAGACGCGACCGAGGCGTACTCTCTGTACGGTGAGGGAAGCGGCGACGAGGTACGCCGCGAGATGCCCGCAGGGCTGCGCCGCAGCCGGGTTTCAACCCGTTCGGTGCTCTCGGACCGAGCCATGTGGAAGCGCGCGCTCCCCCTTCTTGTCCTCGGCACGCTGGCCGCCGCCCCGTCCCTCGCGGGCTGCAGCTGCAGCCCCGACAGCCCCGGCACCAGCGACGGTTTTCGCTGGGGCGACGACGACGGCTCCGCCTCGCAGGACCTCGCCGCCTCACGGGGCGCCGACCTCTTGCTGGAGCCGCAAGTCGACCTCGGCCTGAACGCGTGCGGCGACAAGGAGCCCTCCTGCACCACCACCGGCCTCGGGCCGAGCAACAACAAGACCTTCCCGCTGCGCAGCGATCCGCAGCCCGACCCCGAGGCCAGCGACGACGGCGTGAATCGCGACGCCAACGGCTGGCTGGTGCTCGACGCGAACCACTCGAACTTCGACTTTCTCTGGATCGCCGATGACCAGGACTACGGCGTCGGAATGGTTTCGAAAATCAATACCAAGACGCTCAAGGAGGTGGCGCGCTACCTCACCTACACCTGCTTCTCCGATCCGGTGAATGGCTCGATCGCCCCCTGCGACGGCACCAAGGGCTGCTGCTCGCGCGACGACTACGCCGGCTACAAGAATCGCAAGAACATGATGGCCGCCGGCCCGCACCAGCCGGCCACCCGCAATCCCCCCGGCGACGCCAAGACCCTCACCAACCGCCCCTCCCGCACCGCGGTCGATTTCAGCGGCGACACCTGGATCGCCAATCGCGCCTTCGGCCTCCAGCCGTCGGTCACCAAGATCGCCCATCGCAACAACGCGATCAACGACACCGCCTGCATCGACCGCAACAAGAATGGAAAGATCGACACCGCCGCCGACCTCGACGGCAATGGCCTGATCACCGTCGACTGCAACGCCGACGGCCTGCCCGATGCCGGGGCCACCCTCTGCGCCGGCGGCAAGATGCACGAGTTCTTCGGCGAGGACGACGAGTGCATCCTCTTCACCACCAACACCGGCGAGAAGGACAGCTACGGCCGCCCGCTCACCCTCGGTCCCGGGGTCCTCGACTTCGGCCCGTCGGATGCCTGGGCCGGCACCTTCCAGGACGGCCGCTTCTTCCGCATCGACGGCCAGACCGGAATGATCAAGGTCGACGTGAAGCAGAACCCCTGCACCGTCGACAACGCCGCTCCCTACCCCTACGGCGCGGTGATGGACAAGTACGGCATCCTCTGGGCGCCGAACGAGACCGACATGCACCTGTTCTATTTCGACAGCGCCAATCCGCAAAACCAGGGGTGCGTCGTGCCTCCCAAGCCGCTGTGGGACACGCAGGGCTACAACTACGGAGTGACCCTCGATCCGGACTCCAACATCTGGACCGGCGGCTGGGGCTACCCGCACGCCTACCGCTATTCCCCCGACCGCATCGGCGGCTTCGCCAATCTCGCCAAGGGCAAATGGCTCCGTGTCACCGTCGACGCCGCGATGGGGCACGGGCAGGGGCGCGGGATCGCCGCCGACAACCGGAAGGCGCCCGGCTTCTTCGTCTGGCTGGCGGTCGACGGCGCCCCGGGGGGCATCGCCCGCATCGACACCTCCAAGATCCTGATGGCCGACACCGACATCCACCTCGGCGAGTTCTACACCTTCGCCGGCACCTCCGGCACCCTCGGGGCGGGGGTCGCCGCCGACGGCAATATCTGGGGGATCAACCAGGGAAGCTCCAACGCCACCCGGTTGATCGTCAATGCCGCGGGCGTCGTGCAGAACCCGAATCCACTGGCCGCCGACACGGTCAGCCTCGACGAGAACCCGAACCTCACCCACCCGTTCCCCTACACCTACTCCGACTTCACCGGCTTCGGCCTGCGCACCTTCACCAACCCCAAGGGCTCCTACACCTACACCTTCAAGGGATGCGCGAGCGGCAAGACGAAGTTCATGAAGCTGGCCTGGGACGCCGAGGTCCCGAATGGCACCTCGATCCTCGTGAAGGCGCGCGGCAGCGACAACAAGAAGGTCTGGGGCGCCTGGACCCAGCCCTACTCGACCTCGCCGGGGAATCTCCTCGATCCCCAGAACAAGCTGGTCCCCGATCCCACCAACTTCCTGCAGGTCGAGATCGACTTCGCGACCACGCTGAAGGGCCTCACGCCGGCCCTCAAGGGACTCGCCGTGGTCTGGGAGTGCGCCGGGATGATTGGCTAGCCCGATCCTCCCTGCCCTGAACGAGAAAATCGTGAAATCGTGAACGAATCAAGTGCGCCCGCGCCATGGGGCACGGTCAGGTGACAAGAATGGCATCCCGCGTCTACGTAGAGAAGAGAATGAAACCTGATCCCGCTCTCGCCACGATTCGCGAAGCGCGCAAGGCCATCTCGCGCGAGTTCGGCAATGACCCCAAGCGACTGGTCGAGTACTTCATGGAACGGCAAAAACAGTACGGCGATCGACTGGTCCCCGGCCCGGGTGCCTGCGACATGGAGGAAGGAGTGAGATCCTCCAGCGAGTCCGGGTCGGCGCACCCGAAATCCTGACCAACTGTTGCTGTCAGCTCTGCCCAGGATCTGGTGGCGGCCGCCCTTCTCCGAGGAGGATAGGACGAACAACCGGCCGTTCCCCAGAGGCTGCTTGAGTAGCACTACTGCGGGTGATGAATCATGAGCATCAATCCTCCTCTTCATTCCTGCCTGCGAGGGCTTGTCGTGCGGCGAAAGCGAAGAGCGGTGCTCCGCGGTTTCGACGACGGCAGACCGGACAAATGGGGAGCCACGTCGCGAGGATG
>SHYY01000237.1 GCA_009692555.1 Myxococcales bacterium
GAGGCTCTCGCAGTCCGACGCACCGACGAGGTGGCGCACCTTGAACTCGTGCTTTGCGAAGTAGCGCTCCAGCTCGAACGGCGGGGGAAAGCGCATCGTCACGACGCTGCGACCGCGCGCGGCCACATCATCACCAGCGCGCCCGCGAGGCAGATCGCGATGCCGATGCAGTCCCTCGCATCGGGCGGCCGGAGATCCACCGCCCAGCCCCACAGCGCGGAGAGGAGGATGAACACCGCACCGTAGGCGGCGTAGACGCGGCCGAACGGATGCTCGCGCGCTTGCAGCACGGGCACGACTCCGTAGAGCGCGAGCGCGGCCAGGCCCGCGATTCCGAGCAGCCACGGGCGGCGCTCGCGCAGCCACAACCAGACCAGGTAGCCGCCGCCGATCTCGAGCAGGCCGGCGAGCAGGAAGAGCGGGATCGCGCGCATCCCGCCACGATACCGCCGTCGTCGCCTCGGAGGTACCTCCGCGACGACGGGATCACCCGAGACGGCGGACCACCAGCGCGAAGGCCCGGTGCGGCACGGCGAGGGGCTCACCGGGAAAGCGGTCGACGAGCAGCGCGGCGAGGGCGGCGTCGAACTTCGCGACCGCGTCGTCGGGCAGGCAGGCGCCGATGCCCGCCGAGGCGCGAATGCGGCCCCGCCACGCGGCGTGGGAGTAGGGCACGTCGACCTCCAGCGCGATCAATTCGCGCTCGCCGAATCCGGCGCGCACGAGATCCTCTTCCCACTCCGGGTAGATCTCCGAGCCGGCGCGGCGCAGGTCCTCCCAGCGTGGGTTGTGGGCCAGGATCAGCTCCTCGGTCGCGTGGGCCACGCCGCCGGGAGCCGCGATCCAGTCGAGGTAGGTGAGCGCGAGGCGCCCCGACGGGACGAGCAGCCGGTGTGCCTCCGCCGCCGCGCGGGGCCGTTCGAACCAGTGCCAGCACTGGCTGGCGGTGATCGCGTCGCAGGTCCCACCGTCGAGGAGCGTCGACTCGGCGACACCCTGGAGGTAGCGAACCACCACGCCGGCGGCTCGATCGAGCGCGCGCGCCTCGTCGAGCAGGGCGGCCGAGGGATCGATCCCGGTCACCAGCGCGCCGCGCCGCGCGAGCCCGCGGGCCAGCGCACCGGTCCCGGTGCCGAGGTCGAGGACGCGCTGGCCGGGGAGACCCACGCCGAGGGTGGCGAGCCGGTCGAAGAACACGGCTGGATAGCCGGCGCGGTGGCGCGCATAGTCCGCTGCGGTCCTGCCGAAATCGACCTTCACTTCAGCTTGCCCGCCCACAGCACCGAGTTGTAGACCAGCTGCTTCCCCCAGGCGTACTGGGTCGCGCGCGCGCAATCCGACGTGATGTAGTGAAAGTCGAGATAGACCGCCCGCCCGGCGCCGTAGCCCCATTTCGCCACCGCCATCAGGTTCGGATTGTTCTTCCACAGCACCGAGTTGGTGGCGCCGTTGCGGAGGGTGAAGGGGACCTCTTCGTAGCCGATCAGGTTGCCGTTGACGAAGCCCACGCCCTGGAGGAGGACATCGTTCGGGTCGACCACGGTCACGTTGAGCGCGACGCTCGACATCGCGATCGATCCGCCGTTCATCGCCACCGGCAGCGACGCCAGGCCGCTGTTGTTGTTGTGGATCCACGGCGTGGCGATCAGCCCGCCGCCATTCTGCACGTAGGCGTTGAAGGCGGCCGCGTCGAAGCAGGTCATGTTGCCGTAGAGAATCACGACCTTGTATTGCGCCAGGATATTGGGCGCGCAGGAGTTGATCTGCGTCGCCGAGGCGATCAGCGGCTGCGTGGCGAGGTAGGCGCGCAGCTCGTCGGCGTAGAAGCCGCCGCCCATCACACCGACGGTGAGCGATGCGGCGACGCAGGCCCCGCCGAGGCAGGTCTGGCCGTTGGCGCACGCCAGGTTGCAGCCACCGCAGTTCTTCGCGTCGCTGGTCGTGTCGATCTCGCACCCGTCGTTGACGCTCTTGTTGCAATCCTTGAATCCCGCCTTGCACGAGGCGATCGCGCAGGCGCCGCCGGAGCAGGATCCGGCGCCGTTGGCCACCGCCGGACAGGCCTTGCCGCACCCGCCGCAATGGAGGAGATTGCCGGAGGAATCGACCTCGCACCCGTCGGCGTTGCTCCCGTTGCAATCGAGAAACGGCGCATTGCACGCGGCGATTCTGCAGGCCCCGCTGACGCACCCGGGCGTGCCATTCTTGACCGCGCCGCACACCACGCCGCAGCCGCCGCAGTTCTTGATGTCGCCACCGATATTGACCTCGCAGCCATCGCCGGCGTTGCCATTGCAGTCCTTGAAGCCGGGCTTGCAGCCGCCCAGCCCGCAGACGCCCATCGCGCAGGTGGCGATGCCGTTCGGTGCAGGGCAGACCTTTCCGCAGCCACCGCAGTGCATCGGATCGCTCGCCGAATCGGCCTCGCACCCGTCGCCGTACATCTGATTGCAATCCTTGAAAGCGCCATTGCAGGAGGCGATCGCGCACTGGCCCGCCTTGCAGGTGGTGATGCCGTGCGCGCCCATCACGCAGCCGATTCCGCACCCGCCGCAGTTGTTGAGGTCGCCGTTTTGGAGGTCGGCCTCACAGCCGTTGCCGAACTTCTTGTCGCAGTCGCCGAAGCCGGGGTCGCACTGGGCGACGAAGCAGCCCATGGCGCAGCCGGCGACCGCCCTCGGGGCCGCGCAGACGACGCCGCAGCCGAGGCAGTTCTTCGGATCGGTGTCGATGTTCACCTCGCAGCCGTCGGCGGCGATCTTGTTGCAATCGCCGAATCCGGGCTGGCACATCCCGACCACGCACTTGCCCAAGGCGCAGGCCGGGGTGGCGTTCGGGCTGCCGCACATCTTGCCGCACGCGCCGCAGTTGGCGATATCGGAGAGGACGTCCAGGCAGGCGGAGGCGCAGCACAGCGCGCCGTGGCAGGCCATCCCGCAGCCGGCGCAGTGATCGCTGTTCCGCGCGGTGTCGACGCACACGTGGTCACAGCAGGCGGCGGTGGCCGCGCCTCCGTCGGGCGCCCTGGCCTTGCATTCGTCGTCCTTGGCGCAGCCGGCCGCGCAGCCCCAGACATTGCCGGCGCGCGCGCAGTAGGTGCCTTGGGGGCAGTTGTCCCCGTCGGGGAGGCAGGGGACGCAGCTCTGCGTGGCGACCTCGCAGCGGGCGCGCTTCGGATCGGCGCAGTCGGCGTCGATCGCGCAGGTGCGGCACACCCCACCGTCGAGATCGCAGGTGCCGCCGCCGTCGCCGCAGGCGTGTCCCGCGCTGCACCCGGGCATGCAGCGTCCGCCCCCGCACAGCAGCCCCGGCCGGCAGTTCTCGTCGCCCAGGCACGCAACGCATTGCCCGGTCTTCGGGTCGCACAGCGGCGTCTCCGCGGGGCACTTCGCACCCCCCTTGCAGCCCACGAACAGGTCGGGGAGCGGCGCGGCCTGATCCGGCAGATCGCGGCGCGGCGAGGTGCTCCCCGACGGGCCACAGGCGGCCGGGACCAGCAGTGCGAAGACGAGGATCAGACGGTACGACTTCACCGAGGCTCCTGCGAAAAGCAGGATAGTACCGCGAACCCGGGGTTCATCGGGCGGTCGAGCGCAGAGCGGCCACCCGCCTTCGACGCGGGCCCGCCACCGCGAGGTGACCGATCGCGCAGGCCAGCCCGATCACCGCGCAGCCGCCCCACAGCGCACCGCTCCCGAAGGCGGCCAGGACGGCTGTTCCGAGCGCCGGCGCGAGAAACGCCGAGGCGCCCCAGGACATGTGAAACGCGCCCTGATAGCTGCCGCGCAGCGACGGCGGAGCAAGGTCTGCGACCACCGCCGAGGCGACCGTCGAGAAGGCGATCTCGCCGAGCGTCCACACCGCGATCGACAGGGCATAGGCGAGGCGCCCGTCGGCCACCGCGGTCAGCCCGAAGCCGATCCCGGTCAGCAGCGCGCCAGCGGCGAGGAAGTGGCTGCGGCGAAAGCGCTCGGCGGCGGCGAGGGCGAACGGCTGGAGCAGGATGATCAGCACACCGTTGATCGCGATCAGAAGGCCGTAGCCCTGGGTGGAGATGCCGTCGGCGCGCATCGCGATCGGGAGGGCGACGAAGCTCTGGTGGAACACCAGCGCGACCATCAGGTTCAGCACCAGGAACACGACCAGGACGCCGTCGTGGTAGGGATCGAGGAACGAGGTGGGCGCCGAGCTCTCCGACGGTGGGGCGGGCGAAGGAAGGCTCTCGGGCACGCGCGAGAGAACGATCCCGGCCATGACCAGGGTGGTCGCCGCGTCGGCGATGAAGAGCGCGCTGAAGCTCCGGCTCGCGGCCAGGCCGGCGATCACCGGGGCGATCGAGAAGCCAAGGTTGATCGCCCAGTAGAGGAAGCCGTAGGCACGCGCACGATCGGCCGGCGCGACCAGATCCGCGATCGCGGCCTGCACCGCCGGGCGGGGGAGATCGCCGAGGAAGCCGAGGCCGAGCGCCGAAGCCGCGATCAGCGACGGCGCCCGGGAGAAGCCGAGCGCCAGCATCGCGCCCGCACCGAGTGTGGTGCCGGCGACGATCGTGAAGCGGCGCCCGATCCGATCGGCGAGGAAGCCCCCGACCGGCGCAGAGGCGAACGAGCCGACGCCGTACAGCGAGACCACGAACCCGGCTTGCGGGGCGGTGAGCTCACGCTCCTCGGTCAGGTAGAGTGCGAGGAACGGCACCACGAAGCCACCCGCGCGATTGACCAGCGTGCCGAGGCAGAGGTACCAGAACGCCCGCGGCAGTCCACGGAGGGGAGGAAGCCAGGCCATGCGCCGACTGTCCTATCACGTTCTCTAGCGATCTAGTCGTCGTCGACGACGGCGCGGCGGCGGCCGGGCTCGAAGTCGAGCTCCTCGGAGAACAGCCCATCGAGCATGTCGTCGATGGTGGAGTCGAGCTTGTCCATCGACCGCAGCTCTTCGCGCTCGAACTCCTCGTAGGAACGGTAGACACGGGCAGCGCGCATGGGGGCCTCCTTGGCGTACGTTGATGAAGGTGTTCGTCCTACATCTACACACCTAACACCACCCAAACCTACCGTCAATTTTTTCCCCTGTTTTTTCTGCGGAGGGCTTCAATCGACCAAGAGGTGTCGATCCAAGGTGGACCGAGCGCGCGTGCCGGGTCGCGGGCAGCGCAAGGCGCGAGGAGGAACCAGGCTCTCCGCCTGTGACCGACGAGCCTCCCCTCAATTCTACAGAAGGGGGGCAAGCCCCCCGCCGCGATGCGAAGCGAAGCGAATCGGCGCGCACGCGACGGGAGCCTTTGTTCTTCACCTCTTCGGTCCATCCGTGCTAGAAAACGGGCGTTCTCCGTCGACAAATCATGAAACCCAAACGCATCGTCGCGATCGCCAACCAGAAGGGTGGGGTCGGCAAGACCACCACCGCGGTGAACCTGGCGGCGTCGGTGGCGGCGGCCGGACGCAAGGTGCTGGTGGTCGATCTCGATCCGCAGGCCAACGCCACCAGCGGGCTCGGCTTCGCGCGCGGCAGCCTCGGCGAGGGGATCTACGACGCGCTGTGCGGCGGGCGCTCGCTGCGCGAGTTGACGCAGCTGACCGAGCTGCCGACGCTGTGGCTGGTCCCGTCGACGCCCGACCTCGCGGGGGCGGAGGTGGAGCTGGTGCCGCTGGAGCGGCGGGAGCGGCGGCTGTGCGAGGTCCTCGGACCGGTCGCGCAGCGCTATGACTACGTCTTCATCGACTGCCCGCCGTCACTGGGACTGCTGACGCTGAACGCGCTCGCCGCGGCCGAGGCGGTGGTGATCCCGATGCAGTGCGAATACTTCGCGCTGGAGGGGCTCTCGAATCTGGTCGGGACGATCGAGCGCGTCCGCGCGACGCTGAATCCAGGGCTGGACCTCGAAGGAATCCTGCTCACCATGGTCGACGCGCGCACCACCCTCACCCAGCAGGTGGAGGGCGAGGTGCGCTCCCACTTCGACAGCAAGGTCTACATGACGTCCATTCCACGCAATGTCCGGATCGCCGAGGCGCCGTCGCACGGGCAGCCGATCATGCTCTACGATCACGCGTCGCGCGGCGCGCAGAGCTACCTCGCACTGGCGAAGGAGTTCCTGGCGCGTGCGGAGGCCTCGTGATCAAGGCGCCGGACAAGCGGAGAGCGCTCGGCCGCGGGCTCGACGCGCTGATGCCGCCCGTTCCCTCCCCGCCGACGGTGAAGCGGGACTACTTCGTGTGCGGGATCGAGGAGGTCCACCCGTCGCGGTCCAATCCGCGGCAGGTGTTCGAGGAGGCGGCGCTGGCGGGGCTGATGGAGTCGATCCGCGCGCAAGGGGTGATCCAGCCGCTGGTGGTGCGGAACCGGCCGGCCGCCGAGGGGGGCGGCTTCATGCTGATCGCCGGCGAGCGGCGCTGGCGGGCGGCGCAGAAGGCCGGGCTGAAGGAGGTGCCGGTGGTGGTGAAGGAGGCCACCGCGGCGCAGGCGTTCGAGCTCGCTCTCGTCGAGAACCTCCAGCGCGAGGACCTGAACGCGATCGAGGAGGCGGAGGCCTACCGGCGGCTGAGCGACGAGCACGGCTACACCCCGGGACGGCTGGCGGAGCGGGTGGGCAGGGACCCTTCGACGATTTCGAACACCTTGCGCCTCCTCAAGCTGCCAGCGTCGGTGCGCGGGATGGTCGCGGGCGGGCAGCTCCAGGCCGGTCACGCGCGGACGCTGCTCGGCCTGGAAACCGTCGCTGCGATCGAGGAGGCGGCCGAGAAGGTGGTCAAGGGAGGGCTGTCGGTGCGCCAGGTGGAGGCGCTGGTGCAGAAGGCGCGTCGCGGTCCGCCGCCGGCGGGGGATCCCGATGCCGGGAAGTCGCCCAACCTGCGCGATCTCGAGCTGCGCCTCGAACGGGCGCTCGGGCTGCGGGTCAAGGTGAGCGAGCGCCCCAAGGGCGGGGGCAGCCTCGAGATCGCCTGGCGCAGCCTCGATGACCTCGACCGAGTGCTCGACCGACTGCTGAAGCCGTGAACAACCGCCGCTCCGGCCGCGCGCCCCTCAAGCTGGCGGTCAACTACCGCACCCGCGGCGCGTTCCTGGTCGCCTACAGCGTCAACCTCTCGAAGGGCGGCGTGTTCATCGAGGCGGAGCCGCTCCCCGTTGGTAGCGATGTGCGGCTCTCGCTGACGGTGCCGGGGGTTGGGGCGCTCGAGGTCGACGGGCTGGTGACGTGGGTGCGCGAGGCGAACAGCGCCGGGCTGCCGGTGGGGATGGGGATCCACTTCCGGCGCGGGCTCGACGTCGAGCACGGCGAGGCGATCGATCGCCTGGTCTCGACCTTCGAGGGGCTGGAGATCCTGGTCGTCGGATCGGCCGACCGGCGGGCGCTGCTGCGGCGCTACGCGGCCAGCATCCTGGCCTGCGACACCGTCGAGGGGGAGTCCCTGAAGACGGCGGCGGTGGTGATCAACGACGGCGTGGATCTGGTGATCGTCGACCTCGACACCTCCGGCGGCGACGGGCTGGAGGTGGTGCGGATGGCCCGCGGCGGCGCGGTCCCGACGCCGATCATCGCGCTCGCCGGCGACGAGGAGACACGGGACTGGGCGCGCGCGATGGGGGTGGATCAGGTGGTGCGCGACCCGCCGACGTTCGCGGAGCTGCAGCAGGCGGTGCTGGCCGCGCTCTCGCGCCCGACGCCGGGGTGAGCGAGGTGAGAGTGGGGTGAGAGGTGGGGCGAACCGGGTGCTTAACGGAGAAGGGGGTCCCTCCGCTCACGTAGTCGTAGTCGTAGTCGTAGTCGATTCAGGAGCACTCGCGCGCGGGGGATCAGCTCTCCGGCACAAGCGCGTGAGCATCTCCACGATGCGGGTCAGCAACTCCATGGCCTGTGACGTCGAGCTTCTGGTAGGCCAGCAGGGGCATCCTCCTTTGTGGCCAGGGTGGTCGGTTGGCAGGAGGAATTTGTTGCGGGAGGAAGTT
>SHYY01000238.1 GCA_009692555.1 Myxococcales bacterium
TCCTCCTGTGTGGCCAGGGGGGTCGGTTGGCAGGAGGAATTTGTTGCGGGAGGAAGTTCGATTGCCGTCGCTGCGGACGGGACGACTACGACTACGACTACGACTACGACTACGTGACGAGCAAGAGCCAGCAAGAGGGCCCCCTCCGCTGTTAAGCGCCGGGAACACGGTCGCGCGTTGACGGTCGCCATGTGCAGAGGGTAGCGTCGCGCGCATGGGCCGCCCCCGCGTCGCCGTCGCGCTCGGCGCCCTGACCGGAGCGGCGCTGGCGTTGCTCGACGTGGCATTCACCCGGGCGGGCTATGCGACTGCGGGCGAGCGAGCCGCGCTGTGGGGCGCGATCGCCGCGCTGCTGGTGGGAGCCGGGGCGGCGGTGGGAGGTCTGTTCGGGCTCGCCGACGCGGTGGCGCGGCGATGGATGGGTCGTTCGGCGTGGGCGCGGGCGGCGGCGATCACCGTCGCTGCGTCGCCGGTGTGGATCGCCATCGGAGCGGCGATCGGCGCGAGCGTCCGGATGCGGGTGAGGATCGGCGGAGTCGGTGCGTGGCTGGGCGCGCTGGGCGTGGTGGTGGGCGGGCTGATCGCCACGCGCATGGCGCTGGCCGTCGCTGCCGGGGCGCGGGGGCGATGGCGGTGGGCAGTCGTGGGGGGCGGGCTGGCGATCGCGATCGGGTTGTTCGCCATCGACGCGCTGATCTTCCGGAGACTCTACCCGGCAATTCATGGGCTCCTCTTCGGCGGGCAGGCGCTCCTGCTGGCGACCGCCGCGGCGCTGATGATCCGCGGAACGGAAACGCTAACTTCCTTTACCGCGTCAGCGGAGTTGTCTCGGCGGGAGCCGAGGGAAACAGAAACGGGAATGGCAACGGGAACGGGAATGGCAACGGGAACGGCAACGGCAACGGCGACGGGAACGGGAACGGGAACGGCAACGGGAACGGCAACGGGAACGGCGGCCGTGCGATTTGCCGTGCTGATTGCGCTCGCTCCGCTCTCCTTCCTCCTGCAGGCCGCCTCGCAGAACGTGCGCTTCATCGTGCGCGAACAGACGACCGCCACGCGACAGGTCGTCAGCGCGCTCATCGCCCTCGCCCCGCACGCCTCGGCGACGCCTCCCACCGGGCCCGCGGTCGCCGGCCGGCCCCACGCTCCGACCGTCGCGCTGCCCGTCTCCACCGACGCCCATCTGGTCCTCATCACCGTCGATGCGCTGCGCCCCGATCACCTGGGAGCGTGGGGATCGACGCGCACGATCCACGGCGCTCCGCTGACGCCGGCGATCGATGCCCTGGCAGGACGCGGTGTCCGCTTCGCGCGGACCTACGCCCAGGCGCCCCATTCGGCGTATTCGATCACCTCCCTGCTGACATCGGACTACATCGCTTCCACGACCCAGCTCGGGCTCCCGCCGCCGCCGACGCTGGCCGAGCTGCTGGCGGCACACGGCTTCCACACCGAGGCCTTCTTCCCGCTCGGACTGTTCTTCAACGGCCGGCAGGAGCTCGGGAGCTTCGCCGAGCGGCGCTTCGGCTTCGCGCGCACCACCACCTGGGACCTCGATGCGCGCGCGCTCACCGACGAAGTTCTGAAGCGCCTCGACGCGCTGCGACGCCAGGGCGAGCCGCGGACCTTCCTTTGGGTGCACTACTTCGACGCGCACGAACCCTACCTGCGCCACCCGGAGCTGGACCTCGGTGCCTCGGCGGTGGAGCGCTACGACTCGGAGATCGCGTTCCTCGATCGCGAGCTGGCGCGGCTGCTCGCAGCGCTGGCACGGCTCGATCGCCCGACGGTGGTGGCGCTCGCCGCCGATCACGGCGAGGAGTTCAAGGAGCACGGCGGTTGGTACCATGGCTCGTCGCTGTACGAGGAGCAGGTGCGGGTCCCGCTGATCGTGGTCGCGCCCGGACTCGCGGCGCGGGTGGTCGAGCGGCCGGTGGAGCTGTGCGACCTCGCCCCGACCCTCCTGGCGCTGCTCGGCGAGCCACCCGCGCCGTCGCAGCGCGGCGACAACCTCGGGGCGGCGCTCCTCGGCGTGGCGGAGCCCGATCGCCCGGTGTTCTCGGAGATCGACGGGAAGCGGATGGTGCGGCGCGGCGACTGGAAGCTGATCCACGACGTGCGGCGCGATACCTCGGAGCTGTACGATCTGGCGGCCGATCCGCGCGAGCTGCGGAACCTCCACGACGAGAAGCCGGCACTCGGGGCGGAGCTCGGGGACGAGCTGAACGGGTGGATCGAGGGGCTGCGAACGGCGGGCGAGTCGCGGGAGCCGGCGGCGCTGACGCTGGCCCGGCTGGGCGATCGGCGATCGGTGGCTGGCCTCGCGGCGATCCTGTGCGATCACGGGCAGCCGACGCCGGTGCGGGCGGAGGCGGCCCGCCTCGCGGGTGTGCTCGAGGGGTACGAGGCGCGAACTGCGCTCCGCGAGGTGCTCTCGACCGGTCAGGGGAGCCCCTGCGACGCGGTGTGCGCCGAGGCCGCGATCGCGCTCGGGGAGCTGACGGATCGCCGCGCGTTGCCGTCGCTGGTGGCGCTGCTGGCGGATCCGCGCTGGCGGCGGCGGGCGGGCGTGATGCTGGGGCGGCTGCGCGATCCGCGCGCCACCGAGGCGCTGATCGAGACGATCGCCGATCCGGACGTCGATCTCCGGCGGAAGGCGATCCACTACCTCGGCTTCGTCGGGGATCACCGCGCGATCGCTCCGCTCGCGGCGCGTCTCGACGATCTGCGGGCGCGCTACCTGGTGGCGCTGGCGCTGGCGCGGATCGGCGCGCGGGAGCACGACCCGACGGTGCTCCCGCTCCTCCTCGACCACCTCGCGCGCGAGACCTACGAGGACAACCGGGCCCACTTCGTGTGCGCGCTGGGCCTCCTCGCCGACCGGAGCGCCCCGCGCGCTCCCGACGCCGCCCTGGCCGCGCTGCGCGCCGCGCTCGCCAACCCGCCGGTGAAGTGGGCCACCGAGACGCTCGTCCGCCTCGGCGCCGTGGACGGGAGGGTCGCCTCCGGGGTCGATTTCGGCCCCGCGATCGAAGAGCGGCCCGAGGGGCTAAAGAGCGGGTTCACAGGGTGCTTGCGAAGGCAGGGCGAGTCGACCGACGACTACGCGGGCGCGACCACGTGCACGCTCGATGCGCCGGTCGGTCGGGTGCGCTTCGAGGTCTCGCACCCCGCCGAGAGCGAACTGGTCGTGCGCATCGCGCCCTCCGCGGAGGGGCTGCGTCTCGCCCTCGGTGTGAACGGCCGCCCGTTGAGCCCGGTGGCGCTCGAGCCGGGCTGGCACGAGGTGCGGATCACCACTCCGGCGACGGTGTGGCGCAGGGGGCAAAACGACGTCACCGTCGCGATCCTCGGAGGATCGGCGACAGGAGCGCAGGCCGAGCTGGACCACCTGCTCGTCCTCCCGCGCTCCGGGACGAGGTATTAGGAGCGCGGAAGTGTATAGTTACCGCCCGTGGAGGCGCCCGACATCGAGGTCGGTACGATCGTCGCTGAGACCTACCAGGTCACCCGCCTGATCGGTCGCGGCGGCATGGGGGCGGTGTGGGAGGCGAAGCACCTCCGGCTGCCCGGCAAGCGCGTGGCGGTGAAGGTGCTCCTCGGCGGCGCGGCGATCGATCGCGAGGCATTCGCGCGCTTCCGGCGCGAGGCGGAGATCGCCTCGCAGATCGGCCACCCGAACATCATCGAGGTCCACGATTTCAACACCCTCGCCACCGGGACGCCCTACCTCGTGCTCGAATTCCTCGACGGGGAGGACCTCGCGGCGCGGATCGAGCGCGGGCCGATCCCGCTCGCCGAGGCGCTCTCGCTGGTGCGGCAGATCGGGTCGGCGCTGGCCGCCGCGCACCGCGCCGACGTGGTCCACCGCGACCTCAAGCCGGCCAACATCTTCCTCTGCCCGAGCGACGTCGGGGGCGTGCTCGCCGACCGGGTGAAGGTGCTCGACTTCGGGATCTCGAAGATCCGCAACTCGCAGACGGTGCAGACCCAGGACTCGATCCTCCTCGGGACGCCGCAGTACATGTCGCCCGAGCAGGCGTCAGGGAAGAACCAGGAGCTCGACCAGCGCACCGACGTGTTCGCGCTCGGGTCGATCGTCCACGAGATGCTGAGCGGGAAGCCCACCTTCCACGGCGAGAACCTGGTGGCGGTGATCTTCAAGGTGGTGTACGAGGCTGCGCCGTCGCTGGCGGCGCTGGTGCCGTCGCTGCCGAAGGAGGTGGTGGCGGCGGTGGAGCGCGCGCTGGCGAAGGATCCGGCGGCGCGCTTCCAGGACGTCGCGAGCTTCGTCGCGGCGCTCACCGGGTCGCCGCTGCAGACGCTCGATCGCAAGGCAGTACCGAAGCCCCGGCCGGCGGGTGGGGGCCGGGAGGAGGGCTTCGCAGCGACGGCAGCTGGGGTCGGTCTCCAGGCCACGGCGGCGGGGCAGACCGCGCCCGACTCGCTCCGCCTCTCGTCGGCGAAGGGCGAAGTGGTCCCGGCGACGCGGCAGGGTGATGCGGCGCCGGACGCGCCCTGGAGGTGGCGGAACGCGGTGTTCGGCGCGGCGCTGGTGGTCACCGCCGGGGCGAGCTACGGGATCATCCGGGTGATCACCGGCGGCGGCGGTGCCACGGCGGCGGTGCCGGTGGCGATGACGGTGGCGCACGATGCCGCCCTCGCCGTGGCACCGCCCGATCTCGCCGCGCCGATCCATCCGCCGCCGCCTGATCTCGCGCTGCCGGGGGTCCCTTTGCCGTCGCCGCTCCCCGGGACGACCCGGCGCGCGCCCGTCGCCGCTGCGGCACACGAGGCGATCCCTCCCGAGCTGGCGGCCGATCTCGAGGAGGCCGAGCTCGCCCTCGCCGGCGGCGACACCGCGAACGCCATCCACGTCGCCCGGCGCACCCTCAACAGCCGCAAGACCGCCCGCGCCTTCTCGATCATCGCCCGCGCCTACTGCAAGGCCGGCGACCTCGGAAACGCCAAGGCGACGCTGCTCTCGTTCAAGGGCGATCGCGGGCCGATCCTCCGCGCCTGCAAGGCCGCGGGCGTCGACCTGGATTAGTCCACGGGCGAGATCGTCAGGCTCCGATCCGTCCGTCCCACAGCGCCTTCAGGAACTCCATCAGCGGCAGAAGCTCGATCTTGCCGACGCGGCGCGGCCGCGGCTCGAGGCTGACCAGGATCAACCGCGCCAGCTTGACCTCCTCGCCAAGCGCGCGCAGCCCCTTCAGCGCGTCGTCGGTGACGCGCCGGGTTGCCTTGACCTCGATCGCCACCGCCTCGTCGAGAATGAAGTCCACCTCGAACCCCGAGGTCGTCCTCCAGTAGTGGAGCGAGCCGTCGCCGCGACCGTCGATCCACGCCCTGAGTTCGTGGAAGATCCACGCCTCGAGGGCGTCACCCACGTCGGGCGAGCGCTCCTCCAGTGCCCCCCTTCCCTGGAGGTGGCGCGCCACGCCGATGTCGAAGAAATAGAACTTCGACGAAGCGACGGGCTTGCGGACCCTGGGTCGGCCCCACGCCGGGAGGTCGTAGCCGAGCAGCGTGTCGCGGAGGATGGCGAGGTACTCGTGAACCGTGGTGCGCGGCACCTGCGCATCGCTGGCGATCTTCGTGTGGTTCAGAATCCTCCCGTTGCACAGAGCCGCCACCTCGAGGAAGCGACTGAAGGCCGGGATGTTGCGCGTGAGCCCCTCGTGCGCGATCTCCTCGCGCAGGTAGTCGCCCCCGTAGCTCCGCAGATCCTCGGCGGGGTGGTCGGAGAGGTAGATCGAGGGCAGCCCGCCGTAGCGGAGCGCGCGGAGCAGATCGAAGCCATCGATCTCCTGGGCGACCAGCGGGTGAAGGGTCCGGGAGCGGGCGCGTCCACCGAGGAGATTGACGCCGCCACGACGCAGCTTGCGGGCGCTCGATCCAGTGAGGAGGACGCGCGAGCGGCGCTCCTCGATCAGCCACTGCACCTCGTTCAGCAGGTCGGGGAGCTTCTGGATCTCGTCGATCACGATCAGCGCCCCGGGCTCGATACACTCCTCGCGCAGGCGCCACGGCTCCCGGCTCAGCGTCAGGTAGGAGTCCGATTCGAGGAGGTTGTAGACATGGCGCGGCCGCAGCGTGTTCCGGATCAGCGAAGTCTTGCCGGTCTGCCTCCGACCGAGGAGGAAGTAGGACCGCTTGGCGAGGAGCGGAGTGAGATCGAGCAGCCGAGGGAGGTAGGTCACCACGGATCGGAGCCGTGGCATGGTGTCGGAGATGTCGTCATATTTCATGGCAATTGACGATCTACCCGACGGATGGATGCCGCCGGAAGCGCATGGTGCGGCATTTCGAGAGGCGCTACGATGTCGGCGCGGAGGCCCTCATGAACGGACGCGTCCTCTTCCTTGTCGGCATCGCCGTCGGCGCCACCGCCCCGGCGCGGCTCGCGTCTGCCGCGGCGTGCCCGAACGTCATGCTGGTGCTCGACCGATCGGGCTCGATGCTGAAGGCGCCCGACGGGTCGATGAACGGCACCAGCAAGTGGGAGCTCCTGCGCGCCGCCGTCGACCAGGTGCTCGCCAAGCACGGCGGTCGTCTCCCGTTCGGCCTGACGATGTACGCCTCGACCGGCGCGATCGGCGACCACCCGCAGTGCGCCAAGGACGTCGCGATCGAGGTCGAGCCCGCCCACGGGACCGCCAAGAAGATCCTCGACCTCGTCGCCCAGACCAAGCCGACCGGCGGCACCAACACCGGCGACGCGATCTACAAGGTCGAGCTCGATCCGGTGATGCAGGACAAGGGGCGCGGGCAGTACATCCTCCTCATCACCGACGGGAACCCGAACTGCAACAACGGCGAGCCGGAGTGGAGCTACCGGTTCATCGAGGACGCCTCGCAGCGCCTCCCGCCGATCCGCACCTTCGTGGTCGGCTTCGACGGGGCGCAGGAGGTCAAGCCGGCGATCCTCAACAAGATGGCGATGCTCGGCAAGGCGCCGCAGGCAGGATGCAACGGCGCCGACAAGCCCTGCTACTACAGCGCCACCAACGCGCAGGAGCTCGCTGTCGCGCTCGAGAAGATCCTCCTCGTCATCACCGGCAGCGGGGAGTTCGGCGACCTCCTGTGCGACGACTCCTGCTTCACCACCGGCTGCCCCGCCGGCCAGGTCTGCACCACCGACGAGTTCAACCTCGAGCCGCGCTGCGTCCCGAACCCGTGCCCCGGCGGGACGAAGTGCGCGAGCGGCGAATACTGCCGCTACGGAAAGTGCGTGCGCCCCTGCGCCCAGCCCTGCGGCGCCGGCAAGCGGTGCGAGGATGGCAACTGCGTCGCCGATGGGTGCTCGGGGAAGATGTGCCCCGCCGGCCAGCTCTGCCACCCCGCGAGCGGGAGCTGCGTCGCCGATCCATGCGCCGGCAAGAGCTGCTTCGCGGCGCAGGTGTGCGATGTCGCAAAGGGCATGTGCCAGGACGATCCCTGCCGGATCGTGGTCTGCCCGAAGGGGTCCCTGTGCCGCGCCGGCGGCAACTGCGAGGCGACCAGCCCCGGCTCCACCGACGGCGGGATGAGCGGCTCGTCGGGCTGCACGGCGGGCGGCCCGCGCGACGACCGCCGGGGCGGGGCGCTCCCGGAGGCCCTCTCGCTGCTCGGATTGCTCGTCCTCTGGGTGCGCCGAGCGCGCGCGCAGCACCCGGGTGCTTAACGGAGAAGGGGGTCCCTCCGCTCACGTAGTCGTAGTCGTAGTCGTAGTCGATTCAGGGGCACTCTCGCGCGGGGGATCACCTCTCCGGCACATGCGCGTGAGCATCTCCAGGATGCGGGTCAGCAACTCCATGGCCTGTGACGTCGAGCTTCTGGTAGGCCCGAATGGGCATCCTCCTTTGTGGCCAGGGTTGCCGGTTGGCAGGAGGAATTTGTTGCGGGAGGAAGTTCGATTGCCGTCGCGGCGGACGGGACGACTACGACTACGACTACG
>SHYY01000239.1 GCA_009692555.1 Myxococcales bacterium
GGGGGGGCGGCTACTCGAACTGGGACGGCGGGTCGGCGCCGTCGTCCACGCAGTTGCGTGATTGATCGAGCAGCAGCTGGCGGCGCCAGGGTCGACCTCGCGGCGGGGCGCGGGCGGGGAGGCCGAGGTGTTCAAGGATGCGACGCGCGACGGCGGGATCCTCGATCGCGGCGATCAGCTCCATGCGGTCGCCACAGCGAGGGCACGCCAGAACGTCGAGGCCGAAGCTGCGGCGCATGAGGACGGCCCACGCGAGAGTTCGCTGCCGGCCCGGATCGTCGGGGCCGGCGAGGTCGTCAGGTCGTGGCAGAGCTGCGGCACCAGGCGCAGGATGCAGGACACCGCGGCGCACCTGAACGACCGGGTTCTCGTCGATGCGCCCCATCGTCAATGGGTCCTCTCGATGCCGCGCAGGATCCGCTACCTGCTCGCCTACCGGCCCGATCTCATCACCAGGGTGCTCGATCGCTT
Source organism: Myxococcales bacterium (assembly GCA_009692555.1). Classification (GTDB taxonomy): domain Bacteria; phylum Myxococcota_A; class Polyangia; order Palsa-1104; family SHYY01; genus SHYY01. The sequence goes on from SHYY01000239.1 coordinate 472, forward strand.
CCTTCGCGTCGCCTTCCCTCGGCTCGCGCCCGAGCGTGACCTCGTTCGCCTGCAAGTCGGTGGGCGGCACCTCGAACGAGAGCTGCACGGTCAAGGCGGGCCCGGCCGGCGGGACGTACTACGTCCGCGCGCGCCCGATGGTCAGCACCAGCACCGTCAGCATCGTCGCGACGATCACCAGGTAGCTCCCGCTCCTCCCAGCGGCGGCTCTCCCGTCGCTGCTCCCCTCCCCTACCCCCCGCGAAGATCCGCCACCACCGCCCGCGCGACCCGCCGTCCGACGGTGTAGATCGCGATCTGCGGCGGCCCCCCGATCGAGGTCGGGAACAGGCTGCCGTCGGCCACGTACAGCCCGGGGAGGCCATGCCAGCGCCCCTCCCCGTCGGTGACGCCGCGCCGCGGGTCGGCCGCCATCGGGAGGGTCGACATCGGGTGCACCCCGGTCAGCGGCGGATCGCCGAAGCGCGCGCCGTGGTCCGCGATCTTCTGGAGATCGGCCTCCCCGCGCACCGCGCTCACCGACGACACCGGAGGCAGCACCTCCTTCGCTCCGGCGGCGAGGAGAATGCGCGCGCAGGCGGCCAGCCCGGCGGTGAGGGCCCGCGCGTCCTCGCGGTTCAGGCGGTACTCGATCGACGGCCGCCCGTCCTTGCGCGCGGTCACCCGCCCCGCCGATTCATCGTGGAGCATCGCCACCAGCACCGCCGTGCGACGGTACTGCCGGAGCCGCCGCATGTGGGAGGCGCCGAAGCCGGGGAGCATCGCCGCGAAGCCGATCGGGTGGGCGAAGGCCGGGACGATCCAGATCCGGCGCGGGCTCGACGGGAGGAAGTCGATGTGCTCGGTGCACTCCACGCTCTGCGGGATGCCCATCCACCCCTCGACCGGCTCGTCGAACACCGCCGCCACCGCCGCCCCGGGATGGAGGTGGAGGTTCCGCCCGGCGAGGTCGTAGGGATCGGGGAGCGCGCTCGATCGGGCCAGCGCCGCGCTGCCCACCGCGCTCCCGGCGAGGGCCACCGCGCGCGCCCGGAGGGTGAGCTTCGGACCGGGCCGCCCGCCTTGCACGGCCCGTGCGACCAGGCCGATCGCGCGCCCGCCAGCGACGGTGATCCGCTCCGCGCGGCAGTCGGCCCACACCTCCGCGCCATCGGCGAGCGCGTCGGGCAGCAGCACCTTCAGGACGTTCTCCTTGGCGTCGAAGGAGCAGCCGAGCTCGCAGAAGCCCGAGCCCACGCAGCCGCGACGATTGTGCTGGAGCACGCCGCCGCGCCACCCGAGCTGCTTCATCCCGCGCAGGAGCGCGTCGTTGTTGCGATTGATCTTCTCGGGGTCGATCGCGCTGACGTGGAGGCGCTCCTCGACGGCGGCGAAGTCGGGCGCGAGCTGCGCGGGGCGCCAGGAGTCGAGCCCGAGCGAGTCGGCCCAGTGCTCGAGGATCGGATCGGGGATGCGCTTGCAGAGGTTGGTGTTGTGCACCGTCGAGCCGCCGACGCCGCGCCCCTGGAGCACCGCCACGCCGCCGTCGTCGGTGGTGCGCGCGCCCTGATCCTGGAACAGATCGGAGATCATCGCCCGCTCGCGCTGGGTGAAGTCCCTGGGCGTCCGGTAGGCGCCCTCCTCGACGGCGATCACCTTCAGGCCGGCGCGCGCGGCGTCGGCGATCAGCATGCCCCCGCCCGCGCCCGTGCCGACCACCGCGAGATCGCAGGTGAGCTCGCGGTCGGCGGTCAGCTCGCGGCCGGAGCGCACCCGGCCGGTCATGGCGTGGCCGGCGGGAGCATCGGGCCGGTGTAGTCGAGGATGGCGAAGGTGCGCGGGTCATCGTAGTAGCCGAGCATCGCGAGCGCCTTGAGCGCCTGGAAGCCGCGCCGCCGGAGATCGATCCGGCTCGTCGCCCACCCGTCGAGCACCGCGTCCTGCGCCGCCCCGTCGAGGTGGGTGAAGCGGGAAAAGCGGAGGTCGAAGAGGAGGGGCGTGTGCTCGACGAGGTGGAGCAGCGCGCGCACGTCCGAGGAGATCGCGTCGGGCAGGCCGGCGAGGTAGCCGTCGATCACCAGCGCGGCCTCGATCTCGTCGGGGGAGACCGCGCCGCCCTCGTCGGGAGCGAGCATGCGCCGGCAGATCGCGGCCAGGATCAGGTACTCCTTGTGCGACAGCACGCGCAGCCGCGCCGCGATCGCCGGGTCCAGGGTATAGCCGGTCGCGTGGCGCGCGATGGTGCCACCGAGGGTGAGCAGCGCGCCGCCGAGGAGGGTGCGGCGAAGGAAGCGCCGGCGGTCGATCCAATCGGCGGTCACGGGGCCCGAGTGTCCTGTGCCATCGCGGCGGCGTCAACCGGCGCCGCTCCGCGGTTCCGCTTGACAGCCGTCCGAGCCCATTCTCAGATGGGCGCCTGAGAGCGGAGTCGAAGCGGCAGTGGCGCCGCCGGTACTCCACCAATAGGGAGAGAACATGCGGCGTATTCTTCGATCCGGGATCATCGTATTGGCGGTCGCCTTCGCAGTGGCCACCCTGCTCGTGGCGCCAGAGGGCGCGCTGGCCGGGAAGGGCGGCGGCGGGAAGCGGGGCGGCGGGGCCGGCGGAAAGAACCCGGCGGCGGGCATGATCCCCGGAAAGCCCGGCGGAAAGGGCGGCGGAAAGGCGGGTGGCGGCGCGGCCAAGGCGGCGGCGGGCAAGGCCATCAAGCGCACCCACAAGGTGATCAAGGTGGCCGGGGCGGCGGTGAAGAAGGGCGGCAAGGGCAAGGCCGAGCTCCGCAAGGCGGTGGTGGCCAATCGCGCCGCGCGCAAGGCGATGCGCAAGGGCCAGGGCGCCGCGGCGGCCGCGCTCGCGCTCAAGGGCCGTCAGTTCGCCCGCAAGGCGCTCAAGGCCAACAAGGCGGCCGTGCCGGCGGAGGAGGCCACCGATGACGCCGAGGAGACCGAGGCCGCGGAGGGGGCGGAGTCGTCCGACACCGAGGAGGCCACCGCGGAGGCGGAGAAGGAGGTTCCGTCCGAGGAGGAGGTGGCCGAGGACGTCGAGGTCGCCGACGCCGAGTAGCACCGCGCTTCGATTCCCGCTCGAAGCCTACTTGCACTTGCCGAGGGAGCACTTGCCGGATCTGCACCGGTGAGCGACGCCGACCCCCACGCCGCAGGACTCGCCCTGGTCGAGCTTGGCCTTGCAGCGGTTCGCCTTCAGGTCCACGCCCTCGTCGCACCAGAAGCCCGCCTTGCAATCCGAATCTTTCTTGCACCGCGCCGCCGGGGAGCGCCCGTCGTCGCCGGCCCCGGGAGGCTGCCTCGCCGCCGGAACGGAGCGCGGCGAGCCGTCCTCCCGGTCGGTGTCCGGTCCGGATCGCGGAGGCTCGCTCGACCGGGCGGCGCCCGAGCCGCGGATCTCGTCGCGATCGGGGTCCTAGGCCCGCTCCCACATGTCGAGGAACGCCTCGGCAGAGTGATTGAGCTGCGCGAGCGCCGGCGGATCCGTCCCGATCGCGCCGAGGTCGGCGATCACGTCGGGCAGCAGGCCGATGTGCCGGAGGCCGTGGTTCGCGAACTCGCGGCTCACGCCCTGGGGCGGCGGGCCCGGATCGGGGGTCCTGGAGCCCGCCTTGCTGCCCGGGCACATCACGCCGGCCGGGCCCGAGACGCCGGTGGGACGAAAGCGCGTCCCCATCATCTCGATGCTGCCGCTGAGATCCGTCCCGAGCGCGATCTTCACTCCGCGCCGCTGCGCGAACTCGAGGAGGTAGCGGAACGAGCGCGTGGTGCCGTGGCACTCGGCGGTCAGCGAGGTCCCCTCCCTGGCCAGGATCGGCTGGAGCCCGGGCCGCAGGCCGATCACGCCGCCCGTGCGCTTGACCATCGTGAGCTGACCCTCGGTGGTGCCGAGCTCGGCCTGCTCGATCCGGACCTCGGGTGGGAGGAGCGCGCGAAACCGCGAGTGGGACTGGTGGAGCGGGTAGAAGCGGTGTTTCCGGGAGACGTGTGAGAACAGCTCCTCGCTGGCCTTGGTGCTCATGTGAGTGAAATCGATCAGCATGTGGCGCGCGATCATCGCGTCGACCAGCCGGTAGCGGTCGGGCTTCATTCCAATCGCGTTCCATTTGCCGGGCGGCTCGCCGTCGCGCGAGAGCGTCTCGTACTTGAATCCCCCGAGCAGCTCGGGGTGCTTCACGGTCTGGCCGGCCGACATGACGAACTTCCGCAGCCCGACCTCGTGCGGCGCCGCCCCGGCGAAGCGGCTGTCGAACTCGTGGGCCAGGCCGAGCGTGCGAACGCCTTTCACGTACATCTTGTCGAGCTGGTCGACGAGATCGCCCTCGTCGGTGGGGAACACGCGGCTGGCCTCGAGCGAGATCACGGCCGCCAGCTTGCCCTCGTTGATGATCTTGCGCGCGTGCCACGGATCGAGCGCGATCTCGTACCAGTCGTGCGCCCGATCGAAGGCGATGAAGGCGTCGACCTGGGCATGGAGGTTGGGCATGTCGCGGCAGCTCACGCCCGGCCGCGGGTGGAATATCTTGGCCAGCTCGCAGCCCGGCTCGCTGCTGACCGCCGAGACCACGATCAGCTTCAGCCCGCCGTCGTGCGCCTTCTTGATCCATGATTCGTGGATCTGCTGGTGGCCGATGTCCATGTGATTGGGCCAATCGGAGTGCGTCGGGAATCCGTTGCCGTGGAAGTAGGATTTATTGGCGCCCGGCAACCCGTGCTTGCCGTCGCACGGCCGGAGCGCCGTCGCCGCCGGCCCGGTGTGGCTGCCCCGGTAGACCGCGCCCCCGAAGCCGAGCTCCGACGCCTGGTGGGCGTGCAGATCGGCGAATCCGTCCTGGATCGTCCCGAAGTCCCAGCGCAGCGGTTCGGTCTCCAGCTTGACCTTGTAGGAGAAGGTATCGCTGACGCTCTTGGCGTCGAGATTGACCGTGACGATGGAGTCTTCGAGGCCGGAGAATGCCCGGGAGAAGTCCTTGCCCACGTTGTCCTTGCCGTTCTCGATCCTGAAATTGGCCACCTCGCGCGGCGCCGCGCCCTTGCGGGTGGCGCAGATGGTGACCTCGGTCTCCGCCCTGCCGTCGGTCTTCTTCAGGTGGACCGTGACCTTGCCGGAGTTCGTGGGGGCGGCGCCGAGGAAGGTTCGCCCCGACGTGCCGACCAGCTTGCCCTCGTCCCAATCGGGGCCGAACATGCGCGGTCCGAGGGTGGCCCAGCCGCCCCTGGCCATGCCGTTCCACCAGCCCTTGACCTTGTCGAACGGCCGCACGACCCATTTCTTCGGATAGGTCGCCGCGCAGGCCATGTACTTGAACGGCCCGCCCGCCGGGTGGACGCAGCCCGCGTCGCGCGCCTGGCGGTCATACTCGTCCCAGGTGTCGCGCATCATCTTCTCGACGTCCCGGCACTTGCCCGCCTCCGCGCTCGACGCCACGCACACCAGCCACACCGCAATCCACGCTCTCGTTCGCACGGGGACATCTAGAGATGGGGGGCGATCCTACACCAACCCGGGAGGGCCGCGGGAGCCCTCCAATCGGAGCGCCGCCGAGCGCTCGTCCGGCCCGCGCCGCCGCTTGCGGTGGCCACGGCGCCTGGAGTACCCTCTCGCGCATGACTGATTCGGTGGCTTCCCGGCTCGGAGGAGCGGTGGCACTCGCGGTTCTTCTGATTGGCGCACCCTCGTCGGCGGGCAAGGAGGATCTGGGCCGCGTGAAGGAGCTGTACAGGACCGGCTCCCAGCACTTCGAGCTCGGCGAGTACGCGCCGGCGCTGGACGACTTCAAGGAGGCCTACCGCGTGCGGCCCGATCCGGTATTCCTCTACAACATCGCCCAGTGCCACCGCTTCCTCGGCAATCACGCGGAGGCGGTGCGCCTCTACAAGAACTACCTCAACCAATCGCCCATGGCGCCGAACCGGAAGGACGTTCTGGCCCACATCGTCACCGAAGAGGCCGCGGCGATCGACTCCCAGCGCAAGGCCGAGCAGAACGTGGCCGAGGCGGGGAGACGCGAGGTCGAGCTGCGAGCCGCCCAGCCCGCGCCGTTGCCGCCGCCCGCCCCGTGGTACCACGACACGCTCGGGTGGGTGTTCGCCGTCGGTGGCTTCGCGCTGGTCGGCGCCGGAGCGGGGCTGCTCGGCTTCGGGCTCTCGTTGAAGGTCACGATGGTCCAGGCGCGCACCACGCAGGTCGCCTACGAGGCCACGGGCGGCGTGCTGGCCGGGGTCGGCGTCGCGGCGCTGATCGGCGGGATCGTGAAGCTCGCGGTCTACGACAAGCCGGAGAAGGTCGCCTTCGGCCTGTTCCCCCTCGACAACGGAGGAATGCTCTCCATCGCCGGCGGATTCTAGGCTCTACTTGCAGGTGTGGCCGGTGAGCCCTTTCACGCACTGCAGCCCCGAGGCACAGGCGCTCTTCGGGAGATCGCAGTGCTCGCCCTTGCGCATCGTGAACTGGCCCGCGGCGCAGGTCACGTTGCACGAGTTCCGCCAGAGACCGGTCCTCGTCTCCCGGGCATCCGAGATGCGGGCGCTGACCAGGTAGTTGCCCGTCGGAGCGCCGGCCTTTCCGGGCACCGGCACATAGGCCTTCGCGGCGAAGGACTTCTCGGGCGGCGCATAGGCCTTCCCGGTCACGGTGTAGGTCGTGTGCGTGTTGCAGTCGTAGCAAGGATAGTAGTTCACGAGCCCACCCCTCGTGTAGCGCCCGGGATCGGCCTTCCGGTCCGCGTTCCAGCAGCTGACCGCGTTGCGATCGCAGGCCTTGCAATCCTCGGAGGCCGGCGTCTTCGGATCGCACCCGAACTTCGCATAGCACGCGTCGTGACGAAAGCAGCAGGCGTCCCATCCGTCCACCGCGGAGGCGCCATTCAAGAGATCGGGGAACGAGTACGCGCTGCCGGGTTTCGCGGTGCCCGAGGCGGGGGTGAAGATTCCACCGGCGAGCCGGGCTGGCACCCGCAGGAGGAAGCGGTCCGGTGGTGCCGCGCTCTCCGGTTTCCCGCCCTCGGCGCGGAACCAGACGTCATGCGCCTCGGTCCATCCTCCGATGCCGCAGAAGTTGCCGTAGTCGGCCATCTTGGGCCCGTAGCCGGCGGCGCCCCCCACCCTCAGGAAGTGGGTGAGCTGGTTCTCCGCCCGGGCGGGCGATGCGGCCAGCACCAGGAGCCCGACGCCGAGCCAGGTCGTCATCGCGATTCGTGACATCATGATTGTCTCCACGCCTCTCTTCCTCTCGCTCCCCAGGGAGACACTACGGTGAGTCCAGACCTCCTGACATTGGAGACGTGTCCGGATCGATCAAGTGATCGAAATTGATCATCTTTCCGTCGGAGAAGTGCGGACCCAAACCTGTCCGGTCGTCGAGTGCTTCCGGACAGACCATTCGCACCGCAAGTGATCGATCTTGATC
>SHYY01000034.1 GCA_009692555.1 Myxococcales bacterium
GACGGCTTCGCGCTTCGCCCGGCGTGCGGCTCCGGAATCGCCTGATCCCCCCCTGCGATACCCGCGGCAGCGACGAGGAACGTGGCCACGACCGAGCTCATGAAGCGCTTCATTTCGTCTCCATCGCGAGGCAGTCGTCGACGGCGCGCTGGAAGAGGGCCTGATAGGTGGCGAGGGTCTCTTGCGGCGCGGCGTGAGCCATTACCCAGCCGCGCCGGGCGTTGCGCTCGCGCACCCGGTAGAGGCCGAGGCTGTCGGTGTCGATGAGCGTCCGCCAGCCGAGCAGTCCGGTGGACTCCCCCGGCGACAAGGAGCGCGCGCCCGCCATGAAGTCGCCTTGGCCGAGCGGGATGTGGATGCGCACCTCGACCTGCGCGCCGTAGTCGATCGTTCCGACGGTGCCACGCTGGAAGATCGGGTCGCCCTTCGCCGCCTCGGCGCGCCCCTGCTCCAGCCGCGCCGTGCAGCCCTTCACGAACGCCGTCTGCGCCGATGGAGCCGCCTTCGTCGGTACGCTCGCGTCGGCGAACACCGTCGCCGCGACGAGGGAGAGGCAGGCGGCGAGGCGGTTCATGGGCACAGTCCGCGGGGATTGGGACAGGGCGCCGTCGCGCCCAGGCGCAGGCAGTCGTCGATGGCGCGCTTGAACGTTGTCGTGAAGAGGGGGAGCGTTTTGCCAGGTGCCTGGTCGGCGTAGAGGGTGCCGAGGAGGCCGTGGTAGAGCCGCGACCACGCCAGCTGCGATGGGTGCATCGGCGGGAGGGAGGGGGGATCAGGACTCCTGTTGTCATCCTTCCAGGCGTGGCTGCCCTGCAGGTAGTCGGTGTACGCGACGCTCACGACGTACTGCGGGCCGGAGAAGGTACTGAGCGTGAGCCGGACCGCGTCGGTGGTGCTGCGCGCGGTCGGGTCGCCCGGAACGGACACCTCGTTGGCCACGACCTCGACGGAGGCGCCTTTGAACAGCGGCTCCTTCTGCGCGAACTCGTCGCGCGCGCGCTCGAGCCGCGCCGCGCACTGGCCGCTCCACGAGGGTTTCGCGCTTCGCCCGGCGTGCGGATCGGGCACGGCCTGATCGGCCCCTGCGACACCCGCCGCAGCGACGAGGAATGTGGCCAGGGCGGCGGTCATGAAGCGTGCGATCTTGGCGGATCCTCCACAATCCGTTCGCCCTGAGCGAAGGCGCGGCTTGGGGCGCCGGAGTCGAAGGATGGGATCGGCAAGATCGCGTCCTTCGACTCGGGCCCGAAGCGAGCCCGGCTCAGGACGAACGGGTGGGAGGGGGCTGGTGAAGCGGTTCATTTCGTCCTTTTCATCGCGAGGCAGTCGTCGGCGGCGCGCTGGAAGATCGGGAGCACGCGCCGAGATCCGCGGGGCGCCTGCTCGTTGGCGCCGATGTATCCGATCCGGCCATTCCACTGCCGCTGCAGGAGGGTGTAGGCGGGCGACACTCCCGCGAGCCCAGAACGCACCCACCGCGGGGTATCCTGCGCCGGTATCCAGCGGTGGGTGCTGCCGCCAGGGTTCGGCTGCACGCCCGCAATGAACACGATCACCCACCGGTCCTCGCTCTCGATGTACGCCTCGAGCCTCAGCTCCATGGCGCCGGAGGGGTAGGGCGGCCGCGGCCGCGCGACGAGCTCCACGTTGGCCTGGGCGAACGAGGGCACCTTCCGTGCGGCCACGCTTCGTGCCTTCTTCAGAAGCTCGCGACACTTCCCTTGCCACTCCGCGTCGCCCGATGTCGCGTGCGAATCGGGGAGCGACTGATCGGCGAACGCGGGCGGGGCCAGCGCGAGGAGAGCCAGCACAGCGACGGGCCGCACGCTACTTGCCCTTGCCGAGGAACTCCTTGATCGAGTCCATGATCGCCTCCTTGCCCTTGATCTCCGAGGTGGTGAGGTTGGGCTCGTCCTCGAAGTGCTCTTCGAGGTCCTTGATGAACTGGCCGGAGCCGTAGGGCGATTCGACCTGGCCGTAGCAGAACAGGTTCACCGACGGGAGAATCTTGGTTTTGAGGAGGTCGATGCAGGTCACGGTGTCGTCGACCGACCAGTTGTCGCCGTCGCTGAAGTGGAACGGGTAGATGTTCCACTCCGACGGGGAGTACTTCTCCTCGATCAGCTTCGCGCACAGCTTGTACGCGGAGGAGATCATCGTCCCCCCCGACTCGCGGGTCTTGAAGAAGGTGTCGCGGTCGACCTCCTTGGCCAGCGCGTCGTGGATGATGTAGCGCGACTCGATGCCCTCGTACTGCGAGCGCAGCCAGGTGTCGATCCAGAAGGATTCGATGCGGACGATCTCCTTCTGCTCGTCGCCCATCGAGCCCGAGACGTCCATCATGTAGATGATCACCGCGTTCGACTGCGGCAGCGGCACGGTCTTCCACGAGCGGTAGCGCTTGTCCTCGCGCACCGGGACGATCAGCGGGTTCTTCGGATCGTAGGAGCCCATCGCGATCTGCCGCTTGAGCGCCTGCTTGAAGGTGCGGCGGAAGTGCTTCAGCGACTCGGGCCCGGTCGAGCGGATGCCGGTGTAGCGATCCTTCTTGGCGACGATCTTGGCGGCGCCCTTCGGCTCGATCCGCGGCAGGCGCAGCTCCTCGCCGAGGATCTCCGCCAGCTCCTCCATCGTGACGTCGACCTCCAGGATGTGCTCGCCGCCCTGTTCGCCGGCCTTGCCCTGGCCCGATTGCGGGTCGCCCTGGCCGAGGGAGTCGCCCGGCTCGCCGTTGCCCTGGCCGACGCCGCCGGCCTCCTTCGAACCGAAGCGGAAGTGCGGGATATCGATCTGCGGGAGCGGGATCGAGACGGCGTCCTTGCCCTTCTTGCCGATCATCTCGCCCTGCGTGATGTACTTGCGCAGGTTCTGCTTGATCTTCCCGCGGACGATCTCGCGGAAGCGGCGGTGGTCCTGATCGATCCTCAGCGACATGTCAGAACGCCACCTCGCTCATGTGCCCCGTCGCTGGATCCACGAAGCCGAGGCGGCGGCCATCGCGCTTCGCCGCCATCGCCAGATCGAGCAGCCCGAGCGCCCGCATCACCACCGCGCCCCCATCGTCGGTGCCGAGGGCCTCGGCTAGCCGCGCGAGCAGCAGCGCCGAGGTGCCCGAGATCTTCACCGTCACCGGACCGATGTGCGGGTCGATCATTGAGGGCATCCTCCTCGGCGTAGCCTCGTCGGTGCGCCTCGTCTCGCCTCCGGCTCGGCTCGCCTCATTGAAAACCTCCCGCTACCCCTTGACGTCGCCGCGCGCGAAGATCGAGGCCACGAAGTTCAGCACGTCGGTGGCGCACACCTCGCAGTAGCCGTGGTTCCGGATCATCCGGTTCTTGACCACGTCGATCTTCTCCTGCGTGTCGCGATCCACGACGGTGGACACGAGGCTGGTCAGCTTGATCGAGTCCTTCTGGTCCTCGAACAGCTTCAGCTCGAGCGCCTTGTGCAGCCGCTCGTTGGTCCGGTAGTCGAACTGCCTTCCTTCGACGGCGAGCGCGCCGATGTAGTTCATGATCTCGCGCCGGAAGTCGTCCTTCCGCGACTCGGGGACATCGATCTTCTCCTCGATCGCGCGCATCAGTCGCTCGTCGGGCTCCTCGTCCTGCCCGGTGTACTTGTTCTTCACCCGCTCCTTCTGGGTGTAGGCCTTGATGTTGTCGATGTAGTTCGCGCACAGCTTGCCGATCGCCTCCTCGTCGGCGGAGATCGCGCGCTGTACCTCGTTCTTGACGATGTCCTCGTACTCCTGCTTGACCACCGTCAGCATCTCGCCGTAGCGACGGCGCATGTCCTCGTTGGTGATCAGCGAGTGGTGGCGGAGGCCGCTCTCGAGCTCGTTCATCACCATGAACGGGTTGATGCAGCCCTCGCCGCGGTCGGAGACCAGCGCGTTCGAGATCTTGTCCTGGATGTAGCGCGGCGAGATGCCGTCCATCGCCTCGCGGGTGGTCTCCTTGCGCAGCTCCTTGATCGAGTCCTGGGTGAAGCCGGGGAGCGTCTTGCCGTCGTAGAGCTTGAGCTTCTGGAGCAGCGTCAGGTTGTGCTTCTTCGGGTCCTCGAGGCGCGTCAGGACGCCCCACATCGCGGCGATCTCCAGGGTGTGCGGGGCGATGTGCTTGCCGCGGATGCGCGCCGGGTTGTAGTCCTTGCGGTAGATCTTCTGCTCCTCCTGCAGGCGGGTGATGTAGGGGATGTCGATCTTGATCGTGCGATCGCGCAGCGCCTCCATGAACTCGTTGTTGAGGAGCTTCTTGTACTCGGCCTCGTTGGTGTGACCGATGATCACCTCGTCGATGTCGGTCTGCGCGAACTTCTTCGGCTTGATCTTGTGCTCCTGCGACGCGCCGAGGAGGTCGTAGAGGAAGGCCACGTCGAGCTTCAGCACCTCGATGAACTCGACGATGCCGCGGTTGGCGATGTTGAACTCGCCGTCGAAGTTGAAGGCGCGCGGGTCGGAGTCGCTGCCGAATTCAGCGATTTTACGGTAATTGATGTCTCCGGTGAGTTCGGTGGAATCCTGGTTTTTCTCGTCTTTCGGCTGGAAGGTGCCGATGCCGATGCGGTCCTTCTCCGAGAGCACCAGGCGCTTGACGCGGACGTGGCCCATCACCTTCGCCCAGTCGCCCTTGTAGTGGATCATCAGCTCGCGGAAGATCTGGCGGCAGGCGGGGTTGACGTCGCCCTCGATGTACATCGGGTGCTGCTCGTCGCCGAGGCCGAGCTCCTGGAAGGCGCGCTCGCGCCAGTCGGCCGGGATGAGGCGCAGCGGCTCCTCGTGCATCGGTGACGGGAAGATCTCGTGCCCACCGGTGATCTGGGTCAGCTCCGGCGGGACGACCCACTCGTAGGAGTAGAGGGCGCCGTCGGCGGTGCGCGAGTACTCCTCGACGCCTTTTTTCAGGAGGCGGGCGATGGTCGACTTCGAGGAGCCGACCGGGCCGTGGAGGAGGATCACGCGCCGCTCGGTGCCGTAGCGCTGGGCGGCCGATTTGAAGACGTTGACCAGCTTCATGAGCGGGATGTCGAGGCCAAAGATCGCGTCGCGCCCGCCGTGCTGCTCGTCCTTGAAGAAGTTGTAGCGGGTGAGCTTCTTCTTGTTGTCGATGTACTCCTCCTGCCCGTAGGACAGGACCATGTCGTAGACGCGCTGGAAGGCGGAGCGGCAGACCTTCGGGTTCTGGCGGACGAGGGCGAGGTAGTCCTCGAAGGAGCCCTTCCAGTTGAGCTCCTGGTACTCGCGGAGATCCTGCAGCGCCGCGATCTTCGCCAGCATTTGACGCCCGGGCGTGGGGTCGAGATCCATCGCGATTCTCCTCGGGTGGGTGCTTCGAAGACTGTACCACGGAGGCCCCGCGGCAACATGTTTTGGGGCCGCTGTCAGCGGCAATACTTGCGCATCGCCGGCACGCTCGATGAGACTGCGCGTCTGGAGGAGAACCCAATGGATGGAGATCGGGAGGCTGGGGTTCGGTTCGCGGTGCGCTTTTGCGGGATCGCGCTGGGGCTCGGCGCCCTGCTGGCGCTCGCCGGCTGGTACCTCCGGCCGGTGGTGATCGACAAGAGCTTCGAGGTCGCACAGGTGATCGGGATCGGTGACGCGGCGGGGGTCCGGGTGCTCTCGTTCCGGATGCTCGTGTTCGGGTTGTTCATCCGGATCGCGGGCCTGGTGGCCTTGGGGACGCTCTTTGGCGACCCGGGTGCGCGGGCGGTGGCCCTCCCGGCCGTGACGATCTGCGTCGCGTTGCTGGGATGGGGGATCCACCGCGGCGGCGTCGCGCCGGCCTGGAGCGGCTGGGCGGTGGGGTTCGTCGGCTTCGTCGCGATGATGGCCATCTTCTTCGCGCCGGGGAGCCACACGGTGCAGGTGGCGGCATTCACGGCGCTGGCCGCCGGTCATGCGCTGCTCGGGGGCGCGGTGCTGGCCATCCGGGCGGTCACCCGGGGCACGTGAGGGTGTTCTCGTTTCTGTGGGATGTTCGCGGCTACTTCTTCTGGCTCCTGGTGGTGTCGGCGCTGTGCTTGGTGCTCGAGCGCATCTGGCCGTGGCGGCGAGACCAGAAGGTGCTCCGGCCGCAGCTGGCGCAGGACGTGGTCTGGCTGGTGTGGAACGGCCACTTCGCGGGGATGGCCGTCGCTTGGGGGGCGGACTGGCTTCTCGGTCGCGTGTACGGCGGACTCCACGTTCCATCGCCCGAGTCGCTGCGGCTCCTTTCAGCCACTCCGCCGGGGGTGCAATTCGTCCTTTTTTTCGTGTTCAAGGATTTCATGGACTGGTGTGGTCACAATGTCCTGCACCGGGTGGGCTGGCTGTGGGAGTTCCACAAGGTGCATCACAGCATCGTGGAGCTGGACTGGATCGGGAACTTCCGCTTCCACTGGTTCGAGGTGGTCTTCTACAAGAGCCTCACCTACCTGCCGCTGGTGGCGCTGGGCGTCGATCGAAGGGTCATTCTGTGGATTGCGGTGTTGTCCACGTTGATCGGACATCTCAATCACGCCAACCTGCGGGCCGACTGGGGGCCGCTCCGCTGGATCTTCAATTCGCCGCGAATGCACGCATGGCACCACGACGCCATTCCGCGCGGCGGACACGGCAAGAACTTCGCGATCATCTTCAGCGCCTGGGACTGGATTTTCGGAACCGCTTTTCTACCGGGGGCGCCCGACCAGCCCGAGCAGCTCGGGTTCGCGGGGATCGAGCATTTTCCGAGGGGGTTCCTGTCCCGGATGGCCTATCCGCTGACGAGGCGCTCGCGCTGATCTACTGCGCGATCGTGCCGGGCGGCGGGGCGACCGGGCTCGGTAGGCGCGGCTGCTGCGAGGCGGTGAGGATCGCGGCCTTGGCGTCGGGGTGGACGCCCTGGAGGGTGATCACGCGGTCGTCGATGGTGCGCGGGCGGAGGGTCGCCTTGCGGTGGAGGAGGAAGCCGGAGAGGAAGGGCGAGACCAGCGCGCTCACCATCGTCAGGAGGCCGAGGATCGGCAGCTCCGAGGCGAAGAAGACGATGCAGGTGATCAGCCCGACGATCAGCCAGGCGATGGTCAGGCCCTGGACGAGGTTGGCCTTGCGCCAGCGCCGGGCGCAGTCGTGGCAGAGCGGGAGCCAGAGGCGCCCCTGCTTGCGCAGCACCGTCGAGACGACCGCCATGACGAGGAGGTTGACGAGGAGCAGCGCGTAGATCCACGGCGGGAACCAGCTGAAGTTCTGGTTGCGGCGCTCGATGCCGTCGGTGCGGCCGCACTTCACGCACACCTCGGGCAGCGGGGCGCCCTTCTCCACCATCAGATCTTCGCCGCTGCTTGCCGCCCAGAAGGCGCCAGGCTGCTGCGGGCCCGCCGGCAGGGCCATGAAGCCGCCGCCGGGGGCATTCCTCGGGAAGACCACGGGCTGGTCGCTCATGAGCGTTCTCCTCGTTCGTTCAGCGACGGCATTCTCTCACGTGCCGCCGTGGCCGCGGATGTACTTGTCGACGGCGGCCTCGTGCTCGGCGACGCTCTTCGAGAAGTAGTGCGTGCCGTCGTTCTTGGCCACGAAATACAGGTAGGGCGTGGTCTCGGGCTGCATCACCGCCAGCAGCGCAGCGCGCCCGGGGTTGCAGATCGGGCCGGGCGGGAGGCCCTCGTGGGTGTAGGTGTTGTAGGGGTTGTCCTTGTCGTCGAGGTGGATGCGGCGGATGCGCCCCTCGTACTTCTGGCAGGCGGCCGATTTCACGACCGGGACGGTGCATCCGTAGGTGATCGTCGGGTCGGTCTGGAGGAGGTGCGGCTTGAAGGTGGCGAGGCGGAGGCGGTTCAGGAACACCCCGGCGATGCGCGGTCGCTCCGACGGTTCTGCGGTCTCCTCCTCGACCAGCGAGGCCATCAGGACGATCTGGTGGTCGTCGAACTTGTGGCTTTTTTGCAGTGCAGCAACGCCGGCTTTGTGCGACTCGCGGAGCTCGGCGAACACCTCCTTGCCGTGCTTGACCAGGCGGGCGATCACCTTCGGCGCGGGCGTGGCGGGTCGGAAGAGGTAGCGGTCGGGGTAGAGGTAGCCTTCGAAGGTTTCGCCCGGCACGCCGAGCTGCCGCATCAGGGCGGCGTCGCGCGCGGCGCGCTCGAACTCGGCGCGCGGGCAGACTCCGCCCTCCTCGAGGAGCGCGGCGATCTCGATCAGGTTGCGGCCCTCGGGGAGCGTGACGGCGACCTCCTCCTCGGGGACGCCGGCGACCAGGGCGTCGAGGATCTGCGAGGGGGACATCGACGGGCCGAAGGTGTACTGCCCGGGGCGGACCTTCTGCGCGTCGCCGCGCTCGGTGGCGTAGAAGCGGAACCAGCTCGGGCGATCGATCACCCCGCGCTCGGCGAGGGCGCGGCCGATCGCGCTCGCGGTCATGCCGCGGGTCACCACGATCTTCACCTTGTGCGCATCGGCGGGACGGAGCGCGCGCTTCGGGTAGCGGAGCGCCGAGAAGGCGACTATGGCCGCTCCGCAGAGCAGGGCGAGCATGGTGGCACCGACGATGAATCCGGCGCGGCGCTGGTCTCTAGGCGCCACTCAACCGCACTCGTGGGCCAGCCAGCGGTTGAGGATCACCACCGCGGCGGCGCGATCGATCACCTGGCGGCGCTTGTGCCTGGAGAGGTCGGCCGCGATCAGCGTCTCCTCGGCCTCCACCGTCGAGAAGCGCTCGTCGCACTCGTCGATCGCCACGCCGGCAGCGGCGAGGGCGTCGATGAACACCCGCACTCGGGCGGCGCGATGGCCGAAGGTGCCATCGCCCTCGAGGGGCAGGCCGACCACCGCGCGCTCGGCGGCGTACTTCGCGATCAGCGCGGTCACCTGCACCACGTCCTTCGCTGTGCCGCGCCGCGCCAGCGTCGTCACCGGGTGCGCCGCCATCCCCAGCTCATCGGTGACCGCGACTCCGATCGTCTTCGATCCGACATCGAGCCCGAGGACGCGTGCCATGCCGCGAGACTCTGCCATCCGCCCGATCCAGGGTCAAGGTGACGGGTAGGTGACGTGAAGGGTGCTTAACAGCGGAGGGGGCCCTCTTGCTGGCTCTTGCTCGTCACCTAGTCGTAGTCGTAGTCGTAGTCGTAGTCGTCCCGTCCGCAGCGACGGCAATCGAACTTCCTCCCGCAACAAATTCCTCCTGCCAACCGACAACCCTGACCACAAACGAGGATGCCCATTCTGGCCTACCAGAAGCTCGACGTCACAGGCCATCGAGTTGCTGACCCGCATCCTGGAGATGCTCACGCGCATGTGCCGGAGAGGTGATCCCCCGCGCGAGAGTGCCCCTGAATCGACTACGACTACGACTACGACTACGACTACGTGAGCGGAGGGGACCCCCTTCTCCGTTAAGCACCCCGACGTGAACTGGCGATTGCCAAGAACGCGCCCGCCTGAGAACCTCCGTCCATGTCGGATGAAAAGAAGCCCCCCGGGGCCCCGCGCATCCAGCTCCAGATCGACGACTCCCTCTCGCACGGCGTCTACGCGAACATCGTCCTCATCAATCACAGCGAGAACGAGTTCGTCTTCGACTTCGCCTACCTCCCGCCGGCGAACCCGACCGCCCGCGTCCGCTCGCGCGTGATCTCGTCGCCGCGCCACACCAAGCGGCTGCTTGCTGCATTGCAAAAAAACATCGAGCGGTACGAGGAGCGCTTCGGGGTGATCGAGATCTCGGGCGAGGACGAGCCGACCGTCCACTGAGCTGAGCCCGGTCGAGGACCGAGCCTCATCTCGAGCTGGCGAGCGCGAGGAGGAGCAGCGCGAGCGAGAGCAGAAGCGCGGAAGCTTCGAGCCACAGTCGGCGATGTGTCATGGTGGAGTGGGCGTCAGCAAGCGCTGCGCCACGGGGCAAGTGGTTGATCTGACTTGTCGGTCGGTCGCCCCGGCATGACGCTGCTGTCGTACCGTCCCGGAAGGAGTCTTGCGACATGCCCAAGGCGCGAACGAAGGGAACGTCCGCGGACACCCTGCGCGCGATTGCGCTCGCCTACCCCGAGGCGCACGAGGACTTTCCGTGGGGCGAGAGCGCGTTCAAGGTGAAGAAGAAGGGGTTCCTCTTCATGAGCACCCTCGGCGACGAGCTCACGCTCTCGGTCAAGCTGCCCGATTCGGGGCTGCTCGCGCTGCAGTTTCCGTTCGTCCAGCCGACCGGCTACGGCCTCGGCAAGAGCGGCTGGGTGACGGCGCGCTTCGGGCCCGACGGGGACCTCCCGATCCCGATGCTGCACGACTGGATCGACGAGAGCTATCGGGCGATCGCGCCGACGAAGCGGGTCGCCATGCTCACGCCGCCCGGGGTGCCCGCGAAGCCGAAGCGGCCGGTCTCGAAGCGCGCTCCCGGACGAGGGAGACCGCAATGAACCGCGAAGAGGCGACCAGCGCGCTCGGGCTGCTCCGCACCGTGGTCGGTCCGGCGCGCGATGACACGGCGCTGCAGAACCGGGGCGGGATCTGGATCCTGCCCGCCTTCACCAACGCGGGCGCCTTCATCACCACCAATGTTCCTCCACCTGAAGCTGGTCACCGTCGCTGTCGGCCCGCACCGGCGTTGCGAGGGCGAGCAGGAGCACGAGGACGGAGCGGAGGTGGGAGGAGGACACTCGCCCGCGATGGTAGCCGATCGTCGGCGCCGTGCGATCAGAACGAGAGCGTGCAGCCCTCGGCGACCAGTCGGTCGAGCAGCGGGCGGGCGCCGAGCAGCTGGTAGGCGGTCAGCGCACCGACGGGCGGGTCCGGCTGGAGCAGCCTCGCGGCGGTCCACGCGCAGGGGAGAGCCACCATCCGCTGTCCGTCGTCGGGGGTCGAGATCGCCGCGCGTCGCACCGTGCCATCGGGGAAGAACAGCTCGCTCATCACCGCCCCGCCCGAGCCGCCCACGCCCCGCACGAGATCGCCCGCGCCCCCGAGCAGCGCTGCGGCGCCATCGCCGAACTCCGACGACAGGCGCGCCAGGAGGGCGAACGCCAGGGTTGCGGAGCGCAGACCGAAGCCGACCTTCACCGACACCGCGCGCACTCCGAGGAGAGGCGGAAAGAGGTCGTACTCGGGCGATTCGAGATCGTACACCGCGCGGCGGCCGAACGGCGGCGGCAGCACCACCACCTCGCGTCCGCCGAAACCCCGCAGAATGCCCTGGGGCGCCGCGATCGGCTTCCCGAGGCCGCCCACGATCGAGCGGATCGCCGCGACGCCCTTCGGGTTGCGGTTGCCGATGAAGAGCGTGACGCGGGCCCGCTCGGGGGTGCTCACCGCACCCGAGAGAGCACAGAGCGCCAGCGCGCCCGAGAGCCCGGGCAGGCTCGAGCAGCCCCAAGCAGCCGCGAGGCGGCGCGCGCGGAAGTGTCCGTCGAGGGAGCGGACCCTGTTCGCCCACGCGCGGTCGTCGGAGAGATCGACGTGGTGGCAGCCCGCGGCGATGCAGCCGAGGAGGAGCGCGTCGCCGAGGCGTGCGAAGGGTCCGGCGCAGCTCACCGCCACGCGCTGCCCGTCGAGCGCGGCGCGCACCTCGTCGGGGCGTGTGACGTCGGCGGCGATCCCGCGGTGGCCGCTCCCAGCGAGCGATTCCGCGAGGGTCTCCGCGCGCAGGCGATCGCGGCCTGCCACCCTCACCGCGATCCCGAGGCACGCCAGCTCGCGCGCGACCAGCGACCCGAAGGTGCCGTAACCGCCGAAGACGATCGCGCTCAAGTCCCCGAAGACCCAGGGGACGGAGCGGCGCGGGCGGCGGCGAGCGTCCACAGGCAATAGAAGCCGATCGTTGGTCCGGTGGCGATCGCGAGGTGGAGCGGATCGCCGGTGAAGCCGGCCACCACCATCCCCGATCCGGAGACCACCACTCCCGCGCCGAGCGGAACGGAAAAGCCCGGGCGCCCGCGCAGCCGGAGGGTCAGCAGCAGCGCAGCGACGGTGTAGAGTCCGTTCGCGACCACCGCGCCGCCGATCCCGGCGATCCGCTCGACGGTGAGGAACAGCGCCTCGCCCGCCGCGCCGCGCCGCGCCAGCTCCGGCACCACCGTGATCCAGAGCGCGTCGCACAGCAGATCAACCGCCGCGCCGGCGATCACCAGCGACGGCGCGATCCGATCGTCGAGGCGCTCGGAGAGCAGCGCGACGAACCACACCAGCGCAGCGGCGCAGGCGATCCAGGTGGCCCAGCCGAGGGTCCAGCCGAGCGGCGAGCCGGCGAGGTAGGCGCTCCGCTCCGGCAGGTCGACGAGGCCCGTGCCCGGCCGCAACGCCGTCGCTGCGAGGGCGAGCCCGAAGACGTGGACCACAATGTTCAGCCAAGCGGCGGCGCGCAGGCGATCGGGAGCGGGCGGAGGCACCCCGCCATTATGGCCCAGGCAGCGGATCCGCTCCTACAGGCAGAGGTAGCTCTCGCAGAGCCCGCTCTGGCAGTGGCTGTTTCTCCGGCAGTCGGTGCCGGAGGCGAGCTTCTCCGAGCACTTGTGCGAGCCGTACGCGAGGTCGTCGCAGAAGCCGGTGCAGCACTCGCCGTCCGCGTGGCAGCCCTGACCGACGGCGCTGCAGCTTGCCGATGAGCACAGGTAGTTCCGGCACGAGCCCCCCTTGCATTGGCGGTCGGCGCGGCAATAGCTGCCATCGATCTGCGCCGCCACGCACTGCCACCTGGCGTAGGTGAAGTTGTGGCAGAAGCTCCCGGCGCAGCACTCCGCGTCGTCGATGCACTCCTTGTCCGCGGTGTGGCACGTCCGGGCGGCGAGCTGGTTCTCGCCGCCCGCCGCGGGATCGCCGCCCGGGAGCGAGGTGGCGCCGCAGCCGACCAGCGACGCGAGGAACGTACCGAACAGGACTCGTTTCATGGCTCCATCCTCCTGGTTAGAAGACCGTGTAGACGAACGGCGCGACGTATTCGATCGCCGTCACAGCAAGCAGAAGCAGCGCGCACAGGCCGAGCACCGCCACCATCGGCACCATCCACCAGCGACCGTTGGACGCCAGCATGCTCACCAGCTCGCCGATCGTCCCCGCGCCGATGCGGAGGCGGGAAGCGGCAGCGGCAGCGACGGGAGCGGAGGAACCGACCCGGCGTGGGGCGAGCGCATGCACCTGCGGCTTCATGACGCCCTCCATTGGTGCCGCTCTTCGCGCCGCTCTTCGTGGTGTTTCTCCGGCCGCTTCTCGACGAGGCAGCGCTCGAGCACCAGGAAGTCGAGGTCCGAGCGCACGAACACCCCGTAGGCCTCGGCGGGCGACGCGCAGAGCGGCTCGTCCTTCAGGTTCATCGAGGTGTTGAGCAGCACGCCGACGCCGGTGCGCTCCCGGAAGGCGTCGACCAGATCGTAGAACACCGGATTGTGCTCGCGCTCGATCCGCTGCACGCGCGCCGTGCCGTCGACGTGCGTCACCGATGGCAGCACCTGCTGCCCCTCCTCGGTGACCGGCACCACCGAGCACATGAACGGCGTCAGGTGATCCGGCTTCCCGCCGTCGAGCTCGAACCAGCGCGCCGCCTCGCCGTCGAGGACCGCGGGGGCGAACGGGCGAAAGCCCTCGCGGTACTTGATCTTCCGGTTGACCCGCTCGCGCATCCCGGGAGCCCGCGGATCGGCCAGGATCGACCGGGCGCCGAGCGCGCGCGGGCCCCACTCGAAGCGCCCCTGGAACCATCCGCCCACCTCGCCCTCGGCCAGCCGGCGCGCCACCTCCTCGTCGCGATCGCGGGCGTCGCCGAAGACGCGGAAGCGCACCCCGCAGTCGCCGAGGAAGGTCACGATGTCCTCCTGCGCCCACGCTGCGCCGAGGAAGGCGTGCTTCATCGGCTCCCGCCTCGGCAGCCCCAAAAGCACGTGCGTGGCCCACAGCGCCGCTCCGAGCGCGCCCCCCGCATCGCCCGCCGCCGGCTGCACGAACAGCTCCGCGAACGGACCCTCCCGGTCGAGCCGCCGGTTGGCCACGCAGTTCAGCGCCACGCCGCCCGCGAGGCACAGGTTCGGCTCGCCGGTGAGACGGTGCGCCTCGCCCGCCAGCGCCAGCAGGTAGCGCTCGGTCAGCTCCTGCAGGGACGCCGCGATATCGGCGAAGCGCTGGTCCTCTCCGCTGGCATTCAGGGGATGGAGCGGGGAGCCCGGCACCCGCGCCGGTCCGAGCAGCCGCTCCAGCTCCGGCGTGAAGCTCCGCGTCGGGTGGCGGTGGTAGCTGAAGTACTTCAGATCGATCGCCAGCGAGCCATCGTCACCGACGGTGCAGAGCTTGGCGAACTCGTCCCGGTAGCGCGGCCGACCGTAGGGCGCGAGGCCCATCACCTTGTACTCGCCCTCGTTCACCTCGAAGCCGAGGTAGGCGGTGATCGCCGAGTACAGGAGGCCGATCGAGTGCGGGTACTCCAGCTCCGCCAGCAGCTCGATCGACGCACCTTTTCCGTCGCTGCCGGGCCCGCCGCGGAAGATCGAGGTGGTCGCCCACTCGCCCACGCCGTCGACGGTGATCACCGCCGCGCGCTCGAACGGCGAGCAGAGAAAGGCCGACGCAGCGTGCGACAGGTGGTGCTCGCAGAACAGCACCTGCTCGGGCGTGCAGCCGAGGCCCCGACAGAGATCGCCCTTCGTCCACAGGCGCCGCCCGAGCCAGGTGGCGAGCGAGCGCGGGAACTGCGGCAGGCTGCGCGGAAACTCGCGCAGGTGCCCGACCAGGATCCGCTCGAACTTGCGGAGCGGCTTCTCGTAGAAGACCACCCGGTCGACGTCCTCGATCGTGAGCCCCGCCTGGGCGAGGCAGAAGCGCGCCGCCAGGACCGGCAGCCCCGCGTCGTGCTTCTTCCGGCTGAAGCGCTCCTCCTGCGCCGCCGCGACCACCTCGCCGTCGACCACCAGCGCCGCCGCGGCGTCATGGAAGAATGCGCTGATCCCGAGGATGACCATCAGAACTGCCTCCGTGCGTCGGTGAGGGTATTCATCTCGTGGCCGCGTCGCCCGCGCTTCCAGCCGTTTCGCACCGGGTCGCGGCGCCGCTGGATGAGCGCGAACAGCGGCAGGAGCACGAGGTAGAGCAGCCCGAGGAGGAGCCGCGTCGCGTGGTCGCCGAACACGCGCCCGATGCGCCGCCAGGCGTCGAAGGCGCGGGTGAACCGCACCCGGGCCACCGCCTGCCACACCTCGCGGGCGCGCCCCTCGCGCCGCCAGTCGGCGAGCAGCTTGCCGCTATAGGCGACGTGGAAGCGCTCCTCGCGGGCGATGCGCGCGAACAGCTCGCCGAGGTCGTTCCCGTCGCTGCCGGCGCGGAAGTGATCGCGCAGCGCGCGGAACTGCGATTCGCCGCGCAGCTCGGCGAGGTGCACGAAGGCAACGAAGCGCACGAGGCCGTACCGCTCGAACAGGTTCTGCCGGGTGGCGTGGATCAGCCGGTACTCCGACGCGCCGCCCGCGTCCCGCCCACGGGGATCGATCCTCCGTGCCGCGGCGCGGAACAGCTGCGCGTGGCGCGCCTCGTCGAGCGCGTGGCGGAAGAACAGCCTGCGAAGCGCCGGGTCGTCGGTCAGCTCGGCCGCCTTCAGCATGTCGAGGGCGCTGCCCGCCTCGGTGGCGGCGAACCCCTCCAGCTTGGCGGCGATTTTCACGTCGCTGCGCCACACCAGCGGTGCCACGAGGCGGACCATCAGCGACGAGGGAGCGGCAACGGCTATCATGGGATCACCTTCGCGAGTGTGGAGGGCTCGCCCAGCAGCCGGCCAAGCGTGGTGGCGAGCGCGGTCGCGACGACCAGGTGGCCGCGCGACGAGAGGTGGTAGTCGTCGTCGAGGAAGGCGCCCGGCGAGGCGGCGCGGAGCGGCGGCAGGAGGTCGAGCGCCGGCAGCCCGGCTTCGCGCGCGTCGGTGAGGAAGTCGTCGAGCAGCACGGTGGTCGCCGCAAGATCGACCGGCGCGGCGCGATACTTCTTCCATTCTCGCGCGTCCACCTGGAGGTCGAGCGGCAGCGCCACGGCGACGACGGTGCAACCGAGCTCCCGGCAAAGATCGCGCGCCGCGAGCAGCGAAGCGGTGAGCCGTGAGCGGTGTCCGTCGTCGCTGCGCCGGAGCTGCGGGAGGTCCGCCAGCAGCCGCAGCGCCGGCTCGGCGGGGGGCAGCACGCCATGCCGCGTGTGCTCGATCAGCTCTCGCACCGCCAGCGCGACGTGCGATCGGTTCATCACCAGCGCGCGCCCCGGGAACTCCACCCGAGGTGCCTCGCCCGGGACGAAGCGGCCGGCCCATCCATCGCGCTCGGTGGTGCGCCGCGTGTTCGGCGCGAGCGCCTCGAACCAGTCGTTGGCCGCGTTGGCGACGAACACGACGTGGCTCGGGCGATAGCGCGGTCCGAGCTCGGCGAGCGCCAGGACCGACTCGGCCGGGCCCCACGACGGCACCCCCGCGTTCAGCACCTCCAGCGGGCGGCCCACGGCCGCGGGGAGCAGCGCGGCGAAGGTGTCGGCCTCCTCGACCCCGAAGCCGAGCACCTGCGAGTCGCCGAGGAGGAGCACGCGCCCGGCGACCGGCCCGCGCGAAGGCAGCGGCCGAGGCCACTCCGGCCCGCGGAAGCCGAGCGCGTTGGTGGCGATCTCGGTGACCCGCCCGGTGCGGCTGCGTAGCCGCGTCGTCGCGCCCGCACGCAGACGCACGCCATACCGCGCGTCGGCCTGGAAGAGGTTCAGGTAGGGCCACGCGCCGCGATGCAGCAGGTTCGCGGCAAGCTCCGCGATCCCGAGCGAGACCACCACCGACAGCCCGGCCATCACCACCCGGGCTCCCGTGCCGGTCCCCTTCGATCTGCGCGCCGCCATGCTTCTCGTATAGCGGCGATCTGCTATATCGAAAAGCGATATTTTATTGATTGATTAGTAAACAAAAAATTTATACAGAACACTTCGCACAGCTACTCCACCGCGCCGTCGAGGAAGCGCACCACGCCGCGATCGGCGTCCACCTCGACGCGCCCGCCGTGCACGAAGGGGAGGTTGTTCTCGCCGTGTCCGAACGGCGCCCCGGCGACGGCCGGCACGCCCCATCGCCGCACCCGCTCGGCCACCACCTCGGCCGCGCTTGGCCCGCTGCCGTCGGGCTCGAGACAGCGCACGAGCTCGCCCACCACCACCGCCGAAAGCCGCCGCGCCCCCGCCAGCTCGAGCTGGGTCAGCGTGCGATCGATCCGGTAGGGCCGTTCGCCCACCTCCTCGAGGAACAGCACGCTTCCGTCGAACGGGAGCGCCCACGGCGTCCCGCACAGCGAGGCCACCAGCTCGATCGTACCGCCGACGGCGATCCCGCCCGCCACCCCGGGAGTGATCGGAGCGAGCCCGCTCCACGGCAGCGGCGGCTCCGGCGATTCGAGGCAGCGGATCACCGCCTCGGTGTGCTCGGGAGAGAGCGCCGCGAGGTGCGTCACCGTCGGCGCGTGCAGGCTGACCACGCCTTCGCGCAGGCACGCGGCGTGGAGCGCGGTGATGTCCGAGAAGCCCACCACCGGCTTCGGGGGGCCCAGCCTCACCGACGGCAGGATGCGCAGGATCCCGTAGCCGCCACGAGCGCACAGCACCGCGCGGATCCGCCGATCTTGCAGTGCAGCATTCAGCTCCGTCACGCGCCGGACATCGTCGCCAGCGAGGTAGCCGTCGCGGGTGAAGAGCGCCTCATCGTGCGCCACCCGGTAGCGAACCCCGAAGCGCGCGCAGCCGGCGAGGAATCCCGCGCGCGGGACCGGCCCGGCCGGCGCCACCATCGCGATCGCGTCGCCCGGGCAGAGGCGCGGCGGGCGGATCACGGGGGACGGGTCTTCTTGCGCTGCCGGCGCCCGCGCTTTCCGGAGTCGCCGTTGCGGTCGGGATCGTCGGTGGCAGCGGGTGCCAGCGCATCGGCCGCCTCGCCCGTTGCGACCTTCTCGGTCTCGCCCTCGTCTGGCGCCTCGCCCGCCGGCGCATCGACTCCTTCGGCCACCGTGGGCGCCGCGGGCACCGCGGCCTCGACCCGCGGCGCATCGATCAGCGTGGCCGGCAGCGTGGCCGGCAGTGTGGCCGGCAGTGTGGCCGGCACGACGAGGTTCGCCTGGGTCGTCCGCAGGTCTTCCGGCAGGCTCATCCCCGGCTGGGTGATCCGACCGTCGTCGGCAAGCGGCCCGTCGTCGCCGCGCACCGGCACGGCGCTCGGAGCGGCGGCGGCCAGCCTCTGCGCGGTGGTCATCGGGGCCACCACGGCCGGCGCGACCGACGGCGGGACGTTCTCCGCGCGCACCGCGCTGTCGCCCGCGGGCAGGACCGCGCCTCCACTCGCCACGACGATCACCCCCGGCCCCACCCCCTCGTGCACCTGCGCCACGCGCACCTGGGTACCGTCGCCCAGCGTGAGCTGCGTGCCTACCGGCATCGGCATCTCCAGCGCGACGAAGAGACCGGCCGGCGTGTCCTTCAGCTCCGCCGCCCGGGCCAGCACGATCCCCTCGTAGAAGACGTCAACTGCCATGTTGCGCACGCTAGCAGCGACGGCACGGGAGATCAACCCTCGCCTGGGCCAGGGCCACCCGTCGGACCGCGATGCGCCCCCGGCGCTTCAAGCGGCCGATCATTGCCGGCGTCGCTGGCGTGGCCGCCGTTGACTTGACCGACCTCGCGCCGTAGCTTTGCTCCGCCATGGGCGCCACATCCTTCCTCAAGGAGCGCCTCTTCCGCTGGGTCGACTCGCGCCTCGACCCCGACTTCCGCGCCAAGTTCAAGGCGCTCCCGACCCGCCAGAACGAGTACGGCTACGACTCCTTCGGCTTCCACCGCGAGGACGCCAAGATCGCGGTGCTGATCGCCCGCTTCTTCCACAACGACTGGTTTCGCGTCGAGAGCCACGGCATCGAGAACGTCCCCGCCGGGCGCGTCCTCCTCATCGCCAACCACTCCGGCCAGCTCCCCTACGACGGCATCGGCATCGGCGGCGCGATGCTCTTCGATCGCGAGTCGCCGCGCGTGATCCGGGCGATGGTCGAGAAGTTCATCCCGACGCTGCCGTTCGTCTCCTACCTGCTCGCGCGCTGGGGGCAGATCACCGGCACCCCCGAGAACTGCGTGCGCCTGCTCGAGGCGGAGGAGGCGATCCTGGTCTTCCCCGAGGGCGCGCGCGGCATCTCCAAGCCGTTCCACCGGCGCTACCAGTTGCAGGAGTTCGGCCTCGGCTTCATGCGGCTCGCGCTGCAGACCAACACCCCGGTGGTCCCGGTGGCGGTGATCGGGGCCGAGGAGCAGCTCCCCGGGGTGAACATCGCCCCGCTGGCCCGTCTGGTCGGCGCGCCCGCCCTGCCGATTCTGCCGATTCCACCATTTCTCCCGATTTTCCCGTTCCCCACGAAATACCGGATCTACTTCGGCGAGCCGCAGCTCTTCACCGGCGACCCCGACGACGACGACGAGGTGATCGAGGAGAAGGTCAAGGTGGTGAAGAACCGGATCCAGTCGATGATTCAGGTCGGCCTCAAAGAGCGAAAGCACATCTTCTGGTGAGGGCCCGCGAATGGACAAGTCGATCGATGATCGCGGCCGAGGCGCCCGGATGGCGAGGCGCGAGGAGGAAGAATACTCTCTGTATTCGACCGACGAGAAACGAAGCTAGCCGGGATGCATCGGCCGCGAGGGCGATCGAGTTGTTCGTTCGCGGGCCCTGAGCATGCCGACGACCAGGCGCAGCAAGGACGGCGGCAAGCGGGATCGGATCGTCGTCACCGGCATCGCCGGCCGCCTCGGCCGCCTCGTCGCGCGCCGCCTGCACCGACTCGGCGACTGCACCGTGGTCGGGATCGATCGCCGCGCCTTTCCCGGCCGCCCGCGCGACGTCGTGCACGTTCAGGTCGACCTGCGATCGAAGAAGGCGCGCGACGTGTTCCGCGCCGGCGATGTCCGCGCGCTCATCCACCTCGGCGTGATGCACGATCCAAGGCGCTCCGGCGCTGACCACCACTCCTGGAATGTCCAGGGCACGCAGCGCCTCCTCGACGCCTGCGCCACCTACGGCGTCCCGAAGGTGATCGTCCTCTCGTCGGCCAACGTCTACGGCCCGCGCCCCGACAACCCGCAGTTCCTCGGCGAGGACGCGCCGCTGATGGCCTCGCAGGACTTCCCGGCGATCCGCGATCTCATCGAGGTCGACATGCTCGCCAGCTCCTTCTTCTGGAAAAGCCAGGAGATCGAGACGGTGATCCTCCGTCCCGTACACATCCTCGGCACCGTCCACAACGCGCCCTCCAACTACCTCCGCCTGCCCGTCGTCCCGACGCTGCTCGGCTTCGACCCGATGATCCAGGCGATCCACGAGGAGGACGTCGTCGAGGCGCTGATTGCCTCGCTTCGCCCCGGCGTGCGGGGGATCTTCAACCTCACGGGTCCGGGCGAGGTCCCGCTCTCGACCATCCTCCGCGAGCTGGGCAAGAGGACCCTGCCCATCCCCCACCCCTTCGCGAAGTCGCTCCTCACCCTGCTCTGGCGCGGCCGCTTCACCTCGTTCCCCGCCCCGGAGCTCCACCACATCCGCTTCGTGTGCATGGTCGATGGCTCGCGCGCGAACCGCGACCTCGGCTTCAAGCCCAGGTTCTCCCTCAAGGAGACCATCCGCGCGGTCGAGGGGCGCCTCTCCGATCGCCAACCCCCGGCCACGATCCGATCATGAACGATCGTTCACGATCTACGCGCAGCGAGCGCCCCGCCCGGCGCCCGTCTTCTCGCCCCTTGCCTGAAATCGGACGGGTCGGTGGTGGATCAGGCCAGGATCGGACGCTGGCGGGACATCTCGATCTCGGCCCGAATTGTCGTATGATGCGAGCGCTTCAGTGGCACATGAAGTGCTTTGTCGGCGCCCGGAACGACCGTAGCTCCTAACGCCAGCCAGGCGAACGCAACGCTCGACGGAGGCATCATCATGCGGCTGCAGAGGCTCCTCACTCACACCCTTCCGATCCTCTCCTTCGCCCTGCTGGGCGCCTGCGGCTGGGGCGGGAAAAAGCACGGCTACTACACCTACTGCGACGAGACCGGCTGCTACACGTGCGACGCCAGCGGCTGCAACCGCACCGGCGACAACACCAACGGCGACTGCAAGGAGACCGCGGACTGCACGGAGGGGTGCTACTGCGACACCCGCGCCGGGAAGTGCATCGAGGCCGGCTTCTGCGACAAGGACAGCGACTGCAGCGTCGGCATGGTGTGCGACGAGGGACGCCACTCGTGCGGCCCCGAGAAGCCGGCCGGCGGCTGCAAGATCGACGTGGACTGCAAGCCCGGCGAAACCTGCACCAACGGAAAATGCGTTCCGCCCGGCGGCGGCTGCGTGAAGGACGCCGATTGCAAGGTCGGCGAGTACTGCGCCGCGGGCAAGTGCAACCCGAGCTGGCAGTGTACCAAGGACGCCGACTGCGGCCCAGGCATGACCTGCGACGCGCGCCACACCTGCGTCCCCGGCCCCAACGGCTGCGCGAAGGACGCCGACTGCGCCGCCGGAAACTACTGCGCGAACGGCGCCTGCAAGTCGTCCGGCACCTGCAAGAGCGACGCGGACTGCGCGGCCTTCAAGGACGCGCCCACCTGCGACCTCACCCGCAACACCTGCGTGCCGAAGCCCCCCCCCGGCCCGCAGTGCAAGGGCGACTGCGACTGCGCGGGAGGCCAGAAGTGCTCGAACGGCGTCTGCGTCGCGGCCGGCATCGACGGGAGCAAGATGTGCCAGTTCAACTACGAGTGCGGCAACCTGGGCGCGCAGTGCAAGAACGGGCAGTGCCAGCCGAAGTGCGCCAAGGACCTCGACTGCGGCAGCGGCGACATCTGCCTCGCCGGCTTCTGCGGTGGCAACCCCAAGTCGAACGGCGCGTGCGTCTACAACGCCGACTGCGGCGCCCCCAAGACCTGTATCAACGGCGCGTGCCACGCCGCCTGCAAGGTGACCGCGGACTGCGCCAACAAGCTCGACTTCTGCGACGCCGGCATCTGCCAGCCCGACTGGAAGAAGCGCCCGCAGTGCACCGCGAACGCGATGTGCGCCAAGGGCCAGGAGTGCGTCAACGCGGTCTGCCGCACCCACTGCTTCTCCGACAGCGACTGCGGCTCGTGCGTCGGGATGCCGGTCTGCAGCATGGGCTACTGCACCTCGAAGTCGGAGCTGATGCCGGGCTGCAAGGTGCAGATGGACTGCGGCATCAAGAGCTGCGTGAACGCCGCCTGCCAGTAGCTCCCCACCGACGGTAATTCCAGGGCCGGCCGCCACGCGCGACCGGCCCTTTTTCTTATCTTCAGGGGTCCAGCTTCCGGCGTGCCGCGATGGCGCGGAGGTGGGCGTCGGAGCCCGGTGCGCGAGGGTCCACTGACCCGCGATCTGACTCTCCCGGGATCGCCTTGCGCCGTCGCTGTGTCGATCAGCCCCGCTCGATCCTGAGCTTGACCCCCAGCGCGCGGGCGATCGCGTCGCCGCGCGCGGTCACCAGCGCGTCGAGATCCGGCATCGGGTTGTGCGAGCGGATGCGCACCGGGAGGAAGTCCTTCTGCCGGTCACCGAGGACGATCCGCACGCGGTACTCGTAGTGGAGATCGCCCCACCCGGCGAACTGCTCGGCCTCGGCGGTCACCTCGATCACGTCCTCGAAACGCGCGCTCTCGCCGTCGCAGTGGAGCGCGCGGGCGACGGGATCGATGCTCAGCCCGTCGGGTTGGCGACTCGCCGGACGCGGGGCGATCGGCGCGCCCTCCTCCTCGGGGCAGCCGGAGAGTGCGCACGGACCGCACGCCAGGAAGCGGCAGCCCGGGCAGGCGACCCGCGCCTCGTACTCGCCGCAGTGAATGCAGGGGACGAAGCCGGGCTGCTTCTCGTCGGGGCGACCCATCAGCCGAGCGAGTTCGGGGCTCCCGAGGGACGACGTCCGCGCGCCGGTCGGCGCACCGCAACGGGCGGCTCTCCGGCGACGAACCGGTAGGCGCGCGCCTTCGTGCCCAGCGCCGCCAGCGACGGAAGGGCTCCCGCCAGCTCGCGCCACGCAGCGCGCGAGACGTGCCTCCGCACCCGCACCAGCTGGTGCCAGATCGCCATCTCCCGATCGCGTGCGCCGTCGACCGCGGCGAGATCGAACCGCGCCGTCGCCGTCCCCGGGCGCGCCCCGATCACCCCGCCTGGATCGCGCCCCGCCTGCGCCAGCTCGCGCAGCACGCCGCTCCCGAAGCGGGCGTAGTAGAACACCGTGTGCGCCGTCGAGAGCGAGCCCGCCCACGGGTAGCGCCGGAGCCGCCACCCCGACGACAGCTGGTCGAGCGCGCGGTCGAGGCGCTCCGGCTCGTCGCCGCGCTTGGCGGGCACCCGCTCCTCGTAGAACAGCCCGGTTCCGAGCAGATCCCCGTCGAGCTGCCAGGTCTCGATCAATCCGAACTTCCCGGGATCGCGCGCCACCAGCGCCCCGTGCGTGAGGTCGAACTCCCCGACGATGAAGCCCGCCACGCGCTGCTCGTTCTCGGCGAGGAAGTCGAGCGTCTCCAGCGCCTCGTCGAAGGTCTCCGTCGGGAAATCGGTGAAGCACATCGCCTCGACGGCGATCTGCGCGTCGGCGAGGTGCGAAACCACGTCGCGCACCACCTGCACCGGCGCGCCCTTGTCGATCAGCGACAGCACCCGCTCCGACGCCGACTCGACTCCGAGCGCGCAGGCCACGGCACCGCCGCGCCGGAGCACCTCCGCCCGCGCGCGCGTCAGGTACTTCTCGGGCTTGAGATCGGTCGCCCAGCGCAGGTCGAGGTTCGCGTCGCCGAGCGCCTGCGCGAGCTGCACCAGCGTCTTTGGCGCGACCGAGTCCTGCGACAGGTAGAACCAGCGCGTCCGGAAGCGCTCCGAGAGCGCCGTGAGGTGCTCCACCACCGTCGCCACGGCGCGCTCGCGGTAGCTCGCCGTCCCGGTCTCGGCGAGCCCGTAGTGGCAGAACGTGCACTTGCCCCAGTAGCAGCCGCGCGTCGGGTCGTAGGGCAGGGTGAGGTGCGGCGCGAAGTACTTGCCACAACCGGAGGCGGCCTCGGCAGAGCCAGCGGCCGCCTTCCTCCCTCCCTGCGGTCGCTCGCCGATTGGCAGCCCGGCGAAATCTGGCGCGGGGAGGGTGCGCATGTCCTCGCTCGCCTCGCCGGGGAGGTACCTCGCCCCCAGCAGCGCATCGCGCTGGACCAGGTTCGGGATCCGGGAGATCGGTCGCTTCTCGTCGAGGGCGCGGCAGAGCGAGAGCAGCGTGTGCTCGCCCTCGAACACCACCGCCGTGTCGAACGGCCCGAGGGCGCGCGCGAGGTCGCGGCCACGGAGCCGGATCAGGAGCTGCGTGATCCCCGGCCCACCGACGGTGAGGTGGACCTCGGGCAGGGCCCGCTTGAGCTTCAACCCGAAGGCGTAGGCGGGCTGGAGCTGCCCTGGAAAGCAGACCGAGATCCCGATCGCATCGACGCGCGCCGCAAGGAGACGCGGCACCAGATCGCGCTCCACGTAGCGGTCGAACGGATCGTTCTCCGGCTCCGCGTCGTGGGCGATCTCCTCGGGGGTGGTGAGGGCGAAGGGCGTCCGGTAGGCGGTGAAGTCCACCTGCAGCGGCGCGTGGGTCGCCGACACCACCCGCAGCGCCGCGTCGACGGTGTCGACCGCGCGGGCGTAGGCGGGAGGATCGTAGAAGCGCACGGGATCGCGCAAGGTCGCCACCGCCTCCGCGATCCCGTGCGGCACCGCGTGGGCGTCGCCGCGCGCCTCCCACAGCGCCCGATAGGAGAGCTGCGAGGCGTGATCCAGCGACGGGAGGCGCTCGAGCCGTGCGATCCGCCGCTCCAGCCGATCGCGCAGCCGCCCGAGCGGGGCGGGGCGCAGCAGCGCGTCCCACGCCTCGATGTTGGCATCGATCGGCAACACCTCGACCCCGTGCGCTCGCAGGAAGCCGGTCAGCATCGGCACCGCGAGGTAGGGGGCGGTGGGGTCGCAGGAGGGCGGATAGACGAGCGCGATCTTCACCCGCGCTGTTGTACCATGCGCCGATGAACGTCGAGGAGATGAGGCGCGCCGTCGCCGAGCGGGCGGCGTCGCTGGTCGATCCGGGGATGACCGTCGGGCTCGGAACCGGGCGCACTGCGGCGCTGGTGGTGCGAGCGATCGCCGCGCGCACCCTGGCGATCACCGGCGTTGCCACCTCGGAGGCGACCGCCAAGCTGGCCGGCGAGCTCGGCATCCCCCTCGCCACCCTCGATACTGTGCGCCGCCTCGACCTCTGCATCGACGGCGCCGACGAGTTCGATCCGCGCCTCGATCTGATCAAGGGGCTCGGCGGCGCGCTCCTCCGCGAGAAGCTGGTGGCGCAGGCCGCCGCGCGTCTGGTGATCATCGTCGACGAGGAGAAGCGCGTCACGCGGCTAGGCGAGCGCTCCCCGCTCCCGGTCGAGGTGGTGCCGTTCGGCTGGACCCACACCCGCGATCGCCTGACCGCGCTCGGCGTCATCCCGTCCCTGCGTGTGCGCGACAACCAACCCGTGCTCACCGACGGCGGCAACCTCCTGCTCGACTGCCGCCTCGCGCTCTCGATCGACGCGCGTCTCCTCGGCGCAGAGATCAAGGCGCTCACCGGCGTGGTCGATCACGGACTCTTCCTCGGCATGGCCGACACCGTCCTCGTCGGCACCCCGTCGGGCGTCGAGGAGCTGCGCCGCGATCGCTGACCTGAATCGA
Organism: Myxococcales bacterium; assembly: GCA_009692555.1. Lineage (GTDB taxonomy): Bacteria > Myxococcota_A > Polyangia > Palsa-1104 > SHYY01 > SHYY01. The sequence goes on from SHYY01000034.1 coordinate 25,683, forward strand.
AGCTCAGCGATCGCGCGCGGGCGGATCGAACCAGATCGCCGAGGTGAGCAGTCGCCCGATCCCGTCGCGGACCGCGAACACGTAGGCTGTGCGCGCGGTGATCTCCTCGCTCCACTCCACCTGCGCCACGCCCTGCCACGTGCGCACCGCCTCTCCCTCGCGGTAGAGTGTCACCTCGCCCACCGGCCGTCCGAGGCCGAGCCGCACCCGCACCGCCGCGGTCCTGTGCACCGCGCCCATGCCAGGGCATTCGATCGGCAGGTCGGCGAGCCGCCACGTCGCCACCGTGCGCCGCGCCTTGACCGCCGCGATCACCGCCGGGAGCGACGGTGAAGGCGCCTCCACCAGCGTCGCCGCCGCGAGCTCCGGCCGCCCCGAAGGCCCGTCGCCCGCCGCCACCGCCGCCAGCGCTCGCACCGCCCGCGGGAGGCGCGCTCGCGCCCGCTCCACCGATCCCGGCCCGTGCGTATCCGCCCCGGTCACCGCCGCGATCTGGAGCCCGAGGCCGCGGTAGGCCGTCGCCTGCAGGTAGCGCGCCTCGAACTCGATCCCCGCCGCCGCCAGCGCCTGCCCGTTGTAGACCTCGATCCCGTCGACGGCCGCCCGATTTTCCGGCGCCTCCCACAGCCCCTCCTCCCACATCATCGGCCCCGGCCCCGGGTGGTTGACGAGGCAGATCCCGCCGCCGTCGTGGACCCTCCTGCACGCCACGGCCATCGCGGTGCCGTCCGGAACGAAGGCATCCCCACCGACGAGCGAGAGATGATCGAGGTTACCGGGCGCCTCGCGACCGAGCAGCTCGGTGCGCGATCGAAACGCCGGCCCCGGCGCCACCGTCAGCTCCTGCCCGCACACCGCCGTGAACCCGCTCCGCGAGAGGGCCGCCTCGACGCTGAGCTGCTTTCGCCACGCCGCCGCCGCGTCGCTCCCGCCGGCGAGCGTCGAGTGCGGAGAGTGAACCGAGAAATGGAACCCGCGCGCCGCGAGCAGCGCGTGCAGCACCGAAGGCGCCTCCGCTCCATCGTCGGACACCGCGCTGTTCGCCGCATGCGCATGGAAGTTCGCCCGCCACCAGGGCAACCCACCCCGTCCTTCGGCGGGAACCCGGTCCGCATACGCGTCCGGCGCAGCCAGCATCGCCAGCGTCGCCATCCACAGCCCTCTCATCCTTCGGGCCAGCGATAGATCAGCCGCTCCACCGGCCGCCCACCGACGAGGTGCTCGCGCACGATCTCCGCCACGTCCTCCGCTCGCACGCCCGCGTACCAGACCCCTTCCGGGTACACCACCACCGACGGTCCGTCGAAGCACGGCCCGAGGCAGCCGCACGCCGTCACCGTCACCGTCGCCCACGCCTCCGGGTGCCGCGCCAGCCCCTCGTGCAGGAGCGCCAGCACCTCCGACGAGCCGCGCGCCTTGCACGACGGCTTGCCGCCCGCGGGACGCTCGTTCTCGCAAACGAAGAAGTGGCGCGCAAAGCGGCTCATGAAGTCCGGTTCTACGGGAGCCGCTGCACGTTATCAAGCGCGTGCCGCCCTCCCCGCGCGCTATAATCCCGGCTCCCGAGGAGCGGCGATGTACTCCATGATCTCGATCGGCACCAACCCCCCTGCGCCACCCGCGCACAAGCCGCCCGTCGACGAGGCGACGCTCCTGCACAAGCAGCTCCTGCACGGCCCGTTCTGGCATCGCATCCCGGCCTACCGCGATATCACCGACGAGCAGTTCCTCGATCACCGCTGGCAGGCCAAGCACTCGATCACCAACGCCCCGAAGCTCCTCGCCGCGCTCCAGGGCCTGGTCTCCAAGGCCTTCCTCGAGGACGCGCGCCAGGGCTTCGCGCACGCGCCGATGTCGGTCCGCGTCTCGCCCTACCTCCTCAGCCTGATCGACTGGAGCGCCCCCGAGGACGATCCGCTGCGGATCCAGTTCATCCCGCTCGCCTCGCACCGCCTGCCCGATCACCCGAACCTCGAGCTCGACTCCCTGCACGAGCGCGCCGACGCGCCGGTCCCCGGCCTCACCCACCGCTACATCGACAAGGCGCTCTTCCTCCCGCTCGACACCTGCCCGGTCTACTGCCGTTTCTGCACCCGCAGCTACGCCGTCGGCGTCGATACCGAGGAGGTCGAGAAGGTCCCCCTCGGCGTGAACGAGGAGCGCTGGCGCCAGGCCTTCGCCTACATCGCCTCGCGCCCCGAGCTCGAGGACATCGTCGTCTCGGGCGGCGACGCCTACAACCTCCGCGCGTCGCAGATCACCCTGATCGGCGAAGCCCTGCTCGCGCTCCCGAACATCCGCCGCATCCGCTACGCCACCAAGGGCCCGGCGGTGATGCCGCAAAAGATCCTCTCCGACCACGAGTGGCTGGACGCCCTCACCCGGATCGTCGATCGCGGCCGCACGCTCCACAAGGAGGTGGTGATCCACACCCACTTCAATCACCCGAACGAGATCACCGGGATCACCGAGGACGCCATGAACCGGCTCATGGAGCGCGGGATCACGGTGCGCAACCAGACCGTGCTCCAGCGACGGGTGAACGACTCCGCGGCGACCATGAAGCTGCTCGTGAAGCGCCTTGGCCACGTCAACGTCCACCCCTACTACGTCTACCTCCACGACCTCGTGAAGGGGGTCGAAGACCTCCGCACCTCGCTCGACACCGCGCTCGCGATCGAGAAGCAGGTGCGCGGCACAACCGCCGGCTTCAACACCCCCACCTTCGTCGTCGACGCGCCCGGCGGCGGCGGCAAGCGCGACGCGCACTCCTTCGAGCACTACGATCGCGCGACCGGCATCTCCGTCTACACCAGCCCGTCGGTGCACGAGGGTACCCAGTACCTCTACTTCGATCCGATCCAGCCGCTCGCCGCCGAGACGCGCGCCCGCTGGGCCTCCCCGCCCGCACGCGCCGCGATGATCGAAGGCGCCCTCGCCGCGGCCCGCGCCCGCGCCCGCTGATTCGCGCCCAAAAATCACTCAACCATTCGATTTTATTCAAATAAAATCGGATGGAAGATCAGTTGACAAGCGGATTGGCGATCGCTTACCGTCGGCTGCCTTTCAATCTGGACAGCGTCGCCAGCGGGGCTCCCAATGAGCGTGATGGTCGGCCAGCACCACATCATCAAGGAAACCAGCGAGACGATCGGGCAGCTCCTCCAGGGGACCTTCCGCGAGGCCGGCTACAAGCGTGTCCACCTCGTCGTCGCCGCGCCCAAGCAGGAGGCGATCGAGGGCAAGCTGCCGGCGGTGTCGGTGTACCTCTACAACCTCACCCTCGACGAAGAGGGGATCTCCGCCAACCGGAACCAGCGGATCGAGCAGGAGATCCAGCCCGACGGCTCGGTCAAGGAGGTCGCCCGCGACCAGCCCCTCTGGCTGCGCCTCGACTACCTGATCTCGACCTGGGCCCAGACCCCCGAGGAGGAGCAGCTCCTGATGGGCGTCGCGATCCGCGGGATCATCGAGCACCCCACCCTCCGCGGCGCGGAGCTGAAGGGCGACTCGATGGCCTCCGTCGACTACATCCCGCTCCTTCTGTCGCAGCGGCTCGACGAGGGCGTGCTGTCGCGCTTCTGGGCCAGCCTGAACCAGCCGCTCAAGCCCGGGATCCAGTGCTGGACGACGGTGCCGCTCTTCCCGAGCGGGAGCAGCCCGGTCACACGGGTGGTCGATCCGCCCGAGGTGCGCTTTTTCGATCTCAACAAGCTCAATCGCGTGGGGGGCTAAGGAAGCAACTTCCTCAGTCCCCTGCCGATAACCAATCCGCGGGGAGAAGAATAAGCTTCTCCCGGCGGGCCCTGTGGCGACCCAAAAGGCGCATAGGGGTTACCCCACGAAGGAGGCCCAGATCATGGCAACCAGCTACCTCTCCCCCGGCGTATACGTAGAAGAAGTCGATCGCGGCTCGAAGCCCATCGAGGCGGTCGGCACCAACACCGTCGGCTTCCTCGGCGAGTCGATGATGGGACCGGCGAACCAGGCGGTGCTCTGCACCAACTGGAGCCAGTTCGTCAAGACGTTCGGCGACTTCACCCAGTCGACGCACCTCGCCCACGCCGTCTACGGCTTCTTCAACAACGGCGGCTCGCGCTGCTTCGTGGTCAACGTCGGCGCCCCGGTGTCCCTCGACATCGAGCCCGCCGTCGCTGGCTCCGCCGCCCCCGCGGGCGACAAGAAGGACCCCGCGAAGGTCGACGCCCCGAAGGCCGCCACCAAGTCGCCCGACCGCGACGGCCTCTACATCGGCAAGGACAACGGCCCCGGCGCCCGCACCGGCCTGAAGTGCTTCGAGGAGATCGACGAGATCTCGATCGTCGCCGCCCCCGGCCAGATCACCCCCGCCGTCGCCGACGCGCTCCTCTCGCACTGCGAGAACCGCAAGGACCGCTTCGCGATCCTCGACTCCCCCGAGGGCATCGCCGGCGGCGTCGACAAGCTCCCGCGCCCGCGCGACTCGAAGTACGGCGCCTACTACTTCCCGTGGATCCAGGTCTACGACCCGGAGCGCGGCAACGTCTTCATCCCCCCGTCGGGCCACATCGCCGGCGTCTACGCCCGCACCGACAACGAGCGCGGCGTCCACAAGGCCCCCGCCAACGAGATCGTCCGCGGCGCGCTCGGCCTCAAGTACAACGTGTCCAAGGGTGAGCAGGACATCCTGAACCCGAAGGGCATCAACTGCATCCGCACCATGCAGGGCGGCGGCATCCGCATCTGGGGCGCCCGCACCCTGTCGTCCGACCCCTCGTGGCGCTACATCAACGTCCGCCGCCTCTTCATCATGGTGGAGACCTCGATCGAGCGCGCGACCCAGTGGGTGGTGTTCGAGCCCAACGACCACCGCCTGTGGAAGCGGGTCACCCGTACCATCTCGTCGTTCCTGACGCTGGTCTGGCGCCAGGGCGCCCTCTTCGGCGAGACGCCCGAGAAGGCGTTCTACGTCAAGTGCGACGAGGAGACCAACCCGCCCGAGACGATCGACGTCGGGCAGCTCATCGTCGAGATCGGCCTCGCCCCGGTGAAGCCGGCCGAGTTCGTGATCTTCCGGATCGGCCAGATGCCGATCGGCGGCGGCGTCGAGGAGTAGAAGGACCCCAAGGGGCCCCTGGCGAGTGCCCGGGGCCCCTTTTTGTAACCACAGCAGCAGGAGGAACGAATGCCGATCACCCAGTCAGCCCGCGCTTACACAGCAGGAAAGTACGCCCTCGAGCTCGATGGCATCAACGCCGGATGGCTCCACAGCGTCGAAGGCGGCCACGCCACCTCCGACGTCGTCTCCGAGAAGGTGGGCGCCGGCCACACCGTCCACAAGCACCTCGGCGGCGTGAAGTACGAGGACATCTCGTTCAGCTGCGGCACCGGCATGTCGAAGGGCACCTACGAGTGGATCAAGGCCTCCTTCGACCACAAGTACCAGCGCAAGAACGGAGCGGTCCTGACCGCCGACTACGACTTCAACGAGCACTCGCGGCTCACGTTCTTCAACGCGATGCCGACCGAGTTCGGCCTCCCGGCCCTCGACGCCGCTTCGAAGGACGCCGCGAAGATGACGATCAAGGTCGCCCCCGAGTACACCCGCCAGACCACCAGCAAGGGTGGCGCCTCGATCGCCGGCAAGTACGCCAACAAGCCCGGCGTCCAGAAGAAGTGGCTGCCCGCCAACTTCAAGCTCCAGATCGACGGCCTCGACTGCACCCGGGTCAACAAGATCGAGGCGATCGTGGTCAAGCAGAAGGTCGTCGAGAACCCGGTCGGCGAGCTCCGCGACTACCAGAAGGAGCCGGCCGCCCTCGAGACCCCGAACCTCGTGATCACCTTCCCCGAGTCCCACGCCGACGAGTTCTACAAGTGGCACGAGGACTTCGTGATCAAGGGGAACAACGGCGACGACAAGGAGAAGGGCGGGACGCTCGACTACCTCGACCCGTCGCTGAAGGCGGTCCTCTTCACCCTCACCTTCCAGCACCTCGGCGTCTTCAAGCTGACGCCCGAGAAGGTGGAGTCGCACAGCGAGAACATCCGCCGCCTCAAGTGCGAGATGTACTGCGAAGAGATCAAGTTCGACTACAAAGAGAGCTGGGCGTAGCTCTGAGATAGCAGATGAACGGGAGGCGGCCGGGGCAGATGCTCCGGCCGCCCACCCGATTCTCGACAAAGAGGTAAGATCGCGACATGGCCTTCCAGACCGAATATCCATTCACCCTCCCGAAGGGGTTCGTGGACAGCGAAGGAAAGCTCCACAAGAGTGGAGTGATGCGTCTCGCGACCGCGAAGGACGAGATCATCCCGCTTCAGGATTATCGGGTTCAGGGGAACCGCGCCTACCTGGTCATCATCCTCTTGAGCCGGGTAATCGTGAAGCTGGGCGACATCAAGTACATCGACACGGACATCATCGAGAACCTGTTCTCCACCGATCTGGCCTACCTCCAGGAGTTCTATCGTCGAATCAACGAAGAGGGTGCTCCGAAGATCCACGCGAAGTGCCCGTCGTGCCAGAACGAATTCGACATCGATCTACTCGGAGGAGGTGAGGGCCGCGTAGTTGGCCAGGGGGGATAGTTAGCTACCCCCTGGAGCAGATTTACCAGGAGGTAGCCTACATCGCCTATCACTTCCACTGGACCTTGGATGACGTCTTGTCGATGGAGCATGACGAGAGACACATCTGGCTGCGGGAAATAGCCAGAATCAATAAGGAAATCAACGAAGCGAGGAAGCGTTAGCGTTGACACGGAAAATGCGATGAGGGCCCAAAGGGAAATCAGACCTCCGGGGGTATACCCGGCCTCCGAACTGGTCAGGGCAGGCGCCCTCTCCGTCGCGGAGACACGCACGGGCGGCTTCGTCGGCCTGGCATCCCGGGGTCCGCTCGACGAACCCCGCCGGATCACCGGCTGGAACGAGTTCCTCGAGATCTACGGGCAGTCCAGCGAGGGCTATCTCGCGCGCGCCGTCGAGGGCTTCTTCGTCAACGGCGGCAAGGCTTGCTACGTCGTTCGCATTGCCCACCGTCCCAAGGCGGGCGAGCTCTCCGGGCCCGATCATTCGTCGTCCGCCGAGCGGATCATCAAGGACGGCTGGGACAAGCCGACGCTGCGGGTCTCCGCCCTGAACGAGGGGCGCTGGGGAAACGCGATCTGGGTGCGGTTCGCCCAGGCGACCTCGGCGAAGACGCTGCTCACCCTTGATCTCGACGTCGGTGCCGGCGAGGCGCGCGTCAACTCCGCCCGCGGCTTCGAGCGCGGCTCCCTGGTCCGCGTCTTCGACCGTGAGAACTCCGATTACGTCGTGCTGACCGAGGTCGACGATCGCACGCTCCGCTGGAGCTCCTCGACCCCGATCGTAAGGCGCTACCACGCCGCCGGGCCGACCTACCTCGAAGTGCTCGAGTTCGAGGTCTTCGCGTCGCTGAAGGACCGTCGCGAGGTGTTCCGCGGGCTCCAGCTCTCGCCGCTGTCGCGGAGGTACGTGGCGCGGGTGGTGAACGAGCAGTCGCAGCTGATCCGGATCGAAGATCTCCGCTCCGCCGCTCCCTCACCGCACAACCTGCCGGTGGCGGCCCCGGCGGCGAAGCTCACCGGGGGACGCGACGGATCCGAAGCGGTATCGGCGGAGGACTTCGTCGGCTACGATCACGGGCCCTCGGATCGCCGTGGGCTGATGTCCCTGGCGGCCGTTGAGGAGCCCGCGATGCTGGCGGTCCCCGACGCGATGCTGGCCTATCAGCGATACCCCGGCCCGCAGGCGGACCGCCATGTCCAGCGGATCCAGGACGCGATGGTGGACGTCTGCGAGAACCTGCAGGACCGGTTCGCGATCCTCGATATCCCGCCGACCAAGGACATCGAGGCGGTGAAGCGCTGGCGCAGGCGCGTCGACAGCTCCTACGCGGCGTTCTATTATCCGTGGGTGCTGATCGGTGGCGACCCCTCGGGGCATGGCGGAGTTCGGCAGCCACCCTCGGGGCACATCGCCGGGATCTACGCGCGCTGCGATACCCAGCACGGCAGCCACAAGGCGCCCGCCAACGAGGTGATCAACGGCGTGAACGGGCTCTCGCTGACGCTGATCGACGACCACATCGGCAGCCTCAACGCCGAAGGGGTCAACGCGATGCGGAGCTTCCCCGGGCGCGGGATCCGCGTGTGGGGCGCCCGCACGGCGAGCGACAATCCGTCGTGGCGGTACATCAACATCCGTCGGCTCTTCATCATGCTGCGTCGATCGATCATCGACGGCACCCAGTGGGCGGTGTTCGAGCCGAACAACCGGAACACCTGGGATCTGCTCTCGCGCCTCGTCGGGCTGTTCCTCGAGGGGCAGTGGAAGAAGGGCGCGTTCGCCGGCCAGTCGATGGAGGAGTCCTTCTACGTCAAGTGCGACGAGGAGACCAACTCCACCGAGGTGCGGGACAACGGCCAGATGGTCGTCGAGATCGGCGTCGCGCCTGCGATGCCGGCGGAGTTCATCATTTTCACGGTCGTCCAGAAAACGGGCGACCAGGCGTCCGAAGGGGCGCCGGCCGCATAGCTGGAGGAGGCTCGGACCATGAAACGTCGTGAATCGTTTGGCGCGTACTACTTCGAGGTCAAGATCGGTGGCTCGGTGGGCTACTTCCGGTCCTGCAGCGGGCTCAAGTCGGAGTCCGAGGTCCAGGAGGTCGCCGAAGGTGGGCTGAACACCACGACGCACAAGCTGATCGGGCGCACCAAGTTCCCGAACCTCGTTCTCAAGCAGGGCTTCTCGGATGGGACGCTCTTCGCCCTGCGAAGGAAGTTCATGAACGATGAGGGGCAGAAGCTGGGCCCGAACAGCGACGGCACGCGGCTCACCGGGACGATCGTCCAGAAGGGGCCCAATGGCACGGAGGCCAAGTGGGGCTTCCGGGAGGGCTGGATCTGCAAGTGGGAGGGGCCGGACTTCGACGCCTCGAAGAACGAGATCTCGATCGAGACGATCGAGATCGCCCACGAGGGTCTGGAGCCGGCTTGAACGCGAGCTCGTCACCAATGAAGGCCACAGGTAAGAGGTAAACCAGCCCATGGCGAACGGTACGGCGGCTCCGGTCCCGGTGTTCATCCCACGCACGATCGCGTCCTTCGAGCGGTCCACGAACGCGCTGGTCGCGCGCTTCGCGGAGCCCGTTCGCGCGCTCGGGATGCGCACCCTCGGGTTCATCGACCGGATCATCGGCGCCCGGCTGTTCGAGAGCGCCTCCGTGCGCCCCTCCGCCGCCGCTGCCGGTGGGGTGGCCGGACTGATCTACGCCCGTCCCTGGTATGAAATCGAAGGCGCGCGGGCTGCGGTCCGGCAGCGGCCGGTCGCCCAGTCGCGCAGCGTCGCCTCGCCGTCGGCCCCGGCAGCCTCGGCGGAGGAGGCCTTGAATGCGCCCGCGCCGTCCGCGTTCAACGCGCCGACGATCCCTGCGCCGCTGCTGGGCGACGTCGCATCCAGTGCTGCCTACGACGAGGAGGCTCCGGCTGCCCTTGGGTTCCCGCAGGGCGCGGTGGAAGCGCCGGCCAGCGTGTCGTTGCGGGCCTCGAGTGCCCCGGCGATGGAGCACGTCGTCAATCGGCCCGCACCCGTGGCACCGACGGGACAGACCGAAGCCAGGCGAGCGCCTGCGCCCGAGTACTTCGCCGCGGCGGCCCAGGCGCCGTACACGGAGCCGGTGGCGGCGATCCCCGCGGCGGGATCGCCCTCCGCGCACGCCGAGCCGGCGTCACCGGCTGTTCAGGTGGCCGCACCGCAGGTTGTGCCGGCCGTGGATGCGAACCCCGGTCCATCGCCGGCCCAGGTGGAAGCGATCACCGCCGCGATCCGCGCCGAGGTCGCCGCCACTGCGCCTTCCGCCCAGGCGTCGCCGATGCCGATAGCGATTCCAGCGGTTTCCACAGATTCCACGTCCTCGGCGCGCGCCCCGGTCGCCCCCGCCGCCGCGCCGCCCTCCCCGGGAGCGACCGCGGCACCGCTCGCCGAGCGGGCCGGCACTGCGCCGCCCTCCCCGGGAGCGACCGCGGCACCGCTCGCCGAGCGGGCCGGCACTGCGCCGCCCGCCGTGCACCAGTCCCCTGCCGCGATTGCCTCGGCCTCCTCCGAGCGAGGTAGCCGGGTGGCTGCCACGCCGCCGGCCGATGAGGCGCGGAACGCGGCACCGCCCGAGATCCTGGCCGCGCGCGAAGTCCTCGCCGCGGCTTCCAGCGCCGTTCGGGAGCTGATCGCGGCCGAAATTGTCGGGGCCCGCGGCGGTGCGGCTTCGCCTCGCGCTGCCGGGCTGCCGGCCGCCTTGGCCACGGCCGTCGACGCGCTGCCGCTCCGCGGCTCGCTTCCCCCGGCGAGCGCGCTGGGAAGAGCCTTCGCCCATATCCAGTGGGTCGATCGCCAGGTCGTTCGTGACGCGCCGCAGGCCGGTCGGACCGTCCACGAAGGCACCGAGAGCTACGTGCTGCTTGCCCCGGACCACGACGACGCCCAGGCGCCTGTGTCCGCGCAACGGGCAGCTGGCCGAACAGTGGACACGGCTCTCGCCGCCGTGCCCCGCACCCAGACCTCGGAGTCACCGCAGGCGCGCACCTCCGCCCGCGCGGAAGCAGCGAGCACGTTGCCGAGGATCTCGGAGGCGCTCTTGCCGCGCACCTCCGCCCGCGCGGAAGCAGCTCCGTCAACTTCCTCGTTCGTGGCACCTGGCCCCGATGCGGTCGATCCTCCAGCTGGAGTGGCCGCCCCGAGGACCGTCACACAGTCGTCGCCACTCGCCGTCGCCGGAACTCCTGGCGTCGCCGACGCTGCTCCGGTCGAGCCGCTCCAGGCGGCCGCTCCCCCGAGGGCGGTCGAGCCTGCCCAGTCGCCCGCCGCGCCCGTCGCTGAGGCCACCACTTCGGCGCCTGTCGCATCACCAGCTTCGCAGGGTGAGCCTCAGGCTGCCGGGCCCTACGCCGAGCCGGAAAAGACGGCCGCGTCGCTGCCGTTTTCCGGGTTGGTGGGGACAGCCGCGGCCGCCGTCGCTGCCGCCCCGGCGGAGCTTCCCCAGGTGGGCGGTTCGGCCGAACGCGCCGTCGCTGAGCTGGCGATCGGCCGGGTCGGAGCAGCTCCGCGCTCGCAGGTCTCGGCGCTCCAGTCGTCGGCCATGCCGGAGCTTCGGGCGAGCAGCGCGCTCGTCGCGCCGCACGATCGCCGTGCGAGCCTCGATCGGTTCGTGGATCGCCTCGTCGGTAGCCGAGCTGCGCGGGATGCGCGCGTCCTTACCGTAGAACTACCGCCGCTCGGGGCTTCTTCGCTACGGGCAGCGCTCGCGCCGGTCGGCGAGTTCGTGCGCCTCCGCGAGGAGCGCGGCCCGGTCACCGGACGCCCGGCGATAGCGTCTTCCGGCGTCCCCTCCCCGGCCTCCTACCAGACCGCATTCCCTCGCGACCTGGTCGCGTCAGCCGCTGCACCGGTCCGTCCTGGGGCGGGATCGTCGCTGGCGGCGCCGTCGACTCGCATCTCCGATGCGCCCTCGGCTCCCGCCGATCGTATCGCGGTGGCCGCGTCGCCGCCCCGGCTCGAGCTCGCTCCGTTGCTGGCGCGAGCGCAGGCTTCCGCTCCGATCTCATCCGCCGAGCCCCTTGCCCTCACCCGCCCCGGTGGGATCGGAGGCCGGTCGGAGCAGCTCGCCGGGACGATCGGGATCCGGGCCGCCGGCTTCTCGGTCGACTTCATCGAGCCGGATCGGCTGCCGGCTATGCTCGCTTCCCGCGGTGGTGCGCTGGAGCTGTTCCAGCGGTGGTCGGCTTCCGCGCAGTCCGCGTCGGGTGGCCCCACCTTCGCCCCGCCTGGGGAGGGCTCCCGCACGATGGTGGCGCCCTGGGAAGCCGCGTCCGCGTCGCGTTCGCAAGGTCTTGGCGCGGCGCAGGGTGTCGCGGCCTCGTTCGCGAATGCCGGCCTCCCGGTTGCCGGCGCCCCCGCCGTTTCCGGCGCTTCACCGGCGGTTGCGCCATCGCCCACGAGCGCGCCCGCTGTCGGTGGCGAGCTGGCGGGAGGTGTCGACTCCTGGTCGCAGAGCCCGACTGCCGCTGCCGCCCGAAACGTCACCGGCCCTGCACGCTCGGCGGTCGCGGAGAGCGAAGCAGCGCGCCGGCTCGACGCCGTGTGGTCGTTGATCCGTGTTTTCCCGGCCTCCGCGCAGGGCGCCCTCACCGCCGCAGCCGCCGATATCGCCGCAGGTCCCCGTGGCCGGGCGATGCCACTGCTCTCGGCCCTCGCCTCGTTCGAAGGGGGACGCGCCCAGGCCGTGGCGGCCGAGGGGGCCTCCACCGTCGCGGGTCGCCCTTCGACCGGGGGCGGAGTCGCCGCCGGGCCCGGTGCCAGACCGGCCGTCGCCGAAAATATCTCCGGGCGAGCGCCCCGGGCTCTGGGTGCGCCGGCCAGCTACGTCGCCGGTCCGGCGGGCGCGCGGCGGGTCGTCGGTGCGCTCGATCGCACGGCGCTGCCCGGCGGGCGGATGCCACGGGGAGGCTACCTCTGGTCGCGGTCCGAGTCTTTCTCCGAGCACATCGGAGACTGGGCACCGCCGGCCACGGTCTCGGCCGCGCAGAGCGGAGCCGACGCCGCCCTGGCGGGCCATTCGTCCTGGGAGGGGATGACGCCCCTCTCCTCCCAATCGGTGCATGAGGCCTTCGGGGACTACCCGGTCGGCCCCGGCACGTCGACGGCGCGGCCCGCACGGAGCGGCAGTCTGGCGCGGCCGATGATCGCGGGTCCCGGGGGTGCGGGAGCGGGTCAGAGGACGCTCCGGCCCGAGGTGGCAGCCGCTTCGGCGATGCTCCAGGGGGACGCGGCGTCGTCGCTGCTCCAGCTGGTGACCGCGTCTTCCGGCGGCTCGGCGGCAGCTGCTTCGGGGAGCGGGTCGTCCTCATCGTCGCGCGCGCCCCAGCTCTCGCTGGTCCAGCCGTCGTCGGGCCCGGCGGTTTCGTCCGCTCCGGCGTCGGAGTCGTCGGCCAGGATCCTGGATGCGCTCCGCTCGCAGCAGCAGAACGCGCCCAGCGACGACCGCGTGACGCTGGCCGATCTCACCCTGGTCGCGGCCGCTTCCTCGACCCACCAGCTCGCCGCCAGCGACCATGTGGCGCAGTCGGCCCCGCACAATGCATCGCACTCGAGCGCCGGCAGCGCGAAGGCGTCGGGTGGTGAGAAGGAGAGCCCCGAGGCCGAGCGCCGAAAGATCGAGTCGATGGCGCGCGATGTGCTCGAGGAGGTCTATCGGATGTCCGAGGTCGGCCGCGAAAGGAGTGGAGATTAGTATGCAGAAAGTGAAGATCAAAGCCACGGAGGGCTCCAAGCCCGAGGTGGACGCCCAGTTCAACCCGAAGGAGCTCCAGATCGACAAGACGGTCTCCTGGACACCGAAGAACTCGCACAAGGAAGACCCGGACCAGGAGTACAAGGAGCCGCAGTCGAGCAGCCTCTCTGTGACC
>SHYY01000240.1 GCA_009692555.1 Myxococcales bacterium
GAGGGCGGCCCGTACGGGCTCCAACCGCCCCCGCGCGCCGGCCGACCGCCCCGCGCTTCCGACGGGAGCACGCCGTGACCGGCCCGCGGGTGCCGGAGACGGGCTCCGACGTGAGCGAGTAGTACTAGAGCGTCGACCAATTTACCCGGACCGAGCCCGCCGAGGCCCATTTCGCGTCCGGTGAGGCGCGAGGTTGCTTTCAGAGCTTGCTGCACGTCGGCGATTGCCGACGAGGAAACAGGCTGGCCGCCTGTGACCGACGAGCCTCCCCTCAAGTCTACAGAAGGGGGGCAAGCCCCCCGAAGCCGGGCGCAAAATGGGACCGGCCGGCGACGGGAGCGGTAAACTGATCGATGCTCCAGTCACGCGCAGCAGCTCAGCCGGCGATGACGCGCAGCGCGATCTTGCCCTGCTCGTTCAGCGAGCGAACGTAGTCGGGCGCGTGGGGGACGCGCGCGGTCAGGTCATTCTGGTACTCGGGGAGGCCGAGGTCCTGCCCCTTGGCGTAGACCGCGTGGCGGCCGTTCTTCTTGTACCAGTCGGCCACCGTGGCGTTGGCGAGCATCTTCTCGACGATGTTGCGCCACCCGGCGCCGGTGTTGTAGGCGCAGAAGGAGATCTCCCCCATCTGCGTGCCGTAGGGGATGATGCACATCTCCGTGCGCCGGAAGTCGTAGTTGAAGAGGTCCTGGAACCACATCCCGGCGACGAACAGCACGCGCCACGGGAACTGCTCGGCGTCGCTCTCGTACTCGCCGATGTTCTTGCCACGCGCCCCGGTCTGCGAGATGAACTGCTTGATCAGGTCGGAGAAGGTGTAGCCGGGCGGCGCCTGGTCGGGCTTGAAGTTGCGGAGCAGCGAGACGCCGATCTCGGCGACGGTGATCGCCTTTCCCTGCGCGCCGTCGCTGATGGTGGTGATGTCCTTCAGCAGCTGCTCCATATCGAGGAATTGCGACATCGGGACCATCTGCTTGGTCTTCTTGTTGACGAACAGCACCGTGCCGATCCCGCAGTTCGGGTGGCAGCCGCACTTCATCGAGCCCCAGTCGGCGTCCTGCCCGAGCAGGTGATCGGTGAGGTCGGAGAACGGGCCCATCGCCGAGAGCGGGAACCAGTCGCGCATCGGCTCGGTGACGCCCATCTGGTTCTTCACGTCGTGGGCGAGGTGCGAGAGCGTGTAGCGCTGCTTTTCGCGCATCTCATCGCTGATGTCCTCGTCGCGCCCGGTGAACGAGACCGGCTGGAAGGACACGACCGTGATCTTGTCGGCGTTCTCGACGGCGAACTCGAGGATCTTGCCGACCTGCTCGTTGTTCACGCCGTTGATGACGGTGACGACGAGGATGATGTCGATCTTCGCCTTGTGCAGCTCCTCGATGGCGCGCAGCTTCACGTCGAAGAGGTTGCCGATCTTGCGGTGCGCGTTGGAGGGGTTGTCGGTGCCGTCGAACTGGAGGTAGGCCATCCGCAGCCCGGCCTCCTTGGCCTGTTTCGCGAAGCCCGGCTCCTGGGCGAAGCGGAGGCCGTTGGTGGCGCACTGCACCGCGAAGTAGCCGAGGTCGCGCGCGTAGCGGATCGAGTCGAGGAAGTGGGGCGACATGGTCGGCTCGCCGCCCGAGAACTGCACCGACATCTGCCGGTGCGGCTTGATCGACATCGAGTCGTCGAGGATCTTCTTGATGTCGTCCCAGCCCAGCTCGTGGACGAACCCGACCTGGTTCGCGTCCATGAAGCAGGGGTCGCACATCATGTTGCAGCGGTTGGTGAGATCGACGGTGAGCACCGACCCGCGGCCGTACTGGATGGTCGAGCTGCCGTGATCGCGGAGCGGCGTCTTCGGGGCCAGGAAGTCGCGCCCGGGGTAGAGCCGCTCGATGCGGCCGAGGAAGGCCGGATCGATCGACATCACGTCGCTGAAGTCGCCGTGCTTCTCGCAGTGCTTGTCCATCACGATCCGGCCGTCGCGCTCCAGGATGTGCGCCTTGATCTCGCCCGGCTTGCCGTCGATCAGCACGCGCAGATCGGCCTTGCCGGCGAGGATGTCCTCGCGGACCTCCTTCACGCAGCGGGGACAGAGCGAGTCGGTGGTGCGCGGCCAGCCGAGCTGCGGGAAGGTGCGCTCGCGCGACTTCAGGAGCGGCTGGGCCGACCACTTCGGGTGGATCGCCTCGCCCTCGAACTTCTCGTTCCATTTCTTGACGAGCGGCCAGGCCGCGCGGGTGGCGGCGACTCCCAGCTTCTCGAGCGTTCGCGTGATCTGCATTGAACCGGCTCCTCGGGGTGTTGCCCTGGCGGTGGTGCGATTGGCCTTCTTGGGCGGTCGCGCGATGCAAGCGCCATGACATGGAGCTGGGCGCGGCGGAGCGCCGACTTCCGCAAGGGGCGCTGCACCCACATGTGCACGAGCCGCCTCGACGCGCCGCGTTGCTGCGCGACAACATCTTGTAACTACGGATGGATCTAGTCGATGCACGGAGATGTGCATCGGCTGATGCCACGCTACCACGCCGACGGGCCGAGGGCGGCTCTAGACGAGTTCAACGCCGGGGCGGTTGAGTACCTGAAGCGCCTGGAGAGTTCCCCTGTTCGCCAAAGATGCAAGCGAAGGGAGGGACGATGCGAATGTGGGTCGGGTGGTGGTTGGCGCTGGCGGCAGCCGGCTGCAACCGCACTGCACTGAATGTCAGGGCGCCGGCCCGGTCGCTCCCAAAGTGGACTACGCGAGCGGTGGGAAGTCTCCGTATGCGGTGGCGCTCGGCGACCTGAACGGCGATGGCAAGGCCGACCTCGCCGTCGCCAATCACGACACCAACAACGTGAGCGTGTTCTTCGCGCAGTGCTTGTGATGAGAGGGGACGAAGGCCCGGACCGACCGCTCGGCTTCTTGGCTTCTTCATTCGCGGCGGGGCAAGTCGAGAGATTTCCGATCAGTTTTCCTGTGGATGGGTCATCAGGAGAAGAGGGCGGCGAGCGAGTCGCGGTAGGGTGGGCGGGCGACGCCGGCTTCGGTGATGATCGCGGTGATGAGGCGGGCGGGGGTGACGTCGAAGGCGGGGTTGGCGACGGCGATGCCATCGGGGGCGACCTGGAGGGGGCCGATGTGGGTGACCTCGCGCGGGGAGCGCTCCTCGATCGGGATGTGGGTGCCGTCGGGGATGGCGCGGTCGATGGTGGAGAGCGGGGCGGCGACGAAGAAGGGAATGTTGTGCTCGCGCGCCAGGACGGCGACGGTGAAGGTGCCGATCTTGTTGGCGGTGTCGCCGTTGGCGGCGATCCGGTCGGCGCCCACGACCACGGATTGAATGGCGCCCTTGGCCATGAAGTGGCCGGCCATGTTGTCGGTGATGAGGGTGGTGGGGATGCCGCTTCGCTGGAGCTCCCAGGCGGTCAGGCGGGCGCCCTGGAGGAAGGGGCGGGTCTCGTCGGCGTAGACCGCGAGCGCGGTGCCGGATTCGACGGCGGCGCGGATCACCCCGAGGGCGGTGCCGTAGCCGCCGGTGGCGAGGGCGCCGGCGTTGCAGTGCGTGAGGACGCGGCCGGCCGGGAGGAGTGCGGCGCCGTTTTTTCCGATCGCGCGGCAGGAGGCGATGTCGTCCTCGTGGAGGGCGATGGCGGCGCGGGCGAGGGCCAAGGGGGTGCGCGGGACGACCTGCTTCATCCGCTCGATCGCCCAGAAGAGGTTGATCGCGGTCGGGCGGGTGGCGGCGAGGGCCTCGCAGACCTCGTCGAAGGGGGCTTGCTGCATTGCACCAATCGCGACCCCGTAGGCGGCGGTGCAGCCGATCGCAGGAGCGCCGCGGACCACCATGTCGCGGATCGCGGCGGCCACCTCACGGTAGTCGCGGTAGTCGATCCACACCTCCTCCGTCGGTAGGCGGCGTTGATCGAGCAGCGAGAGCACGCCGTTTGAAAAGGCGAGCGGCGAGAGGACGTCGTTCATGCGGCTCATGCGAGGAGCCTCCGGAGGATCTGGTTGACGCGCTCGGGGTGGGCGCGGCCGCCGGTCTCCTTCATCGCCTGTCCGACGAAGAAGCCGAGGAGCTTGTCGTTGCCACCGCGGAATTTCTCGACCTGCTTCGGGTTGGCCTCGATCACCTTCTGGCAGACGCGCAGGAGCTCGCTCTCGTCGCTGACCTGGAGGAGGCCCTCGCGGGCGACGATCTCCTTTGAGCTCTCGCCGCTCGCGTACATCGTTGCGAGAACGTCCTTGGCGATCTTGCCGGAGATGGTTCCACCGGCGACCAGCGCGATCAGCTCGGCGAGGGCGGTGGGCGAGACGGGCGACTGCGCGATCGGGCGCTCGTCGCGGTGAAGCTCGCGGAGCAGTTCTCCGCCGACCCAGTTGGCGGCGCGCTTCGGGTCACAGGACGGGCCGGCGGCGACCACCTGCTCGTAGTAGTCGGCGATCTCGCGCTCGGCGGTGAGGAGGGCGGCGTCCTGCGGCGAGAGGCCGAGGCGATCCATGAAGCGGGCGCGGCGGGCGAGCGGGAGCTCCGGCAGCGACGAGCGGAGGGCCTCGATCTCGGCCTCCGTGACCACCAGCGGCGGGAGATCGGGCTCCGGGAAGTAGCGGTAGTCGTGGGCCTGCTCCTTCGAGCGCATCGGGTGCGAGGTGCCGCGGCCCTCGTCCCACAGGCGGGTCTCCTGGACCACCCGCTGGCCGGATTCGAGCACCTCGGTCTGGCGCGCGACCTCGTACTCGATCGCCGCCTGGACGTGCTTGAAGGAGTTCATGTTCTTGAGCTCGGTGCGCGTTCCGTAAGCGACGTCACCGACGGGGCGGATCGAGACGTTGGCGTCGCAGCGTAGCGAGCCCTCCTCCATGTTGCCGTCGCAGATGCCGAGGTAGCGGACGAGCTGGCGGATCGCGCGGAGGTACTCGGCGGCCTCCTTCGCGGAGCGGAGATCGGGCTCGCTGACCACCTCGATCAGCGGCACGCCGGCGCGGTTGAGATCGACCAGCGAATACGCGGCGCCAGCGACGTGGGTGCTCTTGCCGGCGTCCTCCTCCATGTGGATGCGGGTGAGGCGGACGGCGCGCGGCGTGCCGTCGAGGAGGAAGTCGATCCGGCCGTGCTCGGCGATCGGTTCGTCGTACTGGGAGATCTGGTAGCCCTTCGGGAGGTCGGGGTAGAAGTAGTGCTTGCGGGCGAAGCGCGAAACACGGCGGATGGTGCAGCCGGTGGCGAGGGACATCTTGAGGGCGCAGGCGACGGCGCGGCGGTTCAGGACCGGGAGCGTGCCGGGGAGGGCGAGGGTGTACGGATCGGTGTAGGTGTTGGGCGCACCGCCGAAGCTGGCGCTGGCGCCGGAGAAGATCTTCGAGTGGGTCGCCAGCTGGACGTGGCACTCGAGGCCGATCACGGATTCGTAGGGGGTCATGGGGTGCTTCGCTCGGCGCCTGGCGGGTGGCGGGTGTGCCAGTCGGTGGCGCGCTGGTAGGCGGCAGCGACGCGGAGGACGGTGGATTCGCCGAGCGGCGGGCCGAGGAGCTGGAGGCCAGTCGGGAGCGTGTTGCTGGTGGTGAAGCCGCAGGGGACGGAGAGGCCGGGGAGGCCGGCGAGGTTGCAGGAGATGGTGTAGATGTCGGCGAGATACATCGCCAGCGGGTCTTCGGTGCGGTCGCCGAGGCGAAAGGCGGGGATCGGCGAGGTGGGGGTGGCGATCACGTCGCAGGTGGCGAAGGCGCGGTCGAAGTCGCGCTTGATCAGGGCGCGGACCTTCTGCGCGCGCAGGTAGTAGGCGTCGTAGTAGCCGGCGCGGAGGGCGTAGGTGCCGAGCATGATCCGGCGCTTGACCTCGGTGCCGAAGCCGGCGGCGCGGCTCTTCTGGTACATGGTGTTGAGATCGTCGCCCGGGTCGCGGACGCGGAGGCCGTAGCGCACGCCGTCGTAGCGCGCGAGGTTCGAGGACGCCTCGGCGGTGGCGACGAGGTAGTAGGTGGCCAGGGAGTGCTCGGAGTTCGGGAGCGAGGCCGGAACCACGCGGGCGCCGAGATCCGCGAGCTTCGCGATCGCCGCGCGCACGAGGCGCTCGATCTCGGGGTCGAGGCCGGCGGCGAAGAATTCCTCGGGGACGCCGACGCGGAGGCCGGAGAGGTCGGCGGCCGCGGCGGTGCAGGCGTCGCGGTAGCGTGGCACCGGGGCGTCGATCGACGTGGCGTCTTTTGGGTCGTGGCCGGCGATCGCCTCGAGGGTGAGCGCGCAGTCTTCCACGGTGCGGGCGAGCGGTCCGACCTGGTCCAGCGACGAGGCGAAGGCGATCACGCCGTGGCGCGAGACGCGGCCGTAGGTGGGTTTCAAGCCGACCACGCCGGAGAGCGCGGCGGGCTGGCGGATCGAGCCGCCGGTGTCGGTGCCGAGGGCGACCGCGCAGAGGCCCGCCGCCACCGCTGCCGCCGAGCCGCCCGACGAGCCGCCCGGGACGCGGCTCTCGTCCCAGGGGTTTCGCACCGGGCCAAAAGCGGAGTTCTCCGTCGAAGAGCCCATCGCGAACTCGTCCATGTTGAGCTTGCCGAGGATCACCGCGCCGGCCTGGCGGAGGCGCGCGACCGCGGTGCCGTCGTAGGGAGGGATGAAGCCGGCGAGGATCTTCGAGCCCGCGGTGGTCGCCACACCCTCGGTGACGAGGAGATCTTTCAGGCCCACCGGCACGCCCGCGAGCAGGCCGGGGGAATCGCCCGCCGCGATCGCGCGGTCGACGGCAGCGGCCTGGGCGAGCGCGCCGTCACCGTCGACGAGCAGGTAGCAGCCGAGCCGCCGGTCGAGCGCGGCGATGCGATCGAGGTGGGCGCGCGTGACCTCCACGGCGGAGACCTCGCGCGCGGCGACCTGGGCGGCGATCTCGGCCGCGGAACGCCAGTGGAGCGGGGTCACCTACGCCTCCTTGTCGTGCGCGATGATCCGCGGCACCAGGAAGCAGCCGTCCTCGCTCGCCGGGGCGTCCGCAAGCGCTTTCTCGACGGTGAGCTGCGGTCCGAGCGCGTCTTCCCGCAGCGGGCAGGCCAGCGCGACGGCGTGGGTCATCGGCTCGATCCCTTCGACGTCGACCGCGGCGAGCTTCTCCATGTAGACCAGGATCGCGTCGAGCTCGCGGGTCAGGCGAGTGATCTCCTCGTCGGTGAGCGCCAGCCTGGCCAGGGCGGCGGTGGCGCGCACCTCGTCACGGGTGATCTTCATGGCGGGCGCAGGATAGTGCGGGGCTGCTCGGCCTGCAACGGGCGGCTCCTGGTGGGGTGCTTAACGGAGAAGGGGGTACCTCCGCTCCTCCGCTGACGTAGTCGTAGTCGTAGTCGTAGTCGATTCAGGGGCACTCTCGCGCGGGGGATCACCTCTCCGGCACATGCGCGTGAGCATCTCCAGGATGCGGGTGAGCAACTCCATGGCCTGTCGCCGAGTGTCTTCCTCGGCGAGTTGCAGGACCGCAACGGCATCCACGATCGCCTTGCACTCCATCGCGGAGCCCCGGGCGATGCTCTAGAAGCGGGCGCCATCCGGCGCTCCGAACCGGCCCGCTCCCTCGGCGATGTAGGGGGCATCCTCCTTTGTGGCCAGGGGGGTCGGTTGGCAGGAGGAATTTGTTGCGGGAGGAAGTTCGATTGCCGTCGCTGCGGACGTGACGACTACGACTACAGACTACGACTACGACTACGACTACGTGACGAGCAAGAGCCAGCAAGAGGGCCCCCTCCGCTGTTAAGCACCCCTCGATGGCGCGGCGATAGACGTCGAGCTTCTGGTCGGCCAGCATGGGCATCCTCCTGTGTGGCCAGGGGGGTCGGTTGGCAGGAGGAATTTGTTGCGGGAGGAAGTTCGATTGCCGTCGCTGCGGACGGGACGACTACGACTACGACT
>SHYY01000035.1 GCA_009692555.1 Myxococcales bacterium
ACCGTGCCCTCACCGACGGCAACCGCGCTCGCGGGTCACTCGACGGCGAAGGGAGTGTTACACCGCATTACGACGGTCCGTATAACACTCCGCTCTAGTCTCTCGACAGGAGGGCACTTTCTCTCTGTATTCGACGGAGGAGCTTCCCCTCCAGACTACCGAAGAGGGGCAAGCCCCCCGAAGCCTGCCGGGATGGATCGGCTGCCCAGTTGCGCAGTTTATTCCGGCCGGGCTCCTTGGCCCCGCTCGCCGCCCCGATCGTCCCCGCGCGGCGTTATGCTGCGCCGCGCCGCACCCGCGGCTTCCGGAGATCGCTGCCATGACCACCCAGCCCGCCCGGCTCCACCCGCTGCTCGCGAAGCTCGGCCTCACCTTGCAACCGCAGGGCGCCTGCTGGGGAGAATGGATCACCACCTCGGGCGACGAGATCCCGTCGCAAAATCCATCCACCGGGGAGACCCTGGCGGTGGTGCGCGCCGCCCGCCGCGCGGACTACGAGACGGTGCTCGCGAAGGCGCTCACGCGCTTCACCGAGTGGCGTCTCCGACCCGCCCCCCGTCGCGGCGAGCTGGTGCGCCGGCTCGGCGAGCTCCTGCGCCGGGACAAGGAGCCGCTCGGCGAGCTGATCGCGCTCGAGGTGGGCAAGATCCGCGCGGAGGGCCTCGGCGAGGTGCAGGAGATGATCGACATCTGCGACTTCGCCGTCGGGCTGAGCCGCCAGCTCCACGGGCTGACGATCGCCTCGGAGCGCCCCAGCCACCGCATGATGGAGCAGTGGCACCCCGTCGGTGCGGTGGGGATCATCACCGCCTTCAACTTCCCGATGGCGGTGTGGGCATGGAACGCCGCGCTGGCCGCGGTGTGCGGCGATGTGTGCCTCTGGAAGCCCTCGCCGCTCGCCCCGCTCTCGTCGCTGGCGGTGCAGAACCTGTGCAACGAGGTGATGAAGGAGCAGGCCGCCGAGGGCGTGTTCGGCCTGCTCGTCGGCGGCAGCGAGGTGGGCGAGTGGATGAGCGAGGACCGGCGCGTGCCGATCGTCTCCTTCACCGGGTCGATCCCCGTCGGGAAGAAGGTCGCCGCCCAGGTGGCCGCGCGCCTCGGCCGCACGATCCTCGAGCTCGGCGGCAACAACGCGATCATCGTCCTCGACGACGCGGATCTCGATCTCGCCACCCGCGCGATCACCTTCGGCGCGGTCGGCACCGCAGGGCAGCGCTGCACCAGCACGCGGCGAGTGTTCGCCCAGCGTGCCATCGCGGCGCGCCTGACGGACCGGCTCGCGGCGGCCTACCGGACCGTCCCCATCGGCGATCCGCTCGTCGCTGGCGTCCTGATGGGCCCGCTGGCCAGCGCCGCGGCGGTGGAGCGCTACCGGAGCGCGATCACGCTCGCCGTCGCGCAGGGGGGCACGGTCGTGTGCGGCGGCAACGTGCTCGATCGCGCCGGCCACTTCGTCGAGCCGACGCTGGTGCGCGCGCCGCGCCACGATCGCTTTCCGATCGCCTGGGAGGAGACCTTCGCGCCGATCCTCTACCTCTTCGAGGTCGACGATCTCGATGCGGCGCTCGCCGATCACAACGCCGTCGCCCAGGGGCTCTCCAGCGCGATCTTCACCGACAGCCTGCGCGCCGCCGAGCGCTTCCTCTCCGCCGCCGGGTCGGACTGCGGGATCGCCAACGTCAACATCGGCACCAGCGGCGCGGAGATCGGGGGCGCGTTCGGCGGCGAGAAGGAGAGCGGCGGGGGACGCGAGTCGGGCTCCGATTCCTGGAAGGGCTACATGCGCCGCCAGACCTGCACCATCAACTACGGCAAAGACCTGCCGCTGGCGCAGGGGGTCGAGTTCCCGGCGGGGTGAGCCCGGCTGCGGCGCTCGGTGACCTGTCCTACCGGGTGCCCGCGGGCGCGACCGCGGCCTGTGATTCGTGGCGCAGGCCGATGAGGCCCACCAGCGTCGTCGGGAGGACATGGGCGGCGTGGTAGAGCACCGCGAATGCGAGCGACTCGCTCCGCCCCGCACCGACGGCGACCAGCGCCAGCACCGCGCCCGCCTCGAGCACTCCGATCTGGGCCGGCGTCGACGGCAGAGAGATCGCCAGGTTGATCGCCAGGAACACCACCAGCCAGCTCGCCAAGGGCAAGTGGATCCCGACCGCCACGAGGCACAGGCCGAGCATCGCCACGTCGGCGAGATCGGCGAGGCACGACCAGGCCAGCCCGACCGACCAGATCCGCGGTGCGCGCAGGAGGTGCATCGCCTCGCCGAGGCGGCCCAGGAACCTTCGGATCGCCGCCCGCGCCCCCTTCGCCTGGGCCTCTCCACCGTCGCTGGCGGTTGATTGTCCCGCGCCGCCATCGCTCCGCCAGGCGATCGCCAGCACCAGCGCCACGCCGCCGATCGCGAGCACCGCGAAGGCGAAGAGGGGCAGCCGCATCGCCGCCGGCGGGTGGCCGATCAGCGCCGCCGGGAGCGCCAGCAGAGCGAGGCTGAGCGCCTCGAGGATCTTCTCCACCAGCTGCACCGCCACCAGCGCAGCGACGGAGAAGCCATGGCGCCGGTGGAGCTGCACCGTCCGCAGCGCCTCACCCGCGCGCGCCGGCAGCAGGTTGCTGGTGGCGTAGCTCGCGAGGAGCAGCGACGACAGCTCGCCCAGGCCCGGCCCGTTCCCCCGGCGCGGCAACGGAGCCAGAAGGGCCGCCCAGCGCAGCACCCGCCCGCCGGTGTTGATGGTGAGGTTCAGGAGCACCGCGAGCGCGATCAAGCGCCAGTCCGCCCCCGCCAGCGCGCCGAGCACCTGCTCCGGATCGAGGCGGCGGAACAGCGCGACGCACAGCCCGAGCGCGGCGAGCGAGAGCCCGATCCGCAGCAGTCGGCGCGGCCAGGGGCTCTTCGCCACAGCGACGGCAGGCGGCGCCTCGGGCGAGGGCGTGGTGGGTGGGTCCAGATGGAGCAATCGATCGTCCGGCATGCGTCGCGCGGCCTCCACCGACGCTGCGGCGCATTGTAGCGCGAGCTGGCGCTAGTCTAGTCTAGTCTAGCCCACGGGGGGATCGCCCGCGGTGCTATCTTCGCTCATCTTCGCTCCAGGTTCCATGCCGCGCACCATCCTCCACGTCGATCTCGATGCCTTCTACGCCTCGGTGGAGCAGCGCGATGATCCGTCGCTGCGCGGGCGCAAGGTGGTGGTCGGCCCGCGTTCGAAGCGCGGGGTGGTGCTGGCCGCCTCGTACGAGGCCCGCCCGTCTGGCGTGAAGAGCGCGATGCCGATGGCGCGCGCCCTCCTGCTGTGCCCCGATCTGGTGGTGGTCCCGCCGCGGATGGCGCGCTACGCCCAGGCGTCGGCGCAGTTCTTTGCCCTCCTCGCCGGCTGGTCGCCGCTGGTCGAAGGGCTGTCGCTCGACGAGGCGTTCCTCGACGTCACCGGGGAGGAGCGGCTGCTCGGCGACGGGAAGGCGATCGCCCGCGGGATCAAGCAGCAGGTGCGCGAGGAGATCGGCCTGGTGGCGTCGGTGGGCGTGGCCCCGAACAAGTTCGTCGCGAAGATCGCGAGCGACCTCGGGAAGCCCGACGGACTGGTCGAGGTCGATCCGGACCGCGTGCGCGAGTTCCTCCAGCC
The DNA here is from genome assembly GCA_009692555.1 of Myxococcales bacterium. Lineage (GTDB taxonomy): Bacteria > Myxococcota_A > Polyangia > Palsa-1104 > SHYY01 > SHYY01. The sequence goes on from SHYY01000035.1 coordinate 3,618, forward strand.
GCTGGCGATCGGGCGGCTGTGGGGCGTGGGCGCGGTCACCGAGGCGGCGCTCGCGCGGCTCGGTCTCGCCACCATCGGCGACGTGGCGCGGATCGGCGAGACGGCGCTGGCCGGACGCCTCGGTGCCGACGGCGCGCGTCGCCTGTTCGCGCTCGCCGAGGGGCGCGACGAGCGAGCGGTGATCCCCGATCGCGCCCCGGTCTCGGTCGGCAGCGAGGAGACCTTCGAACGCGACGTCCACCTGCGCGCCCACCTCGCCCCGTCGCTTTTGGCCCACACCGACCGGGTCTGCCGGCGGGTGCGGGCCCTCGGGCTGCGTGCGCGGACCGTCACGGTGAAGGTGAAGTACGCCGACCACGAGCTTTGCACCCGCCGCGTCACGCTCGCGCGCTCGACCGCCGATGGCCGGGTGGTCGCCCGCACCGCGCTGGAGCTCCTCGAGGTCGTGCCGGCGATCGAGCAGCGCGGCGCGCGCCTCGTCGGAATCAGCCTCTCCGGCCTGGTCGCGAAGGACGGCCCGCGGCAGCTCTCGCTCGACGAGCCCGCGACCGAGCGGGGCGAGCACCTCGGCGAGACGATCGACCGCATCACCGATCGCTTCGGAGGAGGCGCCGTCACCCGCGCCGTGCTCCTCTCCGACGGAGAACCGCGTCGCCGCCGCCCAGTGGCATGACGCCGGCATGGAGGAGCGGCCGAGGCGCGAGCGGACAAGACTTGACATACGATCAACATGCGTTTATCTGTCGATGTGAAGCGCGGCGAGGTGATCAAGGCGATCACGAGGGCAGCAAAGGCCGGAGCGCTGGTGTTCACATCGCACGCCCTCGATGAGATGGAGGACGACGACGAGGCGCCTGCCTCCGTCGCGGCGGCGGTCGCCGCGGCGTCCTCGTTCACGCGCCAGCACGATGGAACATGGCGCGTATGCGGAGAAGGGCTGACCGTTGTAGTGGCAGCGCGCGAAAGCGTCGTCGTCGTCACGGTGTTCGTTTCGTGAGGTGCCCATGATCAAGCTCCGGAACTGCGTCAGGTGCGAGAGCGATCGGCTGGAGGATGCGAACGTCGAACGGCTGCGCGAGGTGTCGGGGCACGTGTTCTCAACGGTCCTGCCGGCGCGACGGTGCGGGAATTGCGGGGAGGAGTATTTCGAAGGGGTGGATCTCGTGCGCTTCGATCTCGCGGTCGCGCGGGCGCTCGCTGACGCAGCGGTGTTCGACGGGCCCGCGGTGTTGTTCATGCGGAAGGCGCTCGGACTACTGGCGAAGGATCTTGCCGCGCTGCTCGCCGTGCGCGCGGAGACGGTGTCGCGTTGGGAGAATGGCAAGACACCGCTTGTCGATCGGCCGGTGAAGGCGGTGCTGCACCAGCTTGTGACCGAACGGGCGACCGGTGCGTCGACGACGGAGAGCTACCTGCGTTCGCTGGTGAAGCCGCGACGGCTGGCGAAGCGCGTAAAGGTGGCCACGGAAGCGACGGCGGGGGAAGACGCCACACGCGAGTAGGCGAAGCTCGCAAGCGTCGGCGTCAAGGCGCATCCGGCCATGTTCGAGGCGGCGCTGGCATCGTCCACCTGGTCAAGTCGGGCATCCCGTCGATCGAGCGTCCCCCGGGGCCCGGGGACTGAACTTCCGTTCCCGTTCCCGTTCATTCCCGTTCCCGTTTCTGTTCCGGCCGGCGTCACTCTCCGACGACGGACAGCCCCACGAACAATAGCTGGTTCTGCGTCTGACCGCTCACCTGCACCTGCACCACATTCTGGCTCTGCCACGCCTGCACCAGCGCCGCGTATCCGATCTCCGCGTCCCCGATGACATCATGGTTCACGAGATCCTCGTCGACCCCATGGACCCGCACCCGCAGCGTCGGCGCGAGCGGCACATGCTGCCACGCGGGCGGGCCCGGCCAGGCCGGCGCGAAGGTGTTCTCCACGTTGTTAACCGTGGTGGCGAGGTCGATCTTGTTGATCCACCCGCCGCCGACGAACACCTCGCCGGTCCCGAACGGATCCGGCCGCGTCAACGCGAGGATCGCCTGCCCGCCGAGGAACCCGGTCACCACGGCGTAGGAGTTGCCACCGACCAGCGCCGCGGCGAGCCCATCGATCGTCTTCTGATCGACCTTCCCCGGGCCGTCCCACTCCGTCCCGTCAGCCTTGAACGGCGCCACGGTCGCGCCCGAGATGGTGATCGTCACCAGCGCGGGCAGCGGCGGCGCGAGGTCCGCTTGCTGCTTGGCGAGGTCCGCCGGTGGTGGCGCGAGGTCCGCCTTCGCGATCGCCTGGTCGGCAGGCACAACGGCGAGATCGACCGCCGGCGGTCCCGCGAGATCCACCCCGCCGTCGGGCGCAGGCGCAGCGAGATCCACCGCGCCCCCGTCGCTGCCCGGCGACGCGAGATCCCCCGCGCCGCCATCGTCGGTGGCGAGGTACCGCGCGCCCCCGCTCCCGCAGCCGATCCCGGCCGCCAGGGCCAGGCAGGCCACCCATTCGTGATTTCGCTTCAGCGCGCGCATCGGAACCCTCGGCCGCCGTGGGCCCGCCGCACCCTACGAGCGGGACGACGGCTTCTTCCCTCGCGCCGCTATGCTTGCTTTTTACAAGTAGCCATGCGAGCGTTCGCTTGTGAAAAGCAAGTCCACGTCGCCCGCGGAGGCACTCCCGGGCCGCCCCTCCCACTGCCCGATCCACTTCGCGCTGGAGACCTTCGGCGACGCCTGGACGCTCCTCATCGTCCGCGATCTGATGTTCAAGGAGCGCTCCACCTACACCGACTTCCTCCGCGCCGGGGAGGGCATCGCCACCAACATCCTCGCCGATCGCCTCGCTCGCCTCGGCCGGGCCGGGATCATCACCCGGGAGCGCGCCGGGGACCGCCCGGGCAGCCACTACCGGCTCACCCCGAAGGGGATCGACCTCCTGCCGATCCTCCTCGAGATCATCGCATGGAGCGCAAAGTACGACCCCGACACAGCCGCCCCGCGCGCGTTCGTCCGACGGGTACACCGGGAGCGTGCCGCCCTCGGGCGCGAAATCCGCCGGGCCCTGCGGGGGCGGAAACAATCGGCCACCAAGGAGATGAATTCATGACCGTCCTCTTGAACTCGATCCGGATCGAGGCCCCGTCCGACAAGGTCTGGTCCGTGCTCGCCACCCTCGACACACTCCATCACTACGATCCGGGGGTCACGAAGTCCGAGATCACCTCCCCGGCGCGCGAGGGCGTCGGGGCGTCCCGTCGCTGCGACCTCGCCCCCGGCGGCTGGTTCAAGGAGCAGATCACCGAGTGGGTACCGGCGAGTCGCTGGCCTTCGAGCTCGTCGAATGCACCCTGCCGCTCCGGAGCCTCACGTACCGCTACACGCTGGTGACCGACGGTGGCGCCACGCGGATCGAGCAGCGCATGGAGTACCAGCTCAAGTACGGGCCGATCGGGGCGCTGATGGACGCTCTCCTGGTGCGGCGGAAGTGGGACGCCGGGATCAAGGGCTTCTTCGCCGGCCTCCAGCGGTACGTCGAGACCGGCGAGCGTGCCGCGAGGAGGGCGTAGCGATGGCCTACGATCAGAAGCTCGCGGCCCGCGTTCGCGTCGTCGTCGCCGGAAGGGAGGAGGTCACCGAGAAGGAGATGTTCGGCGGCCTCGCCTTCCTTCGCGGCGGGAAGATGTTCGTCGGGATCATGAAGGAAGAGCTGATGGTGCGCGTCGGTCCCGACCGCCACGACGAGGCGCTGGCCCGCCCACACGTCCGGCCGATGGACTTCAACGGCCGTCCGATGAAGGGCTACGTCTTCGTCCCTGCCGGTGGGTTCCGCACCGGCCCATCGCTGGCCGCGTGGGTCGATTGGGCGCACGACTTCGTGAAGACCCTTCCCGCAAAGAAGCCGGCGAGCGGCAAGCGGGGCAAGTAGATCACGGTGGGGGTCCGCCCGCCTTGTCGAAGGAGTAGGGAAACGAGACCGTCGCGCAGGGCCCCTCGATCAGCCGCACATCCCCGTCGCTGCCGCCGGGGCGGAGCTGGCTCACCCCCGACTCGAAGGCGATCTTGCTCTCCCCGAAGCCGAGCAGCTCGCACATCTCGTTGTCGCCGAAGCCCCAGTGGAGCCGCTTGTCCGTCGGGTTCTCGAACTCGCACCCGAAGCGCAGCCCATCGGCGCCGTCCAGGCTTCTCGGCGGGTCGTAGGCGCGTCCGCGCGCGCCCGAATCGAAGCCCGCCAGCTCGACCAGCTTCTCGCCGTCGCGCGGGCCGCCCATCACCTCGAGGAAGAAGCGCCGCGCCAGCTTGTGGGTGTGGGGAAGAACGTAATAAATTTGCAGATCGACCGGCGTGTTGAGCGACCCCTGATAGATCCCCTCGAGGTCGCACGCGGCGGTGAAGCGGGTGATGGCCTGGGGCGCGATATCGAGGGTGCGGAAGGTGAGGTGGAAGGGCGTCAGCTTCACCTTCACCTGATCACGCGGGAGCGTGTAGAGGGAGAGGCGCGCGTGGCCGGAGATCGGCTTCGCGGACGCATTGAGGATGTGCACGTCGCTGATGATCTTCGAGTAGGGGGGGATGCGCACCGCCCCGCTGTTGGGGAAGCGCTGCACCTCGCGCTCCGCCTGCGTCGACTGCGCGTAGAGCACACCGCCCGCCATCGCCGCGGTCAGTTCATCGTACTTGCGCTCCGAGCAGTCCCAGGTGCCGTCGGGGCCCGGGTAGCGGTCCGAGGGCACGAACAGCCAGTTCGAGTGATGGGACGCCTGGTCCTGCGTCAACTCGACGCCGTGCACCCACAACTCCGTCGCATTGCCGAGCGTCCAGCTCTGACACAACCCCAGGATCTCCTCCCCCGGCTTGGCCGTGAACATATTGAAATTATGAGTGATCTTGTCCCCTTCGATGGCCTCGCAGCGGCCCGATCGCGCGGCGAACTGCCCCTCCGGGCAGGGAGCGCACGCCGGCCCGGCGACGCAGGTCTGCTGGTCGATCAAGCAGTGCTCCAGCAGCTCGGCGCAGCCCGCCGGCAGATCGACCCCGCCCGCGCCGCAACCGGCGATCGCGAAGGTGACGATTGAAAGATGCCGCAGGACGCTCATCTTCCGCTCGCTACTTCGGGGGCATGCGGAGGGCGCCGTCGAGGCGGATCACCTCGCCGTTGAGATAGGGGTTCTCGACGATCTGACCGACCAGCAGCGCGTATTCGGAGGGCAGGCCGAGGCGGCGCGGGAAGGGGATGGTGGCGCCGAGGGCCGCCCGCGCGGGCTCGGGGAGCAGCGCCATCATCGGCGTATCGAACGTGCCGGGGGCGATCGCCATCACCCGCACACCGACGGCGGAGAGGTCGCGCGCCGCGGGGAGGGTGAGCCCGACAACCCCCGCCTTCGACGCCGCGTAGGCCACCTGGCCGATCTGTCCGTCGAACGCCGCCACCGACGCGGTGTTGATGATCACCCCGCGCTCGCCGTCGCCGAGCGCCTCCCCGCGCGCCATCGCCGCCGCCGCGAGGCGAAGCACGTTGAAGGTCCCGATCAGGTTGATCTGGATCACGTTGCGAAAGAGATCGAGGTCGTGCGGCGCGCCCTCCCGGCTGAGCGTGCGCGAGGCCCAGCCGACGCCGGCGCAGCTCACCGCCACCCGCAGCGGACCGACGGCCAGCGCCCGGTCGATCGCCGCCTGCACCTGCGCGGGATCGGTCACGTCCGCCGCCGCGAAGAGGCTCCCGTCTAGCTCGCGCGCCAGCGCCTCCCCGCGCGCCGCGTCGCGGTCGACGATCACCACCCGCGCTCCACCCGCCGCGAGCCGCCGCGCCGTCGCCTCGCCGAGCCCCGACGCCCCTCCGGTCACCAGCGCAACTGCTCCTTCTATTCGCATCGCCGCTCCTCTGGAATTGGGTTGCCCTTACATACTCGAAATTCGCCGCCGACGTGATACCTTCCGCCCCCGAAACGAAAGTCAACTCTTGATTGTGATTGGGAGGCCACCGTGTCCCTCGAAAAATCGAAGTCCGTCGCCGAGCTGTTCCTGCACCGGGTCGCCGCGACCCCCGACGGAGAGGCCTTCCTCTATCCGGTCGGCGCGGAGTGGAAGACGCTCTCCTGGAAGGACGTCGGCGGTCGCGTGCGCGCCATCGCCTCGGGCCTGCGCGCGCTCGGACTCGGCGACGAGCAGCGCGTGGCGATCCTCGCCGGCACGCGGGTCGAGTGGGTGCTCGCCGATATCGCGATCCTGTGCGCCGGCGGCGCCACCACGACGATCTACCCGTCGAGCACCCCCGACGAATGCGCCTACATCCTCAATGACTCGGGCACCGTGTTCTGCTTCGCCGAGAGCGACGCCCAGGCCGCCAAGCTGGTCGGGAAGCGCGCCGATCTCCCGTCGCTGAAGAAGGTGATCGTGTTCGAGGGCAAGGCGAGCGACGACGGCTTCGTGATCCCCCTCGCCGACCTCGAGGCGCAGGGCCGCGCCCACGACCAGAAGACCCCCGACGCCTACGAGGCGGTGATCCGCGCGGTCAAGAACACCTCCCTGGCGACGCTCATCTACACCTCCGGCACCACCGGCCAGCCGAAGGGCGTCGAGCTGACCCACGACTGCTGGCTCTACGAGGGCGAATCGCTCGCCGCCCTCGGCCTGATCAAGGAGACCGACCGCCAGTACCTCTGGCTGCCGCTGGCGCACTCCTTCGGCAAGGTCCTCGAGTGCGCCCAGATCACGATCGGCTTCTCCACCGCCATCGACGGTCGGATCGACAAGCTGGTCGAGAACCTCGCCGTCGTGAAGCCGACCTTCGTCGCCGCCGTGCCGCGCATCTTCGAGAAGGTGCACAACAAGGTGGTCGCCGGCGTGAACGAGGCGGGCGGCATGAAGCTCAAGATCTTCCACTGGGCGTTCCGCGTCGGGCGCGAGGTCTCGAAGCTCCGCCAGGAGGGCAAGGCCCCGTCCGGCTGGCTGGCGATGAAGCAGGGGATCGCCAACAAGCTGGTCTTCTCCAAGCTGAAGGCGCGCTTCGGCGGCCGCCTGAACTACTTCGTCTCGGGCAGCGCTCCGCTCTCGCGCCACATGGCGGAGTTCTTTCACGCCGCCGATATCCTGATCCTCGAGGGCTACGGCCTCACCGAGACCAGCGCGGCGAGCTTCGTCAACCGTCCCGAGAAGTACAAGTTCGGCACCGTCGGTCTGCCCGTCCCCGGCACCGAGGTGAAGATCGCCAAGGAGGACGGCGAGATCCTGATCAAGGGGCGCGGCGTGATGCGCGGCTACCACAACCTCGCCGAGGCCACGCGCGAGACCCTCGACAGCGACGGCTGGCTGCACACCGGCGATATCGGCGAGCTCGACGCGGACGGCTTCCTGAAGATCACCGACCGCAAGAAGGATCTGATCAAGACCTCCGGCGGAAAGTACGTCGCCCCGCAGATGCTCGAAGGGCGCTTCAAGGCGATCTGCCCGTTCGTGAGCAACGTGGTGGTGCACGGCGACAACCGCAACTTCTGCAGCGCGTTGATCACCGTCGAGGACGAGGCGATCAAGAAGTGGGCGAAGGAGAACGGTCTCGAGGGCAAGAGCTACGAGGAGCTGGCCGGCCACGAGAAGGTGCGCGCGCTGATCCAGCCGTTCGTCGACCAGCTCAACGCCGGCCTCCCGAGCTACGAGACGGTGAAGAAGTTCGCGCTCCTGCCCGCCGATCTCACCCAGGAAAACGGCGAGCTCACCCCGAGCCTGAAGGTGAAGCGCAAGGCGGTCGAGAAGAAGTACAAGGACCTCCTCGACTCCTTCTACACCTCGTCGCTGGTGGCGTAGAGCACCGAACGGTTTGAAACCCGGCTGCGGCGCAGCCCTGCGGGAGGGGGCTTGCCCCCAGGATCGATTGAGGGGGGCTCGCGGCGTACCTCCTCGCCGCTTCCCTCACCGTACAGACAGTACGCCTCGGTCGCGTCTCCGGGCGGGGGCTTGCCCCCAGGATCGATTGGGGGGGCGCCACGATCTGCTCCGCATGTCTGCGCCTCGCTTCGACTCTCAAACCGTTCGGTGCTCTAGCCCCCGTCGCTGCTACAGCCCGCAGGTCTGGCGCGCGTAGGCGTGGATCTGCGGGTCGTAGCCCTGCACGATCTCCAGGATCTCCATCGACCTCGGATCGACGATCAGGTTGAACGGCAGCCCGATCGTTCCGCCCTGCGCCTTCAGGATGTTGGACGTCCCGATGTTTCCCTGCGTGACGAAGAAGTTCTGGTGGAAGGTCGCGGTCCACGCGTCCACGTCGTTGCGGCTGGCGGGGGCCATCGAGTTCCCCTCCTGCAGCACGCCCATCACGCAGAACTCCGGGTCCGAATCCACCGCCTGCACCAGCTTCGGCTGCTCCTGTTTGCAGGGGCCGCACCAGCGCGCGCCCATCGTGATCAGCAGGCACTTGCACTGCTTGTTGTTGTGATAGTTCGCCAGGCGGATGGTGGTGTCCCACATCAGGTTGGACGAATCCGTCTCCTGCGGAGACAGGCGGTAGCCGGCCGACGCGAAGTCACCGAGCGTGTCGCCGGTCTTCTTCCCGTAGGGACCGGCCGGATAGCTCGCCATCGCGAGGTCCGGCTGCGCCTTCATCGTCAGGTCCGGCGTCCCGCCTGGCTGGAATCCATCGTCGGCGCCCACCCCGCCATCATCGCTGCCGCTGCCCCAGCCGCGACCGCCGCCCTCCGAGCAGGCCGCGAGCGCAATCAATGATGCGGTGAACGTGCGTCCCAGGATCCGATCGAGCTTCCTCATCGACGAGCGGCTAGCCACCCGCGCAGGCCGCCATCGCGACCTTCTTGATGTTCGGATCGTAGCCCTGGATGACCTGCAGCACCTTCATCGACCGCGGGTGGACGACCATGTTGAAGGGCAGGCCGATCGACGGCGGCGAGCCCTTGGCGTGCCCGTTCCACAGGTTCTTCGACTGCGACGTCCCGAGCACCACCGGGAAGTTCTGCTTGTAGGCGCGCGTCCAGTTGTCGGCGTCGGCCTTGGTCGCCGGGCTCATCGAGTTCCCCTCCTGGAGGATGCCGAGGACGCAGAACGAGCTGTCCTCCTCGATCTCGGCGACCAGCTTCGGCTGCTCCTGTTTGCAGGCCCCGCACCAGCCGGCGCCGTAGGTGATGAGCAGGCACTTGCACGCCGGGTTGGCGGCGAAATCGCCGAAGCTGATGTCCTCTTCCCAGGTCTCCTCGGCCGAGTCGGTGTGCCCGGGCGCGAGACGGTAGCCCTCGAAGTGCTGGTTGGCGAGCGTCTGGTCCACCTTGTTGCCGTACGGGCCCGCCGGATAGGCCGCCTTGGCGAGGTCGGGGGGAGCGGTCATATCGGCGCTCGGTCCACCGCCGCCGGGGATGATCACCCCTCCGTCGGCATCGGTCATGATCAGCGGGTTGTAGCCGCGATATCCGTCGCCGGTGCAGGCTGCAAGCCCGGCGGCGAACACACTCGCGAAACCGAGGTCGCGGACGGTATTGCGATGCAACATGGTGGACTCCAAACCGGCTGGGTGGGGGGCGCCTGGGGCCATCCTGCACCATTTCGGGCGGATCAGGCAAGCGCGCGATTGTATTCCGCGCAACCCTTCCGCTTGTCCCTCCACTTGTTCAGTCGGGTCAGGACGGCTACCCTCGCCGGGGCGATGGGCGTCTACCGGCTGCTGCGATGGATCCTGCGCTTCGTGGTGAGCGTCTTCTTCCGCCAGGTCGAGGTGGTGGGTGGCGAGCACGTCCCGCCCGAAGGGGGTGGGCCGCTGATCTTCGCCGGCAATCACCCGAACTCGCTGCTCGATCCGGTGCTGATCCTCGTCACCTGCGGCCGGATCGTCCACTTCGCGGCCAAGGACGTGCTCTTCAAGGGGCGGCTCCTCCGGCCGATCCTGCGCCACCTCGGGGCGGTCCCGGTGGCGCGCAAGAGCGATCACGGCGACGGGCCGCAGGACAATCGCGCCTCGTTCGACCGCCTCGCGGAGGTGCTCGGCGAGGGGCGCGCGATGGGGATCTTCCCGGAGGGGCTGTCGCACGACGACTCGCAGCTCTCCCGCCTCAAGACTGGCGCGGCGCGCATCGCCCTCGACGTGGCGGCGCGGCGCGGGGTGCCGGTGAAGATCATCCCGTGCGGGCTGAACTACATCCGGCGGAAGCGCTTCCGCAGCCGGGTGCTGGTGCAGTACGGCCCGCCGATCGTGATCGGCAAGGAGCTGTGCGCGACCTTCGCCGGCGACGAGCACGAGGCGGTGCACCAGCTCACCGCGGAGGTCGATCGGGCGATGCGCGCGCTGACGGTGAACGCGCCCGACTGGCCCACGTTGCGCGTCCTCGACGCCGTCCGCAGGCTCTACCAGCCGCCCGGGATCTCGCTCGCCGATCGGGTCGAGCTGGCGCGCCGCTTCAACGATGTCTTCCCGAAGGTGCGCGAGCAGCCCGAGGTGGCGGCGATCTACACCCGCGTCGAGGAGTACCTGGAGCGCCTCCACGTCCTCGGCCTCAGCGACGGTGACCTGCGGCGTCAGATGGGTGCGGGCGAGACGCTGTCGCGGATCGCACGGCAGGTCGCGCTCGGCTGCGTCTGGCTGCCGCTGGCCGCCCCGGGGATCGTGCTCCATGCGCCGCTCGGACTGTTCATCGGCTGGGCCGGGCTGCGCCTCACCCCCCGCAAGGACGTGATCGCCACGACCAAGCTGGTCCTCGGGCTGCTGCTGCTGCCCCTCCTGTTCGCGGCGAGCCTCGCCGGCGTGTGGTGGCGCCTCGGTCCGCTCTACGCCGTCGCTGCGGTGGCGCTGCTGGTCCTCTCGGGCTTCGCGACGCTCCGGGTGCTCGAGCGCGGCGCTCGTCTCGGCAGGATCCTGGCAGCTTCGGTGCGCGCGTTCGCGCTCGGTGACGAGGTGGCGGCGCTCCGGATCGAGCGCGCCGCCCTCGAGGAGCTGGTGGTGCGCGCCGTCGAGAAGTTCAAGCCCGCCGACATGGTGGCGCTCTTCCCGCGCCCGCCGACGTGACCGCGCCGCCGCCCACCGTCGTGGTCCTGCACGGCCTCGCGCGCACCCACCGCTCCGTCGCCGGCCTGCGCCGGCACATCGAGCGCGCCGGCTTCCCCACCTGGTCGCGCACCTACCCGTCGCGGCGGATGGGGATCGCCGAGCTGGCGCGCGAGGTGGCCGAGCGCATCCGCGCCGACGTCCCGGGCGAGGTGATGGCGGTGACCCACTCCCTCGGCGGCATCCTGGTGCGCCACATGGCCGACCTCCTGCCGTGGCGCGGTCTGGTGATGATCGCCCCGCCGAACCGCGGCAGCCGCGTCGCCCTCGCCCTCCGCGACCACCCGCTCTATCGCTGGTTCTACGGCCCGGCGGGCCAGGAGGTCACCTCCCCCGGCGGGTGGCCGGCGCCGCCCACGCCCTTCGGAGTGATCGCCGGCACCGGCGGCGTCTCCGTCGGCAATCCGGTGAGCTGGCTGTCGCGCGCGATGCGGCTGCTGCCCCCGGAGGTGCCGAGCGACGGCACGGTGGCGGTCGACGAGACGCGTCACCCGGCCGCGGCGGACTTCATCACCGCGGCGGCCAGCCACACCTGGATCCACGACGATCCGGTGGTGCGCGACCAGGTAGTCCATTTTCTCCGAAACGGTCTTTTCCGGGTATAGCTATTGAATCAGCGGCGCAGCGCGATCCTGCTGGTGCTCGGCGCGGGCGCTGCGTTCGCCACCAGCGGCCCGCTGGCGCGCTTTGCCCGTCCGGCCGACCCCCTGGTGGTGGCGTGCGGGCGGGTGGCGATCGCCGCGCTGCTCCTGCTGGCGCTCGACGGGCGGGCGGTGGCGGCCTCGGTGCACCGGCTGAGCACGCGACAGATCGCCGGTATCGCGGGCGCCGGGGCGCTCCTCGCCGCCCACTTCGGGCTCTTCCTGTGGGGGCTCGACAACACCTCGCTGCCCGCGGCCGTATCGCTGGTCTCCCTCGAACCGGTCGGCGTGGTGCTGCTCGCGTGGGCGCTTCATGGCCTGCGTCCCACCGCGCTCGAGCTGGGCGGCGTTCTCACCGCCACTGTGGGCGCGCTGGTGGTCGCCTGCGGTGCCGGTGCGGGCGAGCACCGCCTGCTCGGCGACCTGGTGGTCCTCGCCGCGGTGGCCCTCTACGGCGGCTACGTCAACGCCGCGCGGGCATTCCGCGACGCCCTGCCGGCGCGTCACTACGCGACGCTGGTCTACGCCACCGCGGCGGTCTTCCTCGCGCTCCCGCTGCCCTTCCTGCCCTCCTCGGCGGCACCGTGGGCGCTGCCGCCCCATGCCCTGCTGGCGATCGCCGCCCTCGCGGTGGTGCCGACGATGATCGGCCACACCGCGGTCCAGGGCGCGGCGCGCCACCTCTCGCCGTCGACGGTGGCGCTGGTGTCACCCGGCGAGACGCTCGGCGCGCTGGCGATCGGGGCGGCGCTGCTCGGGGCGATCCCGACCGGGACGGAGGTGGCCGGAGCGGCGGTGATCGTTCTCGGGGTGACGGTGGCGATCTTCGGAGGGCGGAAGGAGCGATTGGGGGCGGGGTGACGCTGAGTCAGCTCGTGTGCAGGCCCGCGGCGAAGAAGAGGGCGGCGGCCGCGATCCGGTCGGCGACGGTGATCGGGGAGAGGAGGCGCTCGATCAGCTCGGCAGTGGCTTCGCCGCCCAGCGATGGAGCGCGCTTGCCGGTGGCCTTCTGGGCCGCGCCGCGAACCACCGGGTCGGTGTCCTCGGCGAGCTTCTTCAGCAGGGCAGCGCCGCCGTCGAGGAACGGCAAGCCGGCGGCGGCAACGATGCGGTGCTCGGCCGCGCCGTCGCGGGCCGCGCTGACCAGCAGCGCCCGGGCGAAGACGGCCAGGAGGTCGCGGGCGCGCTCGCGGTGGGCGAGCATCTCCTGCTCGAGCAGCACCGCGGCCTCGTCGGCGAGATCCTGGTGGACCAGGCTTTCGATCGTCACGGCGACCGGGCGATCCTCGGCCTCGGCGTGTGCGAGGGAGGGCAGGGCGAGGGCGCCTGCCAGGGCGAGGGCACGGAGCTTGGTCAGGATGGGCATGGCCCGGGTTCAGGCACGACGCGGGCCAGGGCGGGGACACCAGCGAGTACGTGTAGTTGCGGGTGCCGCGCGGGCCGGGGGCGCCAGCCGGGTGGCGCGCGTGTAGAATCGCGGGATGGGGCTGCCCCTTCACGTCGACCGGGATCGGGTTCCGCTGGAGCTGCTGCTGGCTGCGCTCGCCACGGCCGGAATGGCGTGTGCGGTCATGATGGTCGACGGAGGCCTGCGCGCTCCCGGAGCCGCGCCGCCGGAGGAGTGGCGCGATGTCCGCCTCCGCACCCCGGCGGGAACGGTGACCCTGACGCGCGATCGGGGGGGCGTCACTGTGATGGTGTTCGGCAACGCGGACGCGGCGCTGCAGGCAGCGCAGCGACGGATCGCCGACGCGATCAGCGCCCTCCCCGACGCGGCCTGAGTCTCGATCGCGTACTGTCTCGACGATGTTCCGCCGCCTCGTGGTGAGCTGCGATCTGGACCTGGACCCCGCGGGCGTCGCGGCGCTGGTCCGGCGCCTCGCTCGCTCGGCGGAGCGGCTCGCGATCGTGGCGCAGGGCGCGGCTCGATTCCCTGGTGCGCGCCGGCGCCGAGGCCTACGAGTTCGCGCTGGCGTCCGCCCGGGGGTGGGACCAGGAGCTCGGCTCGGTGCGCCCCAGCGTCCATGCCAAGCTGGTCACCTGCGACGGGCGGATCTGTGCGGTCGGGAGCGCGAACCTCGACATCACCGCCTGCTACTGGGAGAGCGAGGCGCTGCTGGTCATCGAGGACCCGGCGACCACCTCGGCCATCGACGAGGAGATCGGCCGGCTGATCGCGGGCTCGTTCCGGATCGACCCGCACGACCCCGAGTGGCAACGCGACGCGCAACGACGGGTATGGCTCGGGCGGCACTGGCCGAGCACGCTCGGGTAGGCGCGTTACGTTCTCGTAACGTCCTGCGCCTCGCCACGTTACGGCTCCGAAACGTCTCCGTTGCTGCGCCGCGCGGCCCGCCCCGCTGTTGTCGCTGCGTCCGCCCCGGCACGGATCTTCCTTTCGCGTCTGGTCTCAGGGGGACATCGCCGCTCCGTAGCGAGGCCCAGATGCTCAAGGTCAGCGATATCATGACCCGCGATGTGTTCACCCTCCCGGCCGGCGTTTCCGCGTCAGAAGCGGCGTGGGGTCTGGCCATCCACCACGTCAGCGGAGCGCCGGTGCGCAGCAGCGATGGCCGCTTCGTCGGGCTGCTCTCCAAGAGTGACCTGGTTGACCCGGAGAAGAGCGACTGGCGCGAAGCCGACCGGTCGGTCGAGGAGGTGATGACACCGTCGCTGCTCGGGCTGCCCGCGGACGCCCCTGCGATGGCCGCGGTGCGCCTCATGGTGACGCGGCGGATCCACCGGGTGGTGGCCCTCGATCGCCACGGGCGCATGGTGGGCATCGTGACCCCGATGGATGTCCTCAATGCGTTGCTCTCCGGATCGGACTTCGCTGGACGGACGGCGCCGCGGCACGCTCCGGCGAACGGACACGGCCATCGCCACCGGCACGGTTCTTCGTAGGCGGCGGCGTAGCGGGACCGGACCGGTCCGGATGCTTGGCACACTTCTTCGTATCCTTGGCAAGGCACAGCTCTCACTCACCGAAGGAGGCCGCCCATGGAAGTGCTGGAGCAGTGGCTGCCACAGAAGACGAGGGGCCCGCAGCGGCGGGTGTGCGATGTGATGACCGGCGAGCTGGTCACGGTCGCGCCGGAGACGCTGGTCGACGATGCCCTGCGCGTTGCCGTCGACCAGGGGGTCCATCACCTGCTGGTCACGCGCAATGACGACCTGGTCGGCCAGGTGTGTGCGTACGACCTCGCCGAGGCCGCGCCGCACGCGCGGGTCGCCGACTGCATGTGCTGGCAGGTGGTGACGATCTCCGTCGCGGCGCCGCTCGGCGAGGCAGCGGCGACGATGCGAGAGCACGCGGTCGGCTGCCTGCCGGTGCTGTGGAGGGGCGTGCTCCTCGGTGTCGTCACGCGCGGCGATCTGCGTCGCGCCGGGCTGCCGGACGAGGTGCTGGCGACGATGACCTGCGCGTCCTGCGGCGGGCGCGAGCATGTGCGCCTCGATCCGCGCAACGAGGATCTCGCGCTGTGCGTGGAGTGCCGTGAACGGGCCCGCCCGCCGGAGTTTTTCGAGGATCTCGGCGGAGGGGACTGATCGATGTCCAGGCGACGCTGGCCGTGCTGCTGGACCTATCCCGTCTGTGGGGCTCTTCTCGCCGCGGTGGCGCCGGGGGGGCTGCTCGCTCTGCGCGCGCTTCAGGCTGGAACACCGACGGCGGCGGCGGTGCACGGCGACCTCTCGATGAACGCGCAGACCTACGCCTTCCTCACCCTCTACGCCACCCTGGTGTGCGTGTTCCTCGGGTGGATGCATGGGCGCAACGAGGACCGGCTCTACGCGTCCTCGACCACCGACCCGGTGACCGGGCTCTCCAATCGACGCTGCCTCGACGAGCGCCTCGACGAGGAGGTGGCCCGCGCGGTGCGAGGCGGCTCGCCGCTCACGCTGCTGATGATCGACGTCGATGGGCTGAAGCAGATCAATGACACAGGCGGGCACGCGGCGGGCGACGCTGCGCTGCGCCGGGTCGGCGAGGCGCTCCGGCAGACCTGCCGCCGCGCGATCGACTTCCCGGCGCGCTTCGGCGGCGACGAGTTCCTGGTGCTGGCGCCGCTGTCCGGGGCAGCGGAGGCGGAGGCGCTCGGCAACCGGATCCGGGCGCGCCTGCGCTGGCTCTCGCTTCGCGATGCGCCGGGCGCCCCACCGACGACGGTGTCCGTCGGGATCGCCGACGACCGGAGCGCGCCGGCGCTGGAATCGGCGGCGCTGTTCGAGGCCGCCGACCGCGCCCTCTACCTGGCCAAATCAGCCGGCCGCGACCGGGTGATGCGGCTGCCGGATGCGTCGCGAGGCCCCCACCGCGAGCGCCTGCGAGCCTGAGCCTGATCGGCGTTCCCCCCTGAGCGTCCAAGGATTCATCCCATCTCCCGGTGCCGTCGGTCCGATCCGCGTCGTTGCCGTTGCCGTTGCCGTTGCCGTTGATTGCCGTTGCCGTTGCCGTTGCCGTAAGCCGAGCGGGGGGCAACGGCAACGGAACTCGATAGCCCTGAACCGAGGGTGGGACCGAGGGGGAGAACCTGCCTACTGGCAGGTGGCGGCGGGGATCAGATCGGCGCTGGCCGACGGGCCGTCGGAGCCGTCTTCCACCGCCTCGAGGGTCCAGGTCGCGGTGCGATCGGAGGAGGGCGTCGGGAGGACGACGGAGAGGTCGCCGCTCGCGGCCGCGAACGCGTCGAAGATCTGGGTGGTTCCGGCCTGTGGATCGTGGAACCAGAGAGACACGTGGCCTCCCGGGGTGAATCCTCCGCCGGTGATCGCGAGCGTTGCACCGAGCCGGCCGTGAGGCGCGCCCGATCGATCGTCAGTCGGCCCGACGGCGGGAGCACCGCGCAGAGGGCGCTGGTGATCAGCCCACCGTCGAGCGCACCGGCGCGGGCCTGGATCCGTGCCGCGCCGATCGCGTCGTCCGCCCGGCAGCGCGCCGCCACGCCGCCTTGCGGATCGGCGTGGACGACATCGCAGAAGTGCGCCCGCCCGTCGGGGGCGATCTGGGCCACGACGACCCGCACCCCGGGGACGAAGTACGCGCCGGTCACCTCGATGATTCCGCCCTGGGCCGCGTCGGCGCAGATCATCCTGGGTGCGGCCGAGGGCGGCGAGGGCTGCCCGATCCCCTCCGGCTGGACGGTCGGCGCGGGAGAGGGGCGTGCCGCATAGGGAGGGGTGTCGTCCCCGCCGCCCGGGGACCCCTGCCCGGCGGAGGGATCGTTCAGGACGGCGCAGGCGGAGCACAGCGTCGCGAGGGTGGTTCCGAGGAGCGGGCGGGTTTTCATGATCGGCTCCCCGCGCGGGTTGACGCAGCCTTGAGCAAGCGCTGCGCCGCGCGATCGCAACTCTCCCTGGCCGGCCGATCAGAGGACGCGCACGACGAGGCAGTCCGAGGCCGCCCGGGCCAGCCGGTAACTCACGTCGCAGGCGATGACCCGGTCCTGAAGGCAGCGGGCGAGTGGATCGCCGGTGGCCGCTTCGCCGAGCTTGCCGTAGCACGACGCGGTGGCGCGCCCGGTACACAGGGCGCGGACGCGCCGGGTCTCGCGCGCCGCTTCCGCTCCCACGGTGCACATCGCCCGGGTCTCCAGGCGGGCGGCGCAGCCGGACAGGAGCGAGAGCGAGAGGACAGCGATCCACACTCCCAGGATTCGATTCATGGGGCGCCTCCCGTGTTTCAGTCAACTCGGCGGCAGGGCGAAGCGGTCGGGCTCGCGCACCACCAGCACCGAGCGATCCGCGTGATCGACCACCTTCGCAGCGGTCGTGCCAACCAGGTGTCCCAGCAGGTGGGTGATCGAGTCGTGACCCTGCGAGCCGATCACGATCAGGTCGCCCCGCTCCTCGCGCGCCACCTCGCAGATCGCCCGCCAGGGCGCGTTGACGGCCACCCGCGTACCGGCGACGAGCTGGGGCGGCAGGTCCGCAGCGAGCCGCTCGAGATACTCGCGCGCCTCGCGCCGCAGCAGCGCCACCAGGTCGTCCGGTGCGACGACGAACGCCTCCATGGGCACACCGACTGGCGGGCCGATCGCGCGGAAGAGCAGGAGCTGTGCACCGACCCGCTCCGCGAGGCGCCGCGCCGCGCCGAGCACCGCGGGCGCCTTCTGGGATCCATCCAGCCCGACGAGAATCTGCCGCATCGTGCTCCTCCGAACCGCCGTGGAGTCGGGACGCAAGTGCACGAGTCGAACCGGCGGCTCGCGCGCGGTGGGGCACGCCAGGAAGCGCAACGCTTCCCGCCCGGCGCGTTACGTCCTCGTAGCGGTCTCCCTCCCGGAGGGTTACGCGGGCGAAACCTGCGCTGCGCCGTCGGGCCCCCGCGCGGGTCGGTGGCGTCCGATCCGGTCGGCACGGATCTTCTATCTGAGGCCGCGGAGGAGGAACGCATGCCGACCATCGAGAGGATCCTGGTCCCCGTCGACTTCTCTGCCTGCTCGCGCGCGGCGCTCGACTACGCGGTGTGGATCGCGGGGCTCGCCGATCCCGGCGCCGACCCGCGCGCGCCGAAGATGTCGATCGACGTCCTGCACGTCTGGGAGCCGCCCCATCTGATCGCCCCGGAGGTGAGGGTGGGGGCCCGCGAAGGGCCCGGTCAGACGCTGGCCGAGTTCGCCCGCAGCCACGCCGGCCACGAGATGGAGGCGCTGCTCGCGACCCTCGAGCAGCGGAGTGGGGCGCGGGTGCGCGGCCGGCTGGAGACGGGCGACCCGTGCGCGACCATCGTCAAGGTGGCGGCCGACGAGCGCTTCCACATCATCGTGATGGGGACGCACGGCCGCAGCGGGCTGTCGCACCTGTTCGCCGGCAGCATCGCGGAGAAGGTCGTTCGCCGCGCGCCGTGCCCCGTCCTGACCCTGCGCGCCCCGCCGCATCCCGCTGCCCCCGTGCTGTGAGCGGCGGGTCGGTCGTCAGCCCCCTGGAAAGAGCGACTCCCCCGGTGCATAGTGGGAATCGGAACTGGGCCGGGGTGCCATGCTCGACCATCGATCTGTTCCGGCACGAGAAGAGCGAGCCGACGCGGCGCTGTCGATCCTGATCGCCGACGACGATCCCGACGTCCGCGCGCTGATCGAGGTCACGCTGCGCTCCGCGGGCTACCGCCTGATGCTGGCGGCCGACGGTGCCGGCGCCGCGGCTCGCCTCGCCGCCAGCCCGGTCGATATCCTGCTGTGCGATATCCGGATGCCGAAGCTGGACGGGCTGACGCTGTTCCGGCAGGTCCACCGCGAATCCCCCGAGACCGACGTGATCCTGATGAGCGCCTTCGGCGACATCTCCGAGGCGGTGGCCGCGGTCCAGGAGGGCGCCAGCGACTACGTCACCAAGCCCTTCGACCCCCTCCTGCTCGCGCTCCGGGTCCGCAGGCTGGCGGAGCGGCGCGCGATAAAGCGCGAGCTGCGCGACGCGAAAGCCCAGCTCTCGGCGCGCCCGGGCGGTCCCGAGATCATCGCCGGATCACCGGCCATGACGCGGCTCCTGGCGCGTGTGGACACCATCGCGCGGAGCGATGCGCCGGTCCTGATCAGCGGCGAGAGCGGCACCGGCAAGGAGCTGATCGCGCACGCCCTTCACGATCGCGGGGGGCGCAGGAGCGGTCCGTTCATCGCCGTCAACTGCGCCGGCCTGCCCGAGACGCTGATCGAGGCGGAGCTGTTCGGCCACGAGCGCGGCGCGTTCACCGGCGCGGTCCGGAAGCGGGAGGGGCGCTTCAAGGCGGCGGACGGGGGCACCCTGCTGCTCGACGAGATCGCCGAGGTGCCGCTGCCCACGCAGGCCAAGCTCCTGCGCGTGCTGCAGGAGGGGACGATCGAGCCGCTCGGCACCAATCAGCCGGTCCACGTCGACGTGCGCGTCATCTCGGCCACCCATCGCAACCTGAAGGAGCGGATCGCCGAGGGGCTGTTCCGGGAGGACCTCTACTACCGCCTCAAGGTGCTCGATGTCACCATCCCACCGCTGCGCGAGCGGCGCAGCGAGCTGCCGCTGCTGGTGCAGTACTTCCTGCGGCGCTTCACTCCCGCGGAAAAGACGCCGCCGGTGATCTCGCCGCGCGCCTGGGCGGCCCTGGTCGAGCACGACTACCCGGGCAACGTGCGCGAGCTGGCCCACGCGATCGAGCATGCGGTGGTGATCGCCGGCGGCGGCGCGATCGACCTTCCCCACTTGCCCTCCGACGTCGGTGGGCGCCCGGCGTACGAGCCGGGGGTGGGGGCCTCTCGCGTGCCGGCCTCGCTCGCCGAGGCGGCCGGCGAGTTCGAGCGGCAGTTCCTGATCAGCACCCTTCGCCACGCTGGCGGACGGCGGGCGGAGGCGGCCGCGCTGCTCGGCATCTCGCGGAAGACGCTGTGGGAGAAGCTGCGCGCCCACGGGCTCACCGACTCCGACTTCGACGACCCCTCCTGAACGGTTTTCTGAGTCAGTCTAGCCCGTCGCGTTCGCGGGGCGTCCTGCGAGGTGGGCGACGGCCTTCGTCAGCTCCTCAAGGCTGGTGGGCTTCCCGAGGTGCGCCTGGAAGCCCGCGAGGAGCGCCTGGCGGCAATCCTCCGGTCGCGCGTGCGCCGTCAGCGCCAGCGCGGGGACAGCCGCCGACGCGGTGGTGAGGGCGCGGATCCGCCGGATCATCGAGTAGCCGTCCTCGCCGGGCATCGCGATGTCGCTGACCAGCACGTCGATCGGCTGGCCGCCGAGGGAGAGCAGCGCGCCTTCCGCCGAGGCGGCGGTGGCCACCAGGGCGCCTGACAGCGCGAGCGCGGCGGCGACATACTCCCTTGCGTCCGCGTCGTCCTCCACCAGCAGGACCCGCACACCGAGCAGCGGCTCCTCCTCCGCCGGCGGGGCCTCCGGCCGCTCAGGACCGAGGGCCGCCCGTGCTTCGATCGCGATCGGGATCCGCGCCGTGAAGGTGGCGCCCAGTCCCTCGCCCGGGCTCTCCGCGGCGACGGTGCCTCCGTGCAGCTCGACGAGCTGGCGAACGATCGACAGGCCGAGCCCGAGGCCCCCCTGCGCGCGCGTCATGGGGTTCGCGGCCTGGCGGAAGCGGTCGAACACGTAGGGCATGAACCCGGGCGTGATGCCTCTCCCGGTGTCGCGTACGGCGATCACCACCTCGCCGCCGGTGGACTCGACGATCAGCTCGACCAGCCCGCCGTCGTGGGTGAACTTGACCGCGTTCGCCAGCAGGTTCCACAGCACCTGCTGGAGCCGACCGGAATCGCCGGCGATGTTCGGGAGCGTCGCCGGGAGGTTCTTCTGGATCCGGATCCGGCGGGCCGCGGCTGCCAGCGCCACGGATTCGACCGCCGCGTTCACCACCGGCTCCATCGCGACCGGAGCCACATCCAGGCGCAGCTTGCCGGTGATGATCCGCGATACGTCGAGAAGATCCTCGATCAGGCGCCCAAGGGCGCGGGTCTGGCGCTCGACAGTCTCCAGGGCTTTCTGGGCGGCCACCGGGTCCAGCCGCCCGCCGCGCAGGAGCTGGACTCATCCCTCGATCGGCGTCAGCGGTGTCCTGAGCTCGTGGGACAGGGTCGCCGGGAAGTCGTCCTTCAGTCGGTTGGCTTCTTCGGCGCAGCGGCGCGCCGCCTGCTCTTCGGTCAGGAGGCGCGCGCGGTCGGCGTTGGCGCGGGAGAGCTCGGCAGTGCGCTCCACGACCCGCTGCTCGAGCTGGTCGTGGGCGTGGCGCAGAGCCTCCTCGGACCGCTTGCGTGCGCTGATGTCGCGGATCACGGTGACCAGCTTCACCTCGCCGCCATCGACGGTGCGTTTCACGGCGGCGGCGATATCGAGGCGCGTCCCGTCGGGGCGCTCGATCTGCATTTCGAAGTGATCGGGCACCGGGAGGCCGGCCAGCCTGCGCGTGAGGCGCTGGTCGAGGTCGGGGCGCTCCGCGGGTGGCGCGAGATCGAGGCCCGTGGGCAGCGCCATCAGCTCGGCGGTGCCGTTCATGCCGAGGTGGTGTTCGATCTTGCCGACCTTGGTCTTGAGGGTCGTCATGTCGGTTTCGAGCCGCGCCTGCCCGTCGACGAGCCGATCCACAGTGGCGCTCAGGATGCCGAAGTTCCGCGCCAGCCCGTTGAAGTTGGAGCCGAGGGTAGCTTGGCCCTCGGCGAGGACCTCGATCTTGGTTTCGATCCGCTCAAGCAGAACCTCGAACCGGGCGCGCTTCGCATGCTCATGCGCCGCATGGTGGCGAAGCTGGACGGTTGGGGTCAAGGGCCGCGTCGGGCTGGGGTGCTTAACAGCGGAGGGGGCCCTCTTGCTGGCTCTTGCTCGTCACGTAGTCGTAGTCGTAGTCGTAGTCGTGTCGTCCCGTCCGCAGCGACGGCAATCGAACTTCCTCCCGCAACAAATTCCTCCTGCCAACCGACAACCCTGGCCACACAGGAGGATGCCCATGCTGGCCTACCAGAAGCTCGACGTCACAGGCCATGGAGTTGCTGACCCGCATCGTGGAGATGCTCACGCGCTTGTGCCGGAGAGGTGATCCGCCGCGCGAGAGTGCCCCTGAATCGACTACGACTACGACTACGACGACGACGACGTGAGCGGAGGGACCCCCTTCTCCGTTAAGCACCCGTCGGGCTGGGCGGGCATGGTCAAGCACCCCGGGCGTCCGGGTGCGGGCCGGCGCGCAGGCGGCGGCGCAGGCTCCACGCCGCCCAGCCACCGACGTTGAGCAGCAGGCCGGCGAGGGCGACTCCGTAACCGCGCGCATGATCCTTCACGATCCAGTCCCAGGCCCACCAGTCGAGGGTGGTGCCGCTCCACTCGTTGCCGAGGTTGACCTTGCCCGCGACCACGCGCCGCCACGGCGGGTCGGCGAGGAGATCGTCGTCGGAGAGGACGAAGTGGCGGAGCAGCCAGGCGTGGCCGAGGATGGGCGAGAACTGGGGGATGAAGTGGCAGTGATGGAGGTCCTCGGTGTACCAGCCGGGTGCGCCGGTCTGGTCCTTCACCGCGATCGCGATGCGGATGTAGTGATCCCAGTAGAACGAGCTGCCGAGGAGCTGCACGAACAGCCCCGCACCGACGAGGAGGCCGAGGCCGAGCGCGCGCAGGCGACGCCTCCCGCGGGCGAGCGCGCCCTCGATCCACGGTGCCGCCGGCAGGAGGAACGCGGGGGTGAGCGGGACGAGCAGGCGCGGGCCCCAGCAGTAGTCGGCGTGCCAGTAGCGAAACTTGGCGTTGGCGAGGGTGACCACGCCGGTGAGAACGAGCAGGAAGAGGCCGCGCCGGCGGTGCGTGCGCAGGTACGACGGCAGCGCGAGCGCGCCGAGGACCAGCAGCGGGCTGTAGAGGAAGATCGACTTTCCGGTCGAGAAGAAGAAGCCGTGGAGGGCGGCGTAGGCGTTGCCGGAGAAGACGCCCTCGGGGATCTGGTATCCGGTGTCGAGCAGGGTGCGGGTCTTGTACCAGTTGTGGGCGACGGCGACCCCGACGAAGAACGCCATCGGGAGCGCGGCGTAGAGCGCAGCGACGACGAGGCGGCGGAGGTCCTGGCGGTGGCACCAGGCGATGTGGAGCGCCACCACCGGCAGAGCGAGCGCGTAGACGAGCTTGGTGTTGAAGAGCAGGCCGCACGCGACGCCGGTGAAGAGAGCGCCCCGCTTCGTGAGCCGATCCCCGACGGTGAGACCGCGCTCGACTACCCAGGTGAAGGCGAGCGTCTGCAGCGCCTCGGAGAAGGGCGAGCGCGCGTAGACCACCAGCACCGTCGTGGTGCCGAGGCCGAGCGCGAGCCAGAAGGCGGCGCGCTCGGAGGCGCCCTGGCGACGCGCGAGGGAGAAGAAGATCACGCAGGCGCCGGCGACCAGCAGCGAGGTGGGGAGGTGCGAGGTGTAGCGGAAGAGCAGCTCCTCGGGTGCGCCCGGGAGCTGGCGGAGCGCCTTCCAGGCGAGGTAGCCCGGCACCATCGCCACCACGTTGCCGAGCGGGAAGACGCCGAACGAGAGCTGCTCATCCGGCGTGCGGAGGACATCCTCGAGCCTCGGCGTTCCCTTCTTGCCCTGCTTCTTCCAGCGCTGCGCGAGGTCGGCGCGCTTCTCCTCGGGCGTCTTCGGGCGGTGGGCGTAGAACTGCGGAGGGCCGTGGGGGACGATGTCGACGCGCAGCTCGTCGACCAGGCGCTGCGAGGTCTCGTAGACCACGCGCGCGTCGCCCCAGGGCTGCTCGCGGCTCGCGCCGAGCAGGTAGAGGCTGGCGAGGAGGACGAAGAGGCGGATCTTCACCGCGCGCGAAGTTAGCACATGGGCCCCCGGCGAAGGACGGGGAGGCCAGCGCACGACTCACGCGCACGTGGACGAGCACCTCAATGCGAGCAACGCGCAGGCCGCACGAGGACGGGCCCCGCCGCTGGGCCGATGGCTATACTTCCGTCCATGCTCCGGTCGGTCGCGCCGCTTGCCCTGCTGTTATGTTGCAGTTGCACCAAGAATTCTTCCGGCGTCGGCGGGGAGGACGGCGGCGCGCTCGCCCGGGGGGGGGCCGGGGTCGCGCACCGAGCTGCACCGGGCGCCGGCGCCGGTGTTTCGGGCGCAGCGCGCGCGACTCGCGGACCGCGCCCATCGTCGAGGCCCTGCCGGCGGCGGCCGCGCGGCGCTACGTGGTGGCCCTCGGTGCGGGCCGGCAGGTGGCGCTGAAACTTGAGGAGGGCGGCGCCTTTCGCTGCGAGGTGACCTGCCCGGGGGCCGCCGATCCGTCGGTGATCGCCGGCCTGGGCTATCGCTCGGCCGCTGGCGTGGTGCTCCCGGGGATCGGCCGGGGACCCGACCAACCGCTGGTGGTGCCGATCGGCAGCGACGGCACGCTGCTCTTCAGCGCGGAGCTGATCGCCCGCGGATCGCTGCTCTCCGAGCCGTGCCGGTGAGGGCTGGGAGGCCTGCTTGCCGACTACTTGCCTTCTGGCTCGAGCACCGGGCTGATGGTCGAGTACTTGCCGCGCGCGTAGATGTTGCTCGACCACGGGCGATAGCCTGGGAGCTCGAGCCGGATCTCGTGGGCGGCGGTCTTCACCATCAGGGTGCGCGGCGTCTTTCCGATCGGTCGGCCGTCGAGGGTGATCAGCGCGCCCTCGGGCTGCGACCAGATCGCGAGGCGGCCCTCGGTGCGGGTGAGCTCGGCATCGACGACAGCGGGCTTGCCGAGGCGCGGCGTGATGCGCTGCGCGTAGCGTTCGTGCTGCGGGCGATCGAGGACGATCAGGACCTCCTGGTCGCAGGGCGCGCCCTTCAGCACGCCGGGCGTGACCCCCTCTGGCTTGCCGTTGGCGAGCCAGGTGGCGCCGGGCGGGATCGACCGGACCTCGACCGAGCAGCCGGTGTCGACGACGGCGGGGTTCTCTGGCACCTCGGGCGCCGAGGGCGCGGCGACCGGCGCCTCGGAGGGCGGCGGTGCGATCGGGGCCACCTGGGTAGGCGCGGGCAGGGGTGGAGCGACCGCGGTCTCGCTGCCCCGGAAGCGCAGCAGCACGCCCGCACCGATCCCCAGCAGGAGGCAGACCGCCGCCGTCAGCGCGACGTAGAGCAGCAGCGGGGGACGCAGCGAATCGGGGACCGGCGGCGCGGGCGCCTGGAGGTATTGGATGACCTGCGGCGGCGCGGGGGCAGGCGCGATCACCGTCGGTGCAGGGGTGTACTCGGGCGCCACCGGGAGGGGCACGGCTGATTCCGTGGCGCCGGACAGGCGCCGTGGCTCGCGCGGCGCTGCCGGCTCCGGGCCCGGCGTTTCGACCGGGGCGGCGTTCGGCGCGCTGAGATCGTCGAACAGCGTACAGTCGACGAACCCGCGGATGGCGTCGTCGTCGATCTCGGCGAGCGGGTTGGCGGCGACGATGTACGACGAGCCGGGAGCGCGCGTCTCCACGCGCTGGGACGAGGTTTCGAAGGGCACCGCCCGCGGCACCGGGAGAGGCGGCGGAGCGGCGCGCGAGGGGCGAAGGAGCGGCGGCACCGAGGCGGTCTCGGGATCGACGAACCGCGGGCCGGGATCGAGCATCGTCGGGAGCGGCTCGTTCCACCCGCCGAGCGGCGATTCACTCTCGGCCCGCGACTCGCCGGCCTCGGCCACCACCCGCGCCATCTGCGTGGCCGCGGCCGCCAGCGCGCCGGCCTCGGGGGCTTCCGCGGCGGCGCGCTTGACCTGCACCATCTCGTCGATCAGCGCGCGCGAGGCCGGCGGCAAGCGGAGGAAGCGCAGCCGCATGCCGCTCCGATCGGCGCGCACCTTGTCGAGAGCCTGGACGTACGCCACCTCGGCGTCGCCCTCGAGCATCACCGCCCCGCTCTCGAGGGTGACGATGAACGAGAGGCGCACCCCCACCGCCCGCGGCTGGCGGCTGGCGACGATCATCCCGTCGCTGTCCACCATCTTGCAGAAGCGCTGCACGAAGGTGTCGCGGTCCGCAAACTTGGTGTGGATGGTGAGGACTGCCGGAACTCCCGACAGGGTGCGCCTGATTGTGGACACGTTCGCTCTTGGCTCCGCTGGTCGCCTCCCGCCGGTGGCGGACCCGATCTTCACAGACTTTCAGGACAAAAGAAAGTCTTGGCCGGCGGTGGGGTGTGGTCGCGGGGCGTGAAGCGCCGCTTGACCGCGCCGCGCGGCGACCGCTACCTTGCCGGCGCGATGAAGCTCGCCGCCACGATCCGCGGCACCACCCATACCTTCGCCGATCTGCGCGTGGTGATGGCCAAGGCCAACGAGGAGAAGTCGGGGGACCGGCTGGCGGGCGTGGCGGCGGCGAGCGCGGTCGAGCGGGTGGCGGCCAAGCTCTGCCTCTCCGAGGTGCGCCTGGAGGAGATCTACGAGCGCCCCGCCATCCCCTACGACGAGGACGCCGTCACGCGCCTGATCACCGACGAAATCGCCCGCCCGGTCTACGAGTCGGTCAAGGGGTGGACCGTCTCCGAATTGCGCGAGCACGTGCTCGATGAGCGGGTGAGCGGCGCCGATCTGCTCCGCCTCGGCCGCGGCCTGACCAGCGAGATGATCGCCGCCTGTGCCAAGCTGATGTCCAACCTCGATCTCATCTCGGCGGCCAAGAAGATCCGCGTGGTGGTGCACGCCAACAACACACTCGGCCTCCCCGGGCGGCTCGCGTTCCGCCTCCAGCCGAACCACCCGCAGGACTCGCCCGAGGGCATCCTCGCGTCGCTGAAGGAGGGGCTGTCGTTCGGCAGCGGTGACGCGGTGTTCGGGATCAACCCGGTGACCGATAGCGTCGCGCAGACCCGCCTGATCCTCGACACCACGCAGTCGTTCCTCGACGAGTGGAAGGTGCCGACCCAGAACTGCTGCCTCGCCCACGTCACCACCCAGATGAAGGCGCTCGAAGGGGGCGCGCGGCTGGGGCTGATGTTCCAGTCGCTGTGCGGGAGCGAGAAGGGGCTGACCGCGTTCGGTGTGAACATCCCGATGCTGATCGAGGCGTGGGACATGACCCGGCGGCTCGGGCAGGCGACCGGTCCCAACGTGATGTACTTCGAGACCGGCCAGGGCTCGGCGCTCTCGGCCGACGCGCATGGGGGACCGCTCGCTCCCGTCGACCAGCTCACGCTGGAGGCCCGCAACTACGGACTGGCGCGGCGGTTTCAGCCGTTCCTGGTCAACACCGTGGTCGGCTTCATCGGCCCCGAGTACCTCTACGACGGGCGCCAGATCACGCGTGCCGGCCTGGAGGATCACTTCATGGGCAAGCTGCACGGCCTGCCGATGGGCTGCGACGCCTGCTACACCAACCACGCCGACGCCGACCAGAACGACCTCGAGAACCTCGAGGTGCTGCTCGCCACCGCGGGCTGCAACTTCTTCATGGGCCTGCCGATGGGCGACGACATCATGCTGAATTACCAGTCGACCAGCTTCCATGACGACGCGACGCTCCGGCAGCTCCTCGGCCTCCGGCCGGCGCCGGAGTTCGAGGCCTGGCTGGAGGAGATGGGGCTGATGCGCGACGGGAAGCTGACCGCGCGGGCGGGGGACGCGAGCATTTTCGGGTAGCCCTTCGGGGAGCCTGTGGGGCGTGGGGGTGTGGTATTCTCGTCGCTACCCCAAGCCAGGGCGGAGGGTGGTGGTGAGCGACCGGGTTAGCCAGGATCCGGGGATTGGCGGCGGGGTGCGGCGTGTCGCCGCGCGGCTCACGCCTGCCCTCGCCCTTTGCCTGGTGGCAGCGCGCGCCGATGCGCGGCCGGCGCTCGTCGGTGCGAGCGATGTTCTGGCCTTTCGCGCCGCCATGGCCGGTGCGCGCGCGGGCCTGCCGGAAGCGCAGGAGTACGATCTTTCGGCCGGCGCGGAGGCGGTGGTCGAGCTGGTGGAGGCGGACCGCCCCGAGGTGATCATCGCGGTCGGCCCGGCCGCGCTGCGCGCCGCACTCCAGGTTCGTGGCGCCGCGCCGATCGTGTTCCTGATGGTGGCCGACGCGGCGGCGATGGTCCGCCAGCAGGGAGAGCACCCGCTCCTCGGGATCGACCTCCATGTGGTGCCGGCAACGACGCTCGGGGCGCTGCGCCGGCTCTGCCCGGGACCGTGCCGCCTGTGGACCCAGGCCTCGCGGTCGGAGAGCGGCGCCTTCGTCGAGGAGCTGCGGGCGGCGGCGAAGGGGCACGGGATCGAGCTGGTGGTCGGGACCGTGGAGGGCGCCGCCGAGGCGCTGCGCGCTGCAGCTCGGCTTCCAGCGGCGCTGCATCGTGGTCGGGGTGTCGGCCGCTGACGTGCGCGCGGGGGCTCTGTTCGCGCTCCAGCTCGATCCCCAGGCGCTCGGCGCCCAGGCGGCGGATCTGGCGCGCCGGGCCGTCGTCCGGGCTCCTGCCGGGCGCGTCGAGAGGGTCGCTCCCGCCGGGTCGCGGATGGTGTGGAACGCCTCCACTGCGGAGCGACGACTACGACTACGACTACGACTACGTGAGCGGAGGGACCCCCATCTCCGTTCAAGCACCCCGACGCGCGGGAACGATTGACAGCTGCCGAGGGTCGGGTGTAGGGATCAATAGGGAAAATATTTGCAATTCTCCTGACAACAGAGGGAGGCCCCGATGGACCGAAAAATCGCGCGTGGTTTCAGCCTGGTCGAGTTGATGATCGTCGTCGCGATCGTCGGCGTCCTGGCGTCGATCGCCATCCCGTCGTTCGTCAGGTACATCCGGCGGTCGAAAACCTCCGAGGCGGCGCTGAACATCCGCAAGCTGTTCGACTCGGCGGTGGCCTACTACGGCGCCGAGCACGCGGATGCGAACGGGAACCTCCTGGCGAAGAACTTCTCGGGGAACGCGGGACCCACTCCGGTGTTCCCGGGGGCGACGAGGTGCTGCCTTCAACCGGGCGGCAAGTGCCAGCCCAACTCGACCCAGTGGACCGTCCAGGGGTGGCAGGAGCTGAACTTCGCCATCGACGACCCCCACATCTACCACTACCGCAGCCAGCGCGTCGGCGGCACGGGTGCGGTGGTGGGCGATCAATGGATCGCCCAGGCCCAGGGCGACCAGGACTGCGACGGGTTCGTCTTCGCTACCTTCCAGCGCGGCGCGACGGTGGGGGTCGACCGCAGCCTTCGCGGCGGCAGCGGCCTCTACGAGGTCAGCCCGAACGAATAGGCACGCTTCCGTTCCGTCGCGCCGCCCCCCCTTCCGCTACTTCAGGCACTGCCACCAGACGGTGATCGCCAGCTTCTGGCCCCACTGACCGACGCCGTTGTTCCCGCCGTTATCGAACTTCACCGTGCTCGCGCCGTTGCAGCCGCCGCCCGCGCAGTAGCGGCACACGTTGTGCCGCCGTAGGTGCCGAGCTTGCTGTAGCCGAGGGACTGGCAGATCTCGGTGGCGTGGTAGACGTCCTCTCACTTGGCGACGGTGCATTTGCCCATCGCGCAGCCGGGCGTGCCGTTCGGCACCTGGCAGGGCTTGCCGCAGCCGCCGCAGTGGTTGACGTCGCCCATCGTGTCGACGCAGACGCCGCCGCCGCAGCCCTTCATCCCGTCGCACAGCTTGCCGCAGGCACCGCAGTTCGCGCTGTCGCTGGCCCCGGCGACGCAGACGTGGTTGCAGCACAGGCCGCCGCCGATCCCGCCGTCACCGGTGCAGTCGTCGTCGCCGTCGCAGCCGTCGAGGCAGGTCCAGGCGCCGGATTTCCCGTTTTTCTCGCAGTATTTCCCGGCGCCGCAGCCCTTGCCGCCGGGCTGGCAGGGGACGCAGAGGCGGGCCTGGACCTCGCAGGCGGGCTTGGCGGGATCGAGGCAGTCGTCGTCCTTGGCGCAGGAGCGGCACACTCCGGCGTCGACATCGCACACGCCGGCGTCGCCGCAGTCGAGGTGCGCCACCGAGCAGCCGGGGGCGCATTTGCCGTTCTGGCACACCTGGCCGCCGGCGCAGCCGGTGTCGCCCACGCAGGCGACGCACTGTCCGGTCTTGACGTCGCACTTCGGGGTGGCGCCCCCGCACAGCTGGTCGTCGATGCAGCCTGGCTTCGCGAGGTCGCGGGGCGGCAGGGGCCACCGAGAGGTCGGCGGGGATGAGCGCCGCCGGGTTTCCGCACCCGGCGAGGATCAGCACGGCGAGGAGGTGAGAGAGAAGACGCAGGCTCATCGAAGACTTCTTGAGGAGAGCCGGCTTGCACCGGCCCTGCCCGCGAGTCTACCACCTCGCCGGCGACGGCAGCGGCAGCGGGAACGGGAACGGGAACGAGAAGTTAGACGCGCGGGGTGCCCTTCGCCGCCACCGCCTGATCGGCCTTGGGGAGCGCGTCGAGCGCGTGCTGGATCGAGTTCGATTGCCGTGGCTCGAGATCCGGGCGCGCCAGGAGGCCCTGGAGCGCTGCCCGTCCCTCCTCCTGCGTCGCCGGAAGCTCCGCCAGGAAGCGTGCGCCGGTGAAGGCGGCGGCGAGGTCGGGGACGGCGACCTGCGATCGCGCCGCGCCGATCCGCTCGGCGAGCAGCTGCGAGCGCGCCTTTCCCTGGTTCCGGTCGAGCCACGATCGCCACTCGGCGGGCGCCACCTCACCGTCGCCTTGCACCCAGGGCGCGCGCTCGCCCACGCTCGCGTAGGAGATCCGCTGCAGGACGGTCCCGATCAGGTGACGGTCGTCGCTGCGCGGCCCCGCGTCGGGGCGGGCGGCGCGCTCGAGGCCCGCCACCAGCGGCGCGAGGAGGGCGATATCGCCGGCCCGCGCGACCACGTCGTAGAGACGCCAGCGCACGGTCATGCCGGTGCTGGCGCGATCGAGCAGGACCAGCGCGGCGCGCGCGGCGTCGGGCCCGCGGGAGATGGCATTCTTCTCCGCCCGGTCGCACCTCTCCACCACCTCGGGCGACGGCCCGATCCGCGAGTACATCGAGTAGGTGCACTCGCGCGCCAGCTTCTCCACCGCCTGACGCGCCTTGGCGTCTTCGGGCGCGGTGATCGCCGGGTCGTCGAACAGCTTGGGGAAGGTCGAAGCGCCTTCGCGCGAGGCCGCGGCGCGCCCGCCTCCGCTCGCTGCCAGCGCCAGCCCCGCCGCCATGAGGATCGTCCGGTTCCGCCTGTTCATCGCTGTTCTCCTTTCACAGGGGGACGTTCCCGTCCCCCTTCGACGAGCGAAGCTCGCCGAGCCTCCCCCCACCGCGCGCTTCCCGCGCGAGTTTTCCGGACGCGGCGAGCCCGTGAGTTCGAGTTCTCGTCGCGGGCGGAAAACTTGACTCCACTCTGACTCATGCATTCCCCGGGAACGGTTACCATCGCTGTTCTCCCTTGTCTGCCATCGCCGTCGCGAGCGCGGGGAGGATCCCCTCGGCCACGACGATCTCGTCGAGCACCTGATTGACCCGAAAGGCCCCCGCCATCGGGGTGCTCATCCGCTGGTAGACCACCCGCCAGCGCACGGCGGTCTCGGGCGCGGGGACCGGCAGCGTCAGCACCACCGTCGGTGCGGGGCCGGTGCCGGGCGGCGGGACGCGGGTGTCCTTCGCCTGGACGCGCTCGGGTGTGAGGTCACCGCCATTGGGATCGCGCGGCAGGTCGCGGAAGGAGCGCGCCAGCTCCACCGACGGTGCGCGCCGCCGATCGGGTGCTGCCACCGTGCCAAGCCCGCGCAGCAACTCGGCCCGCACCTCGAGGCGCCGGAACATATCGCCGGTCGGAAACGCGTGGCCGACCTCCGCCGGGGTGAGGGTCACCGCGATCCGCGAGGCGTCGATGCGCAGGGCGGTGACGTGAACCGCGCGGCGGATCATCGTGGGGTCGGAGATCACCGCGAAGGCGTGGCTGCGGTGGCGCCCGGCGGCGGTGGCGACCTCCGGCATGTGGCACTTCTGGCAGGGGGTGGCCGCGGCGCTCGATCGGGCGTGCTCGGCGACGGTGTCCTGCATCGACTCGACCACGCGCTGGTGGGCCTCGGCCGGGAAATCGAACTGGTGGCAGGATGCGCAGGCGGCCGGCGTGGCGAGGCGCGGATCGGCGAGCACCGGGTGCAGCGCATCGGCCGACGCGGGGCGGGCGCCGACGACGTGATCGGCCTGGACATGGCACGTCGTGCAGCCGACGCCCTCGTGGCGGGCGGTCGAGGTGGGCGGCGCGGCGGGGTCGCTCTCGGGCGCGTGGCAGCCCCGGCAGAAGGCCATCGGCTCGACGCGGTAGGCCTGCTGGAACACCGGATCGATCCACGCCCGGCGGTGCAGCGATGAGCGCCACTCGGCGGCGATCTCCTGGTGACAGCCGACGCAGGAGGCGCTGGAGGTGACCTTGCCGAGGCCGCGCACCAGGGGGGCGCGGGGGCGCGAGCCGGGGCCGGGCAGCGCGGGAATCCCGTCGGCCGCGGCGGCACTGGCCGCGAGGGCGAGCAGCAGAGCGATCCCGATGTGCGGCGCCGCCACGGGGGATCAGACGCTCGTCAGGCGCGAAAGTTCTCCCCGTCCCGCGATCCGATGAAACGGCGGAACCGGCGCGCGTGCGCCGTATACTTCTGCGATGTCCGAGCCCACGCCGCCCGACGACTCCGACGCTCCGACCACCCCACGCGCGGCGCTGCTCGTCACTGCGATCGCCGTGATCGCCCTCGAGCGCCTGGTTCCCTTCGGCCGGCTGATCCTCTACCCGTTCACGCTGCTCGCCACCTGGGTCCACGAGATGGGCCACGGGCTCACCGCGATCCTCGTCGGTGGGAGCTTCGAGAAGCTGGAAATCTTCGGCGACGCCTCGGGGCTGGCGCACTGCAGTTCGCAGCCCGGCGTGCGCGAGGCGCTGGTGTCGATGGGTGGCCTCCTCGCCCCGCCGCTCGTCGGTGCGGCGCTGCTCACCCTCGGCCGGGGTCCGCGCCGCGCCAGGGTGCTCCTGTGGCTGCTGGCGGGCGCGCTGGCGCTGTCCCTCGCCGTCTGGGTGCGCTCCAGCGCCGGCTGGCTGTCGATGGTGCCGCTTTCGCTCCTTGTCGCCGCGGTGGCGCGCTTCGGGGGGCGCGACGGCCGCCTGCTGTTCGCGCAGTTCCTCGGCGTCCTGCTCGCGCTCGACACCGTCACCCGCATCGACTACCTGTTCACCGCTGGCGCGAAGGTGGGGGGCGTCGATCGCCCCTCCGACGTCGCCAACGTCGCCCGCGCCCTCGGCGGCCACCACCTCGCCTGGGGCACGCTGCTCGCCGCGATCTCGCTGGTTCTCCTCGCCGCCGGCCTGTGGGCCGCCTGGCGCCGCCCGCGCGCCGCCGTCTCGCGCTGACCTCGAAATCGGGCGCGCGCTGGTGTAGGTTGGCCCTCCGCAAATCGAGGAGGAGCCCATGGCCACGTCGGAGCAGGCGATCGCGCGGTACGAGTCGGCGACGGAAGAGCAGCTCGAGGACCTGAAGACGCTGGTGCGGATCCCGAGCGTCTCGTTCCCCGGCTTCGACGCGGCGCGGGTGCGGGAGAGCGCCGAGGCGACCGCGCGCCTCCTCACCGCGCGTGGCTTCGAGAACGTCCGGCTGCTCGAGGTGCCGGGCGCGCACCCCTACGTGTTCGGCGAGTGGCTGCGCGCCAATGGGCGCCCGACGGTGCTGCTCTACGCGCATCACGACGTGCAGCCGGCGGGCGAGGAGGCGAAGTGGCGCACGCCACCCTTCGAGCCGACGATGGGCACGGACGGCCGGCTCTACGGGCGCGGCGCCGCCGACGACAAGGCCGGGATCGTCGTCCACACCGCGGCGCTGCAGGCGTGGCTAAAAGCCGGCGAGCCGCCGGTCAACCTCAAGATCATTGTCGAGGGCGAGGAGGAGGCGGGCAGCGATCACCTCGGCGAGTTCCTGCGCACCTACAAGCACCTCGTGCAGGCCGATGCGATCGTCCTCACCGATACCGGAAACTTCGAGACCGGCCTCCCGTCGATCACCACCGCGCTGCGCGGGATCGTGGTGATCACCGTCGAGGTGCGCGCGCTCGCCCAGTCGCTGCACAGCGGGATGTGGGGCGGGCCGGTGCCCGATCCGACGCTGGCGCTGTGCCGGATGATCGCCGCGGCCTCCAACCCCGATGGATCGATCGCCATCCCCGGGATGTGCGACCGCGTGAGGCCGCTCACCGACGCGGAGCGCGCCGATATCCGCGCCCTGCCCACCGACGACGAGCAGTTCCGCAAGCAGGCCGGTCTCCTCGAGGGCGTGGAGCTGCTCGGCGGGCGCCCCCCGTGGGAGCAGAACTGGCGCCAGCCGTCGCTGGCGGTCAACGCCATCCAGGCCTCTTCGCGCAAGGACGCGCGCAACATCATCAACGAGAGCGCCTGGGCCCGCGTCGGCGTCCGCCTCGTCCCCGACATGGATCGCGAGGAGACGGTGCGACTCTTGACCGAGCACTTCAAGAAGAGCGCGCCGTGGGGCGTCCACGTCGAGGTGCAGCTCGATGGCGCGGCCGGCTGGTGGTACACCGATCCCTCGCACCCGGCCTTTCAGGCCGCCAAGCGCGCGCTCGAGAAGGGCTACGATCACAAGGCGGTATTCATGGGGTGCGGCGGATCGATCCCGTTCGTCGAGCCGTTCGCCACCGAGCTCGGCGGGGTGCCGGCGCTGCTGATCGGCGTCGAGGATCCCTACACCAACGCGCACAGCGAGAACGAGTCGGTGCACCTCGGCGATCTGGTGAAGGCGACCCGCTCGGCGATCTACATCTACGAGGAGCTCTCGGCGGTGCTGGGGAAACCGGCGAAGTAGATCGCGGCAACGGGAACGCCTCCCGGACGGCCCCCCGGGTAGCGCCAGTCCTTCGTAACCCTGTCGAGGGCTTTCGTAAGGTCGCAGGCGCCTCCGTAGGCCCGCCTGGCGCTTTCGTAAGGTCGCCTCGCGGTTTCGTAGGGTCGCGGGCACCCTCGCAAGCACCACGAGCGCTTGCGTAAGCTCGACGGGCGCTTTCGTAAGGTCGACGGGCGCTTTCGTAAGCTCGACGAGCGCTTTCGTAAGCTCGACGGGCGCTTGCGTAAGCTCGACGGGCGCCATGCTCGCGTGAGGTGACCCCTTCCGCCGTCAAGCACTCCAGCAAGCGGGGTGCTTAACAGCGGAGAGGGCCCTCTTGCTGGCTCTTGCTCGTCACGTAGTCGTAGTCGTAGTCGTAGTCGTAGTCGTCCCGTCCGCGGCGACGGCAATCGAACTTCCTCCCGCAACAAATTCCTCCTGCCAACCGACCCCCCTGGCCACAAAGGAGGATGCCACTGCTGGGCTACCAGAAGCTCGACGTCTATCGCCGCGCCATCGAGCTCCTCGCCCTTGCGTCGCAGATCGCGACGAGCGCCCG
>SHYY01000241.1 GCA_009692555.1 Myxococcales bacterium
ACATCGCCGAGGGAGCGGGCCGGTTCGGAGCGCCGGATGGCGCCCGCTTCTACGGCATCGCCCGGGGCTCCGCGATGGAGTGCAAGGCGATCGTGGATGCCTTTGCGGTCCTGCAACTCGCCTTGGAAGACACTCCGCGACAGGCCATGGAGTTGCTGACCCGCATCGTGGAGATGCTCGCGCGCATGTGCCGGAGAGGTGATCCCCCGCGCGCGAGTGCCCCTGAATCGACCACGACTACGACTACGACTCCGTGAGCGGAGGGACCCCATTCTCCGTTAAGCACCCGTGCGCCAGTTGATCATTGCACTCCCCCGCGCGACCATGGTACTGGCCCCGTCACCATGGGCAAGAGCGGGATGATGTACCGTCGCACAGCAGTCGCATCGTGGGTCGCTCTGGCCCTCGCCTCACTCGCAGCCGCCTGCGTCCCCGACCTCGACACCACGCGCGTCGTCCCGATGCGCGGC
Source organism: Myxococcales bacterium (assembly GCA_009692555.1). Lineage (GTDB taxonomy): Bacteria > Myxococcota_A > Polyangia > Palsa-1104 > SHYY01 > SHYY01. Next base: position 471 of record SHYY01000241.1, read on the forward strand.
ACCTTCGGCGAGACCCTCTACGGCGAGGGCTGCCAGCGCGTCGCCTACACCGGCCAGCTCGAGGAGCAGGCCACCGGCCTCCGCGCCACCGTCGATGTCACCGGCGAGACCTACCGCGCCGTCTGCTGGTCGAACATCGCCGCCCAGCCCGACGCCCCCGCGAAGGTCAAGGCGATCCAGGGCCAGCGCGCCCGCATCGTCGCCGCCGTCGACCGCATCCTTCCGAAGGAGTTCCTCGCCCCGCTCGAAAGCTTCCTGGAGGCCATCGTCCTGCTCGCCGACGACGGCACCATGGAGGAGATGCTCCGCCGCACCGCCACCCTCCTCGCCACGCTGCGCGACGACAGCAAGTTCCTCGAAGCGCTCAGCCACTTCGGCGGTCGCGAAGGCTACCGCCCGCTCGCCAGCGCCGACCTCATCCGCACCTTCATCGAGTACCCCGCCCTCGACGACTTCCTGGTCAAGAGCCTCGACCTCTTTCTCGACAAGGACGACCGCGCCACCCCCGAGTTCTCGTCGCTGCTGGCCGCAATTTCCAAGGACATGCGGAGCGCCGTCCCGCTCGCCCAGCCGGCCAGCCCGGGGCGCACCCTCAAGCTCGCCCTCGATCTCCTCTTCAGCACCCACCCCGACTTTGGCGCCGGAACCCCGAAGCTCCTCACCCGGCGCGACTGGCGCGGCGTCGCCGCCATCCCGCTCGATCCCGTCACTGGCAAGCTCCCCGCGCCGTTCGTCGACAACAACGGCGACGGCCTCGCCGACGTCGACTCCACCGGTCGCTTCCGCGGCGGCAGCGGCGTCCCGCTCACCCTCGGCACCCCCTTCACCCGCCCGGGCGATCAGGCCAAGCGCGACGCCCAGGGCCGCGTGGTCGACGACAAGGGCAAGGTCGTCTTCAGCTACCTCGACCTCGAGCCCACCTTCCTCGCCGCCGCCGCCCGCGAGTCCACCGTCCTCCTTGATCCCACCAAGGACAACGCCCTCGGCCTGATCCACGGCATGACCGCCCTGCTCGGCCCGCGCGTCCCCAAGGAGCAGAACTACACCGACGGAAAGGATGGCAAGACCTCGATCCTCAAGTACAGCGGCTTCGCCACCGAGGAGTCCGCCGTCCTCGATCTCGCCCATGCCTTCATCCAGATCCTCGGCGACCCCAACGCCGGCGACATCCTGCTCGCCACCCGCACCCTCCTCACCAAGTACGAGAGCGGCGCCACCCGGACGATCGACGCCGTCTTCGACTCCAACGAGCGCGGCAAGAAGCACCCCGAGGCGCAGGTCCCCGCCGCCTCCGGCTTCTACGACGACCTGATGCCGATCATCGTCCGCATCCTGCGCGTCCCCGGGCTCGCCGAGGACCTCATGAACGCGCTCGAGGACCCGCACGTCAAGGGCATGGCCCCCATGCTCGCCCGCCAGCTGATCATGAAGGACCGCTTCCCGCTCAACCAGAACAGCCAGAAGGTGGACAGCACCAAGTTCGACACGCCGGTCGACTACTCCGCGCCCGACAGCGACTGGAACCGCTCGGTCATGCAGCGGATGCTGCACCTCATCCGCGACGCCAACGGCGCCGAGTTCTGCAACAGGGACGGCGCCAAGGCCAACCTCTTCGGCCTGATCAGCCTCCCCGGCACCTTCAAGAAGTGCGAGATGTTCCGCATCCCCGACCTCGGCCTGTTCTTCGCCATGTCGATGGCCGACAAGGGCCTGATCGACGACAAGAGCCGCCCCGAGACGCGCAACACCGGCTCCTTCCGCGAGAACATCACCGACCCCGGGATGAAGGCGCTGGTGTTCGACAGCGGCGTCGGCGACCTCCTGATCGAGCAGCTCACCGGCATCAGCGGCTTCACCCGCTTCCCCACCTCGCCCGCCGCGGCGCGCTCCCTGTTCCTCGACCCCGCGCACCAGTCGGCCTTCATGAAGGACTCCACCGACCCGATCAAGTGCGTCGACGGCGATCGCTTCCTCGACGTCCACAACGAGTCGATCTTCGCCTGGGAGCAGACCTACCCGAACAACCCGTCGCCCTTCAAGGGCGACACCTTCTACGACGCGATGCGCCCGATCATGAACGCCTTCGCGAAGCACGACGAGTGCACCGGCCGCGACGGCAACGGCAACTGCAACCAGCGCAAGAACGCCCTCAAGATCTTCCTCGACATGATCGGCGTCCTGCACGCCCACTGGGGCTCGCCCAAATCGGCCTACTTCGGCCAGATCTACCAGTCAAAAGATCCCGACAAGCCGCGCTACTCCGCCGGCAGCAACATCGTCTCCTACGAGCGCCTCACCGGCGAGGTGATGGGCGTAGGCGACCTCATCCCGGCGCTGATCGGCCTCTCCCCGACGCTGCGCACCATGACCCTCGACGGCACCGCCGCCACGCCGCCGGCCCGCCCGGCGCTGGTGAAGACCTTCAGCTACCTCTTCGATCCGTCCGCCGCCCCGGGCGAGCTGGCCTATCGCAGTGGCAAGACCGCCACCGTCCGCAGCGACGGCAAGCCCGGCCCGCGCGTGACCCCCTACTACCTGCTGGCCGACGCCTACGCCCGCCGCCGCGCCGCCATCGCCGGGACCGACGCCGAGCACCGCGACGCCTGGAACCGCGCCACCACCACCCTGATCGATCAGTCCCTCACCATCGAAAACATGGGCGGCCAGTACCAGATGAAGAACCGCCGCTTCCACGGCATCACCGTGGTCCTGATTGACTTCCTGCTCTCCCGCCTCGCCGCCCACTCCTCCGCCGGCGACCGCGCCAAGTGGGTCCACAAGCAGCTCACCGCCGACGTATCCGACGTGGTCGAGAGCCCGATCTTCGCCGCCCTGGCCGATCTGGTGGCGCAGCTGGAGAAGAACGCCCCCGCGAGGGACGCCCTCTACGCGCTCCTCAACTACCTCGTCAACCCGAAGAACGAGGCCTCCTTCACCACCTCGCTCACCGTGCTGGCCGATCAGTTCCAGCTCTTCCTCGACGACCCGGACGTGGTGCCGATCGCCCGCGCGGTGGGGAGCGCGATCGCTGTCGATGGGCCGGACGCAGGCGCGGTCGAGAACCAGCTGCGCTTCCTCCGCCGCGCCCGCAGGCTCGATCCCAACTGCCCGAAGGGCGCCGAGAAGGGCAAAAACTGCACCCTGATCACGGTGCTGCGGAACCTCTTCCAGGATACGCCGAGCCGGATCTCACCCGCCTCGGAGGTCGCCGATGCGATCGCCGAGGTCGACCGCGCCACGCCCGGCGCGGGCGGCGACTACGTCCCCGATGACTACAAGGCAATCTTCAACAATATCCATGAGTTTTTGGTGGACGAGCAGCGTGGCTTCATCCACTTCGTGAACATCGTCAAGAACCGCAGCTACCAGCCCGAAGTCCAGCCCTAGCACTCCCGCCCATGAGAAAATTCCTGATCCTGATCGCCTTCGTGGCGATCGTCCTCCCCGCCGCCCTGGCGACCTCCGTGGCTCATGCCGGGGGCATGTTCCTCCCCGCCCGAGGCCCGCGCGCGCTCGGTCGCGCCGGCTCGTACGTCGCGGGCGCCGACGACCTCGAGGCGATCTACTACAACCCGGCCGGGCTCGCCGGCACCGGCCACGGCTCGGCGATGCTCGACCTCGGCCTGCTCTTCCAGCGGGTCAACTACGCCCACCTCGACGCGGGCGGCGTGACCCAGCCCGGGATCGACTCCGACAACGCCCTCCTCCCCCTGCCTTTCCTCGGCGTCTCCTGGCGCCCCGAGTTCCTCGCCAGACGGGTCACCCTCGCCTTCGCCGCCTGGGCCCCCTCGGCCGCGATCACGCGCTACCCCGAGACCGGCCCACAGCGCTACTCGCTGATCTCGCTCGACGGCACCGCGATCCTGGTCGCCGAGCTGGCCGTCTCGATCCGGATCACGCCCGAGCTCTACTTCGGCGGCGGCTTCCAGAACATGTACTTCAGCATCAACAACACCGTCGCCCTCTCGAGTTGCACCCAGGTCAACTGCGCCCCCGAGGACCCGAGCTTCGACGCGATCACCCAGGCCAAGGCCCACGCCCCCTTCACGCCCTCGGGCAACGTCGGGTTGCTCTACGTCCACCCGAAGTTCCGGATCGGCGCGTCGGGGCAGCTCCCCTACTGGGTCCGCGCCGAGGGCACGCTGCGCACCCGCCTGCCGCCCGACCCGCAGTTCGACGGCGCGGAGGTGGTGGGGGACAAGGTCAAGCTCGACCTGAACCTGCCCGCGGTGTTCCGGGTCGGGGTGGAGGTGCGCCCGACCAGGCAGCTCCGGATCGAGGTGGGCGCCGACTACGAGATGTGGCAGATGCAGGACAAGATCCGGATCGTCCCCCAGGGGGTCTACATCGATCACGTCGTCGGGATCGGCCGCTATGACCTGCGCCCGCTGGAGATCGACCGCTCGATGCAGGGGGTGTTCGCGGCCCACATCGGCGGCGAGTACGACGTCCTCCCGAAGCGCCTGACGCTCCGCGCCGGCTACCTCTTCGAGTCCTCGTCGATGCCCGACGAGACCCTGAGCGTCCTCACCCCCGACGGCAACAAGCACCTGCTCGCGCTCGGCGTCGCGGTGCGCCTCGGTCCGATCCGCATCGACGCCGCCTACGGCCACTTCTTCCAGGGCGACCGCGTCGTCACCACCAGCCGCTCCTACCAGCTCAACCCGATCTACCCGTCGGCCCCCGTCCCCGTCGGCAACGGCACCTACGTCGTCGCCGCCGACGTCCTCTCCCTCGGCCTCGAGGGCCGCTTCTAGGGACGAGTCGGGGGTGCGATGACCTACGGCCGCTGGATTCCGCTCGCCGACGCGGTGGCGCCCGCCGGACCGGGGCTCTTCCAGGCGCGCTACGGCCAGGGGTCCGACGGTCTCGTCGCCTACCCGACCGGGAGGAGCGCGATGGCCTGCTACGGCGCTGACGACGAACAGCTGGCCAATGCAGTCGCGGCTCTTCGGGAAGGGCTCGATCCGGGCGATCTGGCCCGGCTGTTCGTGCGCTTCGCCGCGCCCGATCCTGGCCGCCGCCCGTCGGAAACGATCGCCGCCGCCCTCGCGGCGTTCAGCGAGCGCTTCGGCGCGCCGCCCGTCCTCAATCGAGAGATCTAGAGCGTCGCCGATTCGAGCGGAGTGATCGACACCTCGAGCTCGTGGCTCACCGCCACCACGTGCCCCTCGGGGATCTCCTCCCACGGCGGGTCGACCGGGCCGCGCGCATCGGCGACCATCACCACCCCCCGCAGGTGATCGTGATCGGTGTGGCGGGGCCTTCCGGTGCGGGCCTCGATCCCGGTCGACTGCTCGCGGCACACCGGGCAGTCGTGCACGCCGTTGACGCGGTAAAGATGCAGCGGCGCGCCGCGGCGCGTGCAGAGGAGGATCCGCCCGTTGGTCAGGGCGACGTCCAGCACCGACGGGGAAGCGCCCGCTGCCGCGCCCAGCCGGGCGACCAGGGCCAGCGCGCCCGAGAGCGCCCGCGCCGCCTCGAGCGGCGGGATCATCACATCATCCAGCTTCCCCGCGTCGTGGAGGAACGCCAGGAAGAGGTGGAAGAGGTGCTCCGAGTCGGTCTGCCCGCGGATGTTGCGGCGCAGGAAGTCGGGCACCGAGGCGAGGAGATCTCCCTGCAGGCGATCAAAGTGGTTGATCGTCCCGCGATGGGCGAACAGCCAGCTCCGGAAGCGAAAGGGGTGGGTGTTCTCGTTCTTCGCCGCTCCGACGGTGCCCGACCGGACGTGACCGATCAGCACGTCGGTCCTGAGGTCGGCGGCCACCTCGTAGAAGTCCACCGGCCCATCCGGCGGCTTCGGACGGCGCCGCAGCAGCACCTCGCCGCCCTGGTAGAAGCCGATCCCCCACCCGTCGCTGGGCCGCGGCCCCGCCGGCTCGGTGACGAGCAGCTTTCGCCCCGGGTGCAGCACGCACTGCACCCGCTGCGGATCGTTCGCGATGTAGGCCAGTAGTCGACTCAACGCACCCTCCTTGGCGGACCATCAGGTCACGCCGGATCAAGCGCAGGTTGCTGCGCCGGCGAGTCGATGAGCCGCGAAGTCCGTCCGCTCCTCCGGCCGGCCCCGCGCCCGCTCATCGCCCGTCGGATTCTTGGATCAAGGAACGCTGGGAATCCGTGGTTCGCGGCTTGGCCACGGACACCCGACCGTCGGGGCAGATCATAGTCCGCCTCCAACCGACGCGCAAACCAAAGTGGCCGTCTTGGGCCGTCTTGCGATCCGTCGATTGCCCGTTCCATCCACCGGGGTGCGGTTCCTCACCCCATCGCGCCGACGCACAGCGCCCGCGCCGCGGCCTCGATCTCCTCCTCCCCGAGCAGGATGTGGTGCGCCGCCGGGCCGAGCGGGATGAAGCTGTCCCGGCTGGTCACCCGGCGCATCGTCCCGGCGAATCCACCGTCGACCAGCGCGGCCAGGATCCCCTCCGAGACCCCACCCGATCGCCGCGTCTCGTCGACCACCAGCACCCGCGAGGTGAGCGCCGCCTCGCGCAGCAGATCCTCGACCGGGAGCGGCGCGATCCAGCGGAGATCGAGCACCCGGCAGGCGATCCCCGAGGCGGCCAGCCGCTTCGCCACGCGCAGGCACATCGGGATGCCATTGGCGAATGAGACGAGCAGCAGATCGCGCCCCTCGCCGGTTGTGCGCGCGCGGCCGATCGGGACGTGCTCCCCATCGCAGCGGTAGGGGAAGAGCCAGCCGCCGTCGCCCGGCGCGTGGAGATCGCGCGTGCTGTAGAGCGCGATCGGCTCGAGGAACACGCACACCGCACCGTCGATGCGGGCGGCGGCGGCGCAGGTGCGGAGCATGGCGGCGGCGTCGTCGCCCCGCGACGGGGAGGCGATCACCAGCCCCGGGATATCGCGCAGCACGGCGATCGAGTTGTCGTTGTGGAAGTGGCCGCCAAAGCCCTTCTGGTACCCGTAGGCGGCGATCCGCAGCACCATCGGGTTCCTGAAGCCGCCCGACGAGAAGAACTGCAGCGTGGCCGCCTCGCCGCGGAGCTGGTCCTCGGCGTTGTGGAGGTAGGCGAGGTACTGGATCTCCGGGATCGGGAGGAGGCCGAGCTGGCCCGCGCCGAGCGCGAAGCCGAGGATCGACTGCTCGTCGAGGAGGGTGTCGAAGACCCGCGCTGCGCCCGCCCGCGCTTGCAGGCCGCGCGTCACCCCGTAGACCCCCCCCTTGCGCGCCACGTCCTCCCCGAAGAGCAGCGCGCCGGGGTACTTCGCCAGCAGATCGCCGAGCGCGTGGTGGAGCTGCGACGCGAGCGTCACCGGCCCCTC
>SHYY01000036.1 GCA_009692555.1 Myxococcales bacterium
GGACACTAGCGCAGGCGGTCGCGGATCAGCGCGCGCAGGCTCTTCATGTCGAAGGGCTTCTCGATCCGCTGGTTCGGCACCGCGTCGAGGAAGTCGCGGGCCCGCGCGGTGAAGGCGCCGCCTGTGACGAAGATCAGCTGGTCGACCTGATCGGGCGCGATGCGGCTGAACTCGTCGTGGAGATCCATCCCGGTCATCTCCGGCATCATCAGGTCACACAGGATGATGTCGTAGCGCTTGCCGCCGATCACCTCGTCGATCGCCTCGCGCGCGCTGGCCACCGCGGTCACCTCGTGCTCCGACCCGAGCGCCCGCCGCACCGCGGTCCCGATCATCGGCTCGTCGTCGACCACCAGGATCGCCCCGCGCCGCCCGGTCGCCGGAGTCAGCGCCGGCTGCCTCACGTCGCTGGTCTCGCTCTTCGCTGCCAGGAGCGTCACGCGGAAGACGCTCCCCTTGCCGAGCTCGCTCTCCACCCCGATCTCGCCGCCGAAGCCGGTGACGATCCCGTGGCAGATCGACAGGCCGAGCCCGGTGCCGACGCCGAGCGGCTTGGTGGTGAAGAAGGGATCGAAGATCCGCGCCAGCACGTCGGGGGCGATCCCCACTCCGGTGTCGCGCACCTCGACCACCACGCGCCCGCTCGCGCCGTCGAGGCGAGTGGTGATCCGGATGGTGTTCTTGTCGGCCTTGCCCTCGGGGATCGACTGCGCGGCGTTGATCAGCAGGTTGAGGAACGCCTGCCCGAGCCGCGACTCGTTGGCCTCGACCTGCGGGATCTCCCCGTAGTTCTTGATCAACCGCGCGCGGTGGCGGATCTCGTTCCAGGTCATGTTGATCGCCGACTCGAGCACCCGCCGCACGTCGACCGGACCGCGCCGGTCCTCGTCGGGGCGCGAGAAGGCCTTCAGCTCGCGGACGATCTGCCGCACGCGCTCGGCGCCCTCGCGCGCGTCACGCAGCGTCGCCTCGAGCTCGGCCATGCGGTTCGCGAGCACCAACTCGTTGCGCCACTCGTGGGCGATGGTCGCGACCTCCTCCGAGACGAAGCTCAGGTTGGCGATCACGTAGGCGAGCGGGTTGTTGATCTCGTGCGCGACGCCGGCGGCGAGCGTGCCCACCGACGCCATCCGATCGGTCAGCATCAGCCGCGACTGCATCTGCTTGCGCTCGGTGATGTCGCGCGCCACGGCGAGCACTGCGGGCTCCCCACCGAACTCCACCATCCGCGAGATGAACTCGGCGGTGACGACGCTGCCGCTGCGGTGTATCAGCCGCTGTTCGCGCGGCGGCGTGGGACGGGTGACATCGGTGATCGCCTGGAGCCGCGCCGTGACGCCCTCGCGATCCTCCGCGTGGATGATCTCGCGGACGGGGCGGCCGATCAGGTCCTCGGCGCTCTGGTAGCCAAGGTAATCGAGGGTGGCGGTGTTGACGTAGACGATTTTTCCGTGCCGGTGGACGATGATGTTGTCCGGCAGGTGCTCGATCAGTGCTCCGAAATCCGCGTCGGCCGCGTTGGACACGGGTGAAGAGTAGCATCGTCGGGGGATCGGCGTGGAAAAAGGTGTGTAATCCAACTCACGGATCGCCCTCCCGGGTGGGGCGCGGCGACTCACGTCCGCAGTCCGGCGAGGGGACGAAGCGCACGTGGAAAGCGTGGGCCCAGTCGAGTTTTCCGACGGTGAAGCCGAGCTGGCGCCGGCAGCGCCAATGGAACGTGGAAAGACGGGGGTAACCGAGATAATACGCCTGTTCGATGAAGCGATGCGCTATCCAGTGATGGAGCGATTCGTAGGTTGCGTCGCTGGTCACGACCCAGGCGATCCGCAGGTCGTGGGCCAGCATGATCCGGCCCGCGTTGCGCAGGTTGGTGGTGGTGTGGCGAGCGCACGGCTCGACGAGGATCCGCTCGCCGGGGACGCCGGCGGCGAGCAGCTCCTCGCGCATCAGCAGCGCCTCGTTGTCGGGGTTGTGGACCGCCCCCCCGGAGACGATCGCCAGCGGCGCGATCCCCGCGGCGAGGTCGGCGACCGCCGCCGCGCAGCGACGGGCGGCCTTGGGATGGAGGCGGCCCGCGGGCCAGCCGAAGCGGGGCGTGTAGCCGGGGACGATCAGGCAATCGACCTCGCGCGGCTCCTTCAGGTAGGAGGGGATCCGCGCCAGGGTGGCCCCGTTCAGCGCCGCCGCGTCGACGGCCTCGCCCCGGTGGACCGGGCGGCAGCGGCAGCCTGGCGAGATCGACATCCGGAAACCGTCGGCGGCAGGCGGTCGGCGGTCGGCTGCGCTAGGAATCGAGCCACGAGTAGTTCGGCTTGCGGTCGAAGTGATGGCGCGCATCGACGATCCGCGTGGTGCCCGACTTCGAGCGCATCACCACCGACTCGGTGGTCGCGCCGCCGCCGAAGAAGTGCACGCCGCGGAGGAACGCCCCGTCGGTGACGCCGGTGGCGGCGAACATCACGTCGCCCTCTGCGAGGTCGGTGAGCTGGTAGACGCGATCGTGGTCCTTGATCCCCATCTTCTCGGCGCGCACCCGCTCTCCGTCGTTGCGGTACTTGAGCTTGCCCTGCATGTCGCCGCCGGTGCAGCGCAGCGCCGCCGCCGCCAGCACGCCCTCGGGGGCGCCGCCGATCCCGAAGAGGATATCGATCCCCGTCTCCTCCTTGCAGGTGGCGATCGCCGCCGAGACGTCGCCGTCGGTGATCAGGCGGATCCGGGCGCCGCTCTTGCGCAGCTCCTGGATCAGCTCCTGGTGGCGCGGGCGATCGAGGACGATCGCGGTGATCTCGTGGATCTTGGAGCGCTTGGCCTCGGCGAGGGCGGCGAGGTTCCAGGTCGGCGACTTGGTGATGTCGATCACCCCGCGCCCCGCCGGTCCGACCGCGATCTTGTCCATGTAGGTGTCGGGGGCGTTCAGGAACTTGCCGTCCTCGGCGATCGCGATGACCGCGATCGCATCGGGAGAGCCGGTGGCGCACAGGTTGGTGCCCTCGAGGGGATCGACCGCGATATCGACCTTCGGGCAGTCGCCGTCGCGCCGGCCCACCTTCTCGCCGATGAACAGCATCGGCGCCTCGTCGCGCTCGCCCTCGCCGATCACCACCGTGCCGTCGATGTGGACGGTGTCGAACGCCTTGCGCATGGCATCGACCGCCGCCTGATCGGCCGACATGGCGTCGCCGCGCCCCATCCAGCGCGCGCAGGCGATCGCCGCCGCCTCGGTGACCCGCACGAACTCCAGCGCCAGATTGCGATCCATTGGGCTCCTCCTTGGGTGGATGGGACTCGCAGATTAGTGGCAGGGGTCGGGGATGTAAAGCTCGCCTCAGCCTCGGAGAGCCTCGGGCTCAGCGGCGGAGAAGCTCGCCGAGGGCGGCGCCGAGGCGGCGGTATTGTTCGCTGCCGTTGTAGAGCTGCGCGGACACCCGGCAGAGGCGCCGGGGAGGCGTCGGCCAGGGCACGATCGGCACCTCGATCCCGAAGCGGTCGAGCAACGCGTCCTGCAGGGGATCGGTGGACAGCGGGCTACGAGGTGAATCCATGGAACCGGGGGATAACGGCACAGCCGCCAGGGCCCCGATCAGCTCGTCCGGGCAGGGAATCGGCACATCGAGAGCGGTGCAGAGGATCGAGCGCGCCTCCAGCGCCAGCGCACGGTTGGCGGCCATCAGCGCGGGCCAGCCGCCGTCCAGCAGCGAACCCATCGTGCGGATCGCCATGGGCACGGAGAGCCAGGCGGTGGGATCGCTGGTGCCGGTCCAGTCGAACTCCTCGCGGAAGCGGGAGCGGTCCTTGCGCGGCGAGTTGGCGCCGTGGCTGATCGTGGTCGGGCGGATCGCCTCCTGGCGGTCGCGCCGGACGTGCAGGAACGCGGCGCCCTTCGGAGCGCACATCCACTTGTGGCAGTTGCCGGTGTAGTAGGCCGCGCCCAGGCTGCCGAGCGCCAGCGGCACCATCCCCGGGCCGTGCGCGCCGTCGACCAGGGCATCCACGTCGCGCGCCGCCAGCTCGCGCACCAGCCGCGCGATCGGGAGGACCATGCCGGTCGGGCTGGTGACGTGATCGAGCAGCGCGAGGCGACTCCGCGGGGTCACCACCGCGAGGATCGCCTCCACCACCTCGTCGGCCGAGGTCAGCGGAAAGGGCACCCTGGCCACCACCACCCGGGCGCCGGTCCGGGCGGCCACGAAGTCGAGCGCGTTCTTGCAGGCGTTGTAGGCGTGATCGGTGGTGACCAGCTCATCGCCGGGAGCGAAGGGGAGCGAGCGCAGGACCGCGTTGACCCCGGTGGTGGCGTTCGGGACGAAGGCGAGATCGTCAGGATCGGCGCCGACAAAGGCGGCCAGATCGGCGCGCGCCGCGTCGAGCAGGGGCGGGAGCTCGCGGACCATGAAGCGGACCGGTTCGCGCTCCAGCCGCTCGCGCAGCCGCTGCTGCTCCGCCAGGACCGGCACCGGGCAGGCGCCGAAAGATCCGTGGTTCAGGAACGCTACGGAAGGATCGAGCAACCAAAGGTCACGATGGCGCGGAACGGTCTCTCTTCGAACCTCCTCGACGGCCTCTTTGCGGATCATCGCCCGTCCGGTCTATCATCCCGCGCGATGGGGGTCGAGCGTATAGGACTTCGTTTCTTCGCCGGCCTCCTGGCCTGCGCCGGGGCGACCGGCTGCGTGCAGGCGCGCACCGAGGTCGTGGTGGGCGTGCTGACCGATCTCCCGGCCGATCCGGCGCTCCCCGATCGCCTCGCCACGGTCGCGATGAGCGTCAAGCGCGACGAGAGGGAAGTTTCTCTGGTGGCGTGAACGATCTCCGGCCGGCCGGGAAAACCCGAGGAGCTGCCCGGCTCCTTCGGCATCTATTCCGACGACAGCAGCGGCCCGCGGGTGGAGGTCGATCTGGTCGGCACGCTCGGCAGCCAGGCGACGGTGAGCCGCAAGGCGATCTTCAGCCTGATCCCGCACCGCACGCTCTTCTTGCGCATGGCGCTGACCCGCGACTGCATCAACATCAAGTGCCCGGGCGGGCAGACCTGCGTCGACGGTGAGTGCGTCGACCCGGTGGTCGATGGCCTGCCGGACTACGGCGACGGGGACGAAAAAAAGCCCGAGTGCGGGAACTTCATCGACACCAGCACCGGCACCCCGGTTCCGACCACGAAGACCTGCGGGCCCGAGCAGGAATGCATCAACGGAACCTGCAAGAAGAAGCGCCCGAAGCTGATTCTGAGCGCCGTCACTCCCTCCTCGGGCCCCTCCTCGGGCGGCATCCCCCTGGTCCTCACCGGCGAGGACTTCGCGCCCGGCGCCACCGTCACCATCGACGGCCGGCCCGCCACCGGGGTCAGCGTGATCTCAAGGACGCAGATCAACGCGATCCTCCCGGCCGCCCCAGGCGTGGCCGGACGAGTCGACGTGACCGTCCGCCTCCCCGACGGGCGGAGCGCGAGCGGCAAGCTGTTCTCCTACTTCTTCGCGAAGGTGCTGTTCGACGCGCGCCTCACCTTCCCGGTCGGGAACACGCCGCGCTGGGTGACCGCCGCCGACTGGACCGGCGACGGGAAGCCCGATCTCGCGGTCGCCAACCTCTACGGCAACGAGGTGGTGATGCTGGTCGGCAACGGAGGCGGGAGCTTCCATCCGGCGGAGGCGATCGCCAAGGGCAACCGGCCATTCGCCCTCGCGACCGGCGATCTCGACGGGGACGGCCGCCTCGACCTGGTGGTGGCGATGCAGGGCAGCGCCACGCTGGAGCCGCTCCTGTCGCGGGGCGCGGGGTGGAAGCCGATGGCGACCCTCCCCACCGGCATCCTCCCCTACGCGGTCGCGATCGCCGACCTCGATGGCGACGGCAAGCTCGACCTGGCCTCGCCGAACACCGACAGCCACAACATCACCGTCGCCCTCGGTCGCGGCGACGGCACCTTCAAGCCGCCCGCGCTCCTCCCGCTGGGCGGGATCAAGGCGCCGCGCGCGCTGCTGGTGGCCGACCTCGACGACGATGGTCGCCTCGATCTCCTGACCTGCAACTACAAGGGAGGCGATCTCTCGCTGCTCCTCGGCAACGGCAACGGGACCTTCAAGGCTCCGACGGTGCTCGGCGCGCACACCGGGCCGCACTTCGCCGCGCTGACCGACCTCAACAGCGATGGACGCGCCGATCTGGCGATCGCCAACTTCGACTCCAGCGACGTCAGCGTGCTGCTCGCCAAGGGGCCGGGCGCGTTCCAGCCGGCGACGCAGCACCCGACGGGTTCGACCGCCTTCTCCGTCGCTGCCGCCGACTTCGATCGCGACGGCCACGCCGACCTGGTGGTCACCAATCACATGACCGACGGGATCACGATCCTGTTCGGGCGCGGCGATGGCTCGTTCCGTCCCCCGGTCGTCTTGCCGGCGGGCAAGGGGCAGCGCTCGGTGGCGGTGGTCGACCTGAACGGTGACCAGCGCCCCGACCTGGTGGTGGCCAACGCCGTCGAGAACAATGTCGCCATCCTCCTCAATCGCTCGGAGTAGCCCTCCCGACCGGCGGTTCCGGCGGCGCGTGCGCGTGCCCCCTCTGGGTGCGAATTTGCGCGCAGGGCGGTCGGTCTGCAACAATCACCTGCGCCCGCCGGGCGGAGAGACATCGGTGATCGGCAGAACGGTCGGAAACTACGTGGTTCGCTCCCAGATCGGCATGGGGGGATGGGGTGCGGTCTACCTCGCCGAGAACCCGCGGATCCGCCGCAAGGTGGCGATCAAGATGCTCCACGCCGACCTCGCGCGCGAGCCGGAGGTGGTGGCGCGCTTCGTGACCGAGGCGCGGGCGGCGAACGAGATCCGCAACGAGCACATCATTGACATCCTCGACTTCGGGGATCTGCCCGACGGGACGCCCTACTTCGTGATGGAGTGGCTCGACGGGCGCAGCCTGGCCGCGGTGATCGAGGGGGAGAAGCGGCTGCCGGTGGTGCGCGCGGTGCGGATCGCCGTCGGTGTGGGGCGCGCGCTGGTGGCGGCGCACGCGCGGGGGATCGTCCACCGTGATCTGAAGCCGGAGAACATCTTCCTGCTCCATCGCGACGGTGATCCCGACTTCGTGAAGGTGCTCGACTTCGGGATCGCCAAGCTGCTGGTGAAGGACACCCACGAGCGAGCGCGCTTCAAGACCCACTCGGGGGCGGTCCTCGGGACGCCCTCGTACATGTCGCCCGAGCAGTGCCGCGGCGCGCAGCGCGAGGTGGATCAGCGCGCCGACGTCTACGCGCTCGGGGTGATCCTCTACGAGATGCTGACCGGCTGCGTCCCCTTCGTGGCCGAGGGCCTCGGGGGGCTGCTGCTGCTGCACATGACCACCGATCCGAAGCCGCCGCGGGCGATCGAGCCGTCGGTGCCGGAAGAGCTCGATCGGGTGATCCTGCAGGCGCTGGCGAAGGATCCGCAGGACCGCTTCCAGACGGTGGCCGCGTTCCTCGGAGCGCTCACCGGCGGGCCGATGCCCCTGTCCGGGACCCGGAGCGGGCCGCCGAATCCACTCCGTCTCCGTCGCTGACGCCGTCGCCGAGCACCGATGCGATGGAGGACATGGAGGCGCTCGGGATCGTGCTGCGCTCGCGCCGCCCGCTGCTCTATGCCGGGATCGCCCTCGCCGCGGGCGCGATCGGCGTGGCGGTGCTGGCGCTGCGTCCCCCCTCGCAGTCCCTGCTCCCGCCGACGGTGGTGGCGCCGGCACAGGCCCAGCAGGTGGAGGTGCGGATCCGCGTCACGCCGGCGGAGGCCGAGGTGCTGCTCGACGGTGCGCCGCTGACCCACCCGGTACAGGATCGCTTTCCGCGCGGGGACCGGCCGCATCGGCTCTCGGTGCGCGCGCTCGGGCACCGCAGCGACGAGCGAGCGCTGCTCTTCGACCGCGATCTCGATCTGGCGATCGCCCTGGTTCGCGATGCGGCGCTGCCGCAGAGGCCGGTCGCGCCGTCGGTGGTGCGCGCGCCGGTCACCTTCGTCAGCCCTCCGGTCGCAACGCGCTCGCCCCCGGCGCCCGTGCCGCCGCCCGTGGTCGCGCCGCCGGCCGCGAAGACGCCAGCGACGGGCAAGGCGGTCTACAAGGGCACCAAGGCGCCGCTGATGACCGAGTTCCCCGAGTAGTGGCCGGAGAGGCGAGGAGGTCCATGCGAAGGCCAGGCGCGGTTCTTGTGATCGGTCTTGGGCTGTGCGGAGGGGTGGCGCATGCCGACGACCAGGGGCCCGACGCGCCGCGCCCCACGCGCCCTGCCGGAGCGCCCAACATCGAGGAGGCGAAGCGCCACTTCACGCAGGGAGTGGCGCTCTACAACGACGCCAACTTCGGCGGCGCGCTGGTCGAGTTCCAGGCGGCCTACGAGGCCCATCGCAACCCCGCGCTGCTCTACAACATCGGGCTCGCCGAGAAGGCGCTGTTCCATTACGTGGAGGCGATCGACAGCCTCGCGAAGTGCATCGCCGAGGACCGGGCGATGGCGGCCGAACGGCGCGCCGAGCTGCAGCAGCTGATCGCCGAGATGCGGGCCCTGCTGGCCGAGGTCACGATCTCCGTCGCTCCCGAGGGTGCGGCGGTGGCGCTCGACGGACAGCCGCTGGGCGTGTCGCCGCTGGCCCCGCTGCGGATCGCCGCCGGCCACCACGTGATCGAGGTGGTCGCCGATGGACACCGGCCCCTGCGGCGCGAGGTCACGGTGGTCGCCGGGATGCCGCTGACGGTCGCGCTCAGCCTGGAGGCGCTGCCGAGCACCGGTCGGGTGCGGATCGAGTCGCGCACCGCCGGTGCCGAGGTGAAGATCGACGGTCAGGCGCTCGGGGTCGCGCCCGTCGCGCTGGACCTCGCTCCCGGCGGGCACACCCTCGAGGTGAGCGCGCCCGGCCACGACACCCACCGCAGCGACGTCGCGGTCGCCGTCGGGCAGAGCCGATCGATCGAGATCTCCCTCGACCGCACCCGCGGCGGCGGCGTCTACCACACCTGGTGGTTCTGGACCGTGGCGGTGGGGGTGGTGGCCGGGATCGCCGCGGCGATCGCCATCCCGCTGTCGCTGCGCGTCGAGGACGAACTGCTCGGGACGCTGGCTCCGGGCGCCGCCAAGGTCAATTGATGTTGGCCCGCTTCGGGCTCGCGCTGCTCCTCGCGACGGCGGGCTGCGGCCGGGCGCGCACCGAGATCCTCGTCGGTGTGTTGACCGATCTGCCGGCCACGCCCGGGATCGCTGATCGCCTGGACCGGGTCCGGTTGACAGTGAACCGCGGGGGATTTCCGCTGGTGATGACCGACTGGACGATCTCTGGCCTGCCCGGCCAGGACGACGAACTGCCGGGATCGTTCGGCATCTACACCGACGACGGCAGCGAGCCGGCGCTGTTCGTCCAGCTCACGGCGTTCTTCGCTGGTACCGGAACGTCGCTCGCGCGCGACGCAACCCTCGCCCCGATCTCCGGGGAGACCCGCTTCCTCCGGCTCGCGCTGCTGAAGAAGTGCGTGAAGGTGGCCTGCGCGATCGGCACCACCTGCGTCGAGGGGTCCTGCCGGTCGCCGGTGATCGACCCGCACACGCTGCCGATCTACCAGACCGGGATGGAGCTCACCATCGCCTGCGACAGCACTGCGATCCACACCGGGACCGGAAAGCCGGTGGCGAAGAGCGGAGCCGGCCAGTGCACGGCCGACGAGGAGTGCATCGAGGGGACCTGCCGGAAGCGCCCCGCCAGCGACGGTGGCGCGCCGCGCGGCTAGACGTCGGCTAGACCCTCCGTCCCGGTGACCGCACACCACTCTCTTCCGTCGACGTTGAACGTAACATCGGCCGTTGCGGTTGCCGTTGCCGTTGCCACCGGTGCCGCTACCGTTGCCGTTTCTGACCATTAGCCACATCTCCGATCTCTCGTCGGTGAAAATGATCCGAGCCCTCTGAGTCTGTTTCCCTCTCCCGCCAGCGACGCAAGCGGGAGAGGGAGATGAGCCCTGAGATGTGGCTAGTGCTCAGTTGCCGTTGCCGTTGCCGTTTCCGTTTCCGTTTCCGTTTCCGTTTCCGTTTCCGTTGCCGTTGCCGTTGCCATGGCCGTGGCTCAGGGGCCAGGGCCCGATGAAGGCCCTGATCAAGGCCGCCGAAGCGCCGACTGGCCCGTGGTATCGTCGCGGCGGAGGCGCTCAAATGAAGAAGACTCTCACGTCCGTGGTGAGTACCCTGGTCATCGGCGTGGGCGTGGGGGCGCTCGCCGGCTGCCTGCGCGCGGAAGCGGATGCCACGCCACCGACGGGAAACAAGGCCGTTGCCGTGACGGTGAGCATCTCGTCGGCGACGCTGGCCGATGACTGCGGGGCGCCCCCGGCCGGCCCCGGTGCGGCGGTCCAGAGCAAGGCGGCCTCGGACCAGACCGGGGTCCGCATGGCGCGCCGGGCGTGCCGGCAAACCTCGGTGCAGCTCGGGCTCGCCAGCGGCAGCGACGGCGCGCCGAGCACCTTCGCGATCGTCAAGGCGCAGCTCTTCGACGCGGCGACCGGCAAGCTGGTCCAGGAGATGGCGACGCGCAACCCGCAGGTGTGGGCCGCCAGCGGGCGCTTCCAGTCCTGGGACCGGGTGGTGAAGGCCAACCAGAAGCTCCAGGTGAGCTACGACATGAACGCTCCCGACTGGTCGAAGATGGGCGGCAGCCAGATGGCCGCGCAGGGCAAGAGCTTCCGCCTGGTGATGACGGTGCGGGTCGGTGGCAAGCAGACGACGATCGAGAGCACGGTGCAGTCCGCCGAGCTCATGATGGAGCCGAACGTCGTCACGTAGCTCGTCTGCTTCCCTTCACACCCCTCACAGCGTGCGCAGGAATGCCACCACGGCGGCGCGATCCGGCTCCGGCCAGTCGGTGCCAAAGGCGTGTCCGACGACCGGGCCAGGGCCCTGGACGCCGCGGCGGTAGCCCGGGGCGAGGCGCTCCGGCGCCAGCAGATCCTCGAGACTTTGCACCGCGCCGTGATGAAGGTAGGGCGCGGCGCTGGCCACTCCGAGCAGCGACGGTGGGCGATACTGGCCGGTGCCGCGGGCGCCGCCCTCGGCCAGCGCGGGATCGGTGCCCACGCGGGCGACGGGCACCGGGTCACCGCCGTAGGCCGAATTGGAGTGGCAGCCGGCGCAGGCGAGAGCGAACAGCGCGCCGCCACGGGCGATCCGGTCTCGCGCCGCGGCAGCGACGGGCGGTGGTGCTGGCGGCGGCGGCTCCAGCGAGTAGACGAACATCGCCAGCGCCCAGGCCAGCTCGCGCGGCGGCCTGACGCGCTGGTGGTTCGAGTGCAGGAGCTGGGTCTCCTGACGGATCGCCAGCGCCGAGGGTCCGATGTGGCGGATCGTGCCCGCCTGGGTGAGGGCGCTCTGGGCGCGCAGGCCCCACAGGTCGGGGATGGCGACGGGATCCTCGTCGTTGTCCTCGGTGACGTCGGCGCGCCCCGGGCCCCAGCCCGCCATGCGCCGGGCCAGCTCCGGTTCGATCGACTCGCCGGTCTCGCGGTGGACGAACAGACGCAGGCGCCCGTAATCGAAGCGTCGCCGCGCCCGCCCGACGATCAGCTCTCCGCGCTCCACCGCGCTGTGGCAGAGCGCGCAGGTGATACCGATCCGGGTCGTCCCGTCGACGCTGGCGAAGACCACCGCGCCGGGCACCTCCCCGTTCGCGGGCCGCTCGATCCCCACCTCGGCCGCCAGCGCCGGGCGCGCCAGCGCGTACTCCACGAAGGCGTCCTCGCGCAGCGGATAGGCGAAGAAGACGCGGCGCCCGAGCGCCACCCAGCCCGCCTGCGTGGTGGGCCTCTGGCCGTCCCACAGCGGCGGCGTCTCCTCGGGCAGACCCGGCTCCTGGCCGGCGGCGATCCGGGCCGCGAGGTTCGCCGTGACCGGCGCGGAGCGCGGGTTCCACGCCGGCAGCGTGTCCCAGCCTCGGTCGCCGAGCGCATACGATCCCAGCCGCTGCCGCGAGTAGCTGTTCTTCGCGTTCTTCAGCGACGCCTCCAGCGCACCGCGGCGCGCCGCCAGATCGTCGAGGAAGCGCTCCGCCTCCCCGTCCAGCCAGGCGTCCGACCAGGGCACGGCGGGCGGCCGGACCTCGGCCGTTCGCCCGCGGGGCGGCGGCTCCGGCTTCTTGCACGCCACCAGCGTCAGGGCCAGCACGAGCGCGAGGCGAGCCGTCACGCCGGTCATCCCCGCATCATGGCCCGATTCGATCCGGGCGGGTGGGATGCGGTGAGCCAACGCTCCCCGAGGAGCGCGCTCACTGATGGAAGCCGCCGCGCCGCCGCCGCGATCGCGTCCCGGTTCGAGGCTGGCTGCCGATCAGGGAGACGTGTTGATGAGCACGCCGATACCCGAACTCCCGGTCGCCACGGCGAGATCGAGCTTTCCTCGAATGGCCCGGAGGCTCAACCGTGGCTCAACCGCCCCTCGGTCAACGCTCCCCGAGGAGGGCGCTCACCAACGGTTGCCGCTGGACCGCCGCCGCGATCTCGCGCGCCAGGATGTCCTTCGGGAGCGCCCCGTCGAGGGTGAGCAAATAGGGCTTCTCGAGCGCCGCGAAGATCGCCGCCGAGCGCGCCAGGAGATCCTCGCGCTCGAACAGGTTGGCCCGGTCGCCGCGCTCGCGGATCCGCGCCACACCGACGGACGGGGCCACCGCGAGCAGCACCAGAAGATCGGGCTCCGGCGCGAACTCCTCATTGATCTGCAACAGCTCCACCGGGTCACGCCCGCGCGCGCCCTGGTAGGCCGCGGTCGAGAAATAGTAGCGATCGACGATCACCACCCTGCCCTCCGCCAGCGACGGGGCGATCAGCTCCCGGACGTGCTGCCGCCGATCCTCGATGAAGGCGTGGAGCTCCTCGTCGGGCGAGAGCCGCCCCTCCTGCGCCGACGCGCGCAGCCGCCGCCCCCACGGCCCGTCGGTGGGCTCCTTGGTTCGCACCACCTCGATCCCGCTGGCTTCGACCCACGCGGCGAGCATGGCGGCCTGGGTGGTCTTCCCCGCGCCGTCGATCCCCTCGATCGCCACCAGCACGCCGCGCGGTGACAGCAGCCGGCTCATACCGGGGTCACCGAGCGCTTGCGCGGCCACTGGAAGGTCCGCTTGCCCGCGCAGGCAGCGAAGCGCAGCACCAGCTCCCGTCGCAGATCGTCGCCGCGCACGATCGCGTCGACGTGGAGATCGGCCGCCAGCTTGTAGATGTCCACATCCTCCCGGTACTGCGCGCGCAGCTTCTCGACGAAGGCCGGCCGCTCCGCCTCGGGCTGCTCCTGGATCTTGTTGAAGTAGACCGCGTTCACCGCCGCCTCCGGCCCCATCACCGCGATCGACGCCTGCGGCAGCGCGATCGTCGCGTCCGCCTCGAAGCCCGGCCCGCACATCGCGTACAGCCCCGCGCCGTAGGCCTTGCGAAGCACCACGCAGATCTTCGCCACCGTCGCATCCGACACCGCCGAGATCATCTTGGCGCCGTGCCGGATGATCCCCTGCCGCTCCACCGCCTTGCCGATCATGAAGCCCGGCACATCGGCGAGGAACAGGAGCGGGATCTCGAACGCGTCACACAGCCAGATGAAGCGCGCCGCCTTGTCGGCCGAGTCGACGAACAGCACGCCGCCCTTCCACTTCGGCTGGCTGGCGACGATCCCCAGCACCTTCCCGCCTAACCGTGCGAAGCCGGTGACGATCTCGCGGGCGTACAGCTTCTTCAGCTCGAAGAAGCTCCCCTCGTCGACGATCGCCTCGATCACCTTCACCACGTCGAACGACTGGTTGTGGTTCTGCGGCATGATCTCGTCGATCCGCGGCCCGGCCTTGGGCGGCCTGGCGGGCGCGAGCGGCGGCGTCTCCCCGGCGTGCGAGGGCAGGTAGGAGAGGTAGTCGCGCGCCCGGGCGATCACCTCCGCCTCGCTCTTCGCCAGCAGATCGCCGCACCCCGACACCTCGCAGTGCATCCGCGCGCCGCCCATCTCGTCGAGGGTGACCTTCTCGCCGATCACCATCTCCGCCATCCGCGGTGAGCCGAGGTACATCGAGGCGTTGCCGTCGACCAGGAAGATCACGTCGCAGAAGGCGGGGATGTAGGCGCCTCCCGCCGCCGACGGTCCGAACAGCAGGCACACTTGCGGCACCGCGCCCGAGAGGTGCACCTGGTTGTGGAAGATCCGCCCGGCGTGGCGACGGCCCGGGAACATGTCGAGCTGATCGGTGATCCGCGCCCCGGCCGAGTCGACCAGGTAGCACAGCGGCAGCCCCTTCTTTCCCGCGACCTCCTGGATCCGCACGATCTTCTCGACGGTGCGGGCGCCCCACGAGCCGGCCTTGACCGTCGAGTCGTTGGCCATGATCGCCACCGCGCGCCCGCCCACCTTGCCGATCCCGGTGATCACCCCGTCGGCGGGAAGATCGGCGGCGCCGTTGTTGGCGAGCAGTCCGTCCTCGACGAAGTCGCGCCCGCCGTCGTCGCACAGCAGGGCGATGCGCTCGCGCGCGAAGAGCTTCCCGTCGCTGGCGTTCTTCTGGTGGTACTTCGCCGCGCCGCCGCGCTTCACCTGCTCGACGAGGGCAAGCAGCTCTTCGGACTGATGAGGCATGGCGCGTTTTACCCGTCCGAGGCGGCGCTTTCAAGCAACGCGCGGGCGATGTGAACGATCGCACATCGAGCGGCCTCTAACAGTGCGGGAGGTGAACGATGCGAACTCTGCTGCTGGCCGCCCTGGTCCTCGGCGGCTGCGATCCAATCACCTGCGATGACTGGCTGAAGAATGGCGCCGAGTCGGACATCGACTGCGGCGGTTCGTGCTCCCTGTGTGGCCAGAGCAGCGCCTGCGACGTCGACGCCGACTGCGCGAGCGGAACCTGCACCGCCGAACATCGCTGCGCGGCGAAAGTGCTACCAGGCCGGTGCGGCTCGGCCCCTTGCGGCGCAGGCGCTCCCTGCCAATCGTGGGCCGATTGCGACAATCCCCTCGTCTGCAGATCCGGGTTCTGCCGGCCCGCCGGGGAGTGCCGCTCCTGCGGCGGCGACCCGAGTTGCCACAACGGCACCAGGGGCTTCCTGGAGTCGGACATCGACTGCGGCGGGCCGCTGTGCGATGGCTGCGATAAGGGGGCAACTGCTACTCCGATGGAGACTGCGCGACGGGGCTCATCTGTGGGTGGAGGCGCCTCTGCGACACGGATCACTGCAGCAATGGCATGAAGGACGATGGCGAGGGCGAAAGCGACATCGATTGCAGGGGGTTGTGCCACCCGTGCAAGAGTGGCCGGGCGTGCCGCTCTGAGGCCGACTGCGGCAATCCGCTGCGCTGCATGGACGGCAAGTGCGAGGTCGATCCCCGCCGCGATGGCGTGAAGAACGGCGACGAGAGCGACGTCGACTGCGGAGGATCCTCCTTCCCCTGCGACCACGGATCCCGCTGCGCTTCCGACGCCGATTGCGCCTCCCATGCGTGCAGCGGCGGGCGCTGCGAGCGCGAGCGCGGAATCCTGCCGACCTTCGGCCCGGGCGTGCGCCAGGACGTGGCGCCGCCGCCGCTCGGCGGGGGCACGCTGATCGTGCTCCACGACGGTCACACCGCGGTCGCCTCCGATCCCGATCGCGATACGATCTCGGTCGTCGACCTGGCGAAGGGCCTGCTGCTGGCGACGGTGAAGCTCGCCCCGGGCGACGAGCCGGGTCGCCTGGTGGAGGACGGCGCGGGCGGCGTGCACGTCGCGCTGCGCGGCGGGCAGGCTGTGATTTCTCTCGACCCCA
This sequence comes from Myxococcales bacterium, assembly GCA_009692555.1. GTDB lineage: Bacteria > Myxococcota_A > Polyangia > Palsa-1104 > SHYY01 > SHYY01. Next base: position 15,763 of record SHYY01000036.1, read on the forward strand.
AGACCTGGACGATCGCCCTGCGCCGCCCGGTCTGTCCCGCCCCGCGCGGGATCGCCTACCAGCCGGCCAAGGATCTCCTCCACGTCGCGTGCGCCGGCGGCGAGCTGGTCTCCCTGCTGGCGAAGCGCGGCCCCCCGGTGCGCGTGCTGCACCTCGACCGCGACCTGCGCGACGTGATCGTCGACGGCAATCGGCTCCAGGTGAGCCGCTTCCGCAGCGGCGAGCTGCTCACCCTCGACCCGGCGGGCGCGCTGGTCCTGCGGCGCCGGCCGCCGGATTTCGCTGACGGCGCGATTCGCAAGGGAGCCCTCTTCTCGGCGGCGCTGGCCTGGCGGGCGGTGCCGGCGAAGAGCGGGGTGGTGATGGTCCACCAGCGCGGCCTCGATGCCGATGTCCAGCCGTCGCCGGGCGGATACGGAGGCGGTGGTGGTGGCGGAGCGCAATGTGACAGCAGCATCGTCCATACCGCCGTCACGGTCTTCCCCTCGGACAAGAGCGGCAGCGACGGGCCGGCCCTCCCACGCGCGGTGGTGCCGCTGGATATCGCGATCGCCCCATCGGGCGAGAGTTACGTCGTCGTCGCCGCCGGAAACGCGCACAACGACGCACTCCCGAAGCTCTACGCGGGCCGCTGCGACGCGCTCGCACCCTGCCTGCCCGATTCGAACGAGATCGACGGAACGACCTTCGGACCTCCCTCCGGCCAGCCGATCGCGGTGGCCTTCGACGGCGGTGGCCATGTGGTGGTGCAGAGCCGCGAGCCGGCGACGATCCAGGTCCTCGGCAACCGCCCATCGCCCTTTCGAACCGGACCGTGGAAGACACCGGCCACGCCCTGTTTCACGCCAACTCGGGCTCGAACATCGCCTGCGCCACCTGCCACGGCGAGGGCGGCGACGATGGGTGGGTGTGGAACCTCTGGTCGGTCCGCGGCGCACCCCGTCGCTGCGCGGGGGCGTGATCGCCCGCACGCCCTTCCACCGGGACGGCGATCTCCTGGACCTGCCGGCGCTCCTGACTGACGTCTACGTCGGCCGGATGGGCGGTCCGATCCCGACGAAGTTCCAGACCGTCGCGCTCTCCTCGTGGCTCGATTGCATTCCGCTGCTCGCCAAGGCGCCGCCCGCCGATCCGGCCGCGGCCGCGCGCGGGGACAAGGCCTTCCACGACCTCGCGGGAGCCGCCTGCGCCGCCTGCCACAGCGGGCCGCAGTTCACCAGCCGGGCGGTGGTCGACGTCGGCACCGGCGGGAAGTTCAAGGTCCCGTCGCTGCTCGGGGTCGGCGCCCGCGCACCCTTCCTCCACGACGGCCGCGCCAGCACCCTCAATCACCGCTTCGGACCGGGTGGTGGCGGCGACCAGCACGGCAAGACGTCAGACCTCACCTTGGAAACGATCGCCGATCTCATCGTCTACCTCGAGACGCTCTGATCGCGCTTCGACCTGCTTCCAACCTTGCGGAGATGAACAATGAGAACCCTGATGCTGGCCGCCCTGGCCCTCTGCGGCTGCGACACCGGCCGCTGCGACGACGGGCTGAAGAACGGCAACGAGCTGGACGTCGACTGCGGCGGCTCGTGCTCCTTGTGTGGCCAGCGCAGCACCTGCGACGTCGACGCCGACTGCGCGAGCGGAACCTGCACCACCGAACATCGCTGCGGAGCCAGCCGGCGCTCGGGCATCTGCAAAGCGGGCGGTTGCGAGGGCGCCCCGTGCAGGCTCGACTACGATTGTCAGGAGGCCCTGGTCTGCAGCTATGGGCTCTGCCGACCCTCGTCCTGCAGGGACGGATCACGGAGCTCCACCGAGACCGATGTGGACTGCGGCGGTCCCCGCTGCCCCGCCTGCGGCGAGGCGCGATTCTGCTCCTACGATTCGGACTGCGCGCCCGGACTCGCCTGCGCCCCGAAAATCGGCGTGTGTGTCCCTTGCCGCGATTGCGGAGGCTCGTGCGGCCTCTGCATGAACGGCTCCACCTGCGGGTCCGACGCCGACTGCAGCTCGTACGCGTGCAGCGGGGGGCGCTGCGAGAGGGAGCGGGGGCTCCTGCCGACCTTCGGCAAGGTGGTGACCCAGGCGGTGCCGCCGCCGCCCCTCAGCGGGGGCACGCTGATCGTGCTCCACGACGGCCACACCGCGGTCGCCTCCGATCCCGAGCGCGACACGATCTCGGTCGTCGATCTTCTCGAAGGCCCTGCTGCTGGCGATGGTGAAGCTCGCTCCCGGTGACGAGCCAGGTCGCCTGGTCGAGGACGGCGCGGGCGGCGTACACATCGCGCTGCGCGGTGGGCACGCGGTGGTCGCTCTCGATCCCAAGACCTGGACGATCACCACGCGCCGCCCGGTCTGCGCCGCCCCGCGCGGGATCGCCTACCCGCCGGGCAAGGAGCGCCTCCACGTCGCGTGCGCCGGGGGCGAGCTGGTCTCGCTGCAGGTGAAGATCGGCCCGCCCGTGCGCGTGCTGCACCTCGAGCGCCACCTGCGCGACGTGATCGTCGCCGGGGATCTGCTTCAAGTGAGCCGCTTCCGCTCCGGCGAGCTGCTCACCCTCGACGCCACCGGCGCGGTGATCCTGCGCCGCAGCCCGCCCAGCTCGAGCGACCCCGAGATCCGCAACGGCTCCACCTTCTCGCCGGCGCTGGCGTGGCGCGCCGTGGCCATCCAGGGCGGGGTGGCGATGGTGCATCAGCGCGGCATGGTCACCGACGTGGAGCCGTCGCCCGGCGGATACGGTGGCGGGGGTGGCGGCGGCAAGCAGTGCGACAGCAGCATCGTCCACACCGCGGTGACCCAGTTTCCGTCGGGGATGACGGCCGACGACGGCGCGGCGTTCCCACGCGCGGTGGTCCCGCTGGACCTCGCCATCGCTCCCTCGGGCAAGAGCTACGTGGTCCTCGCCGCCGGCAACGCCCACAACGACGCCCTTCCGAAGCTGTTCGTGGGCGACTTCTCATCCTTCGGCTGCGCTCCTGACTCCAACGTCCTCGACGGCGCAGCCTTCGCGTCCCCGTCCGGGCAGCCGATCGCGGTCGCCTTTGACGGCTCGGGTCATGTGGTCGTTCAGAGCCGCGAGCCGGCGACGATCCAGGTCCTCTACAAGCCCCCGATCACCGTCACCATCGCACCATCGAACCTGAGCCGCGAGGACACCGGGCACTCCCTGTTCCACGCCAACTCGGGCGCGAACATCGCCTGCGCCACCTGCCACGGCGAGGGCGGCGACGACGGCCGGGGGTGGAATCTTTCCGGGGTCGGCCCGCGGCGCACCCCATCGCTGCGCGGGGGCGTGATGGCCCGCACGCCGTTCCACTGGGAAGGGGATCTCACGGATCTCCCCGCGCTCCTCGCCGATGTCTACGTCGGCCGGATGGGCGGCCCGATCCCGACGGAACCCGAGGCCGCCGCGCTCGCCTCGTGGCTCGATCGCATTCCGCTGCTCGGGAACTCGCCGCCCGCCAATCCCTTCGCGGTCACCCGCGGGGACAAGGCATTCCACGACCTCGCCGGAGCCGCCTGCGCCGCCTGCCACGGCGGGCCGCAGTTCACCGGCCGGGCGATGGTCGATGTCGGCACCGGCGGCAAGCTCAAGGTGCCATCGCTGCTCGGGGTCGGCGCGCGCGCGCCCTTCCTCCACGACGGCCGCGCCGAGACGCTGAAGGACCGCTTCGGCCCGGACGGCGGCGGCGATCAGCACGGCAAGACCTCGAACCTCACCGACGCTGCGATCGCCGATCTGGTCGCCTACCTCGAGACGCTGCGATCTCTGCCGCCGCTGGCTTTTCTTGTGCCCGCGCGCCGCTCGCCCATAATCCCTCCATGCGCCTCCTCCGCGCCCTGCCCCTCTTCGCGCTGGTCGTCTCCGGGTGCGCCGGGCGCGGGCTGCTCACCGACGGGAGCAGCATCTCCGTGGGGAGCTTCAACGAGGGGCTCCTGCGGCGCGGGCGGGCGCTGCCTCCGCGCGGCGAGGGCTACGCGGTGCCCGAGCTATGGAAGAAGCGCGGCGCCAGCTACGGCACCGACGAGCTGGCCGGCGCGATCGCCCACGCCGCGCGCCGGGTCCGCCGCGAGTACCCGGGTGGCACGCTCGGGATCGGGGATCTCTCGCCCAAGGGCGGCGGCGACTCGGAGCTGCATCGCTCGCACGAGAACGGCCGCGACGCGGACCTGATCTGGTACGCCGTCGACACAAAGGACCGCCCGGTGGCTCCCGCCGACGCGATGCCGCGTTACGGCGCCGACCTGCGCGCGCGCCCGCCCGCCCCCGATCCGCGGGTGAACTACGGATCGTTCTCGCCGCGCCGCTTCGACGTGAGGCGCAACTGGGCGCTGATCCGCGCGCTGGTCCAGGACCCGCGCGTCGACGTGCAGTACCTGTTCTGTCACGCGCAGCTGAAGCAGCGGCTGCTCGAGCATGCCCAGTCGATCGGCGAGGATCCCGACGTGATCGACCGCGCCGCGGCGCTCCTGCACCAGCCCGGCGACTCGATGCCCCACGATGACCACCTCCACCTGCGGATCTTCTGCTCCAGCGACGATCGCCCGTTCGGCTGCGTCGACCGGGGGCCGGTGCGCTGGTGGAAGAAGCGCTACAAGTACATGGCGCCCGGGCGCGCGCTCGACCTCAGCGAGCTCCTGGCGCGCCTGGTGGTGAACCCGTTCCCGGGGCTGCGCCGCTTCGTCCCCTGATCGACTCCCTCCGAATCAGTAGCCGACGGGAACTCCGCCCTGGCGCGGGTCGCACGCACCGAACTTCGTACCGTCTTTCGGATCGATCCAGATCCCGTGCGCCTCGCCCATGTAGCCGCGCGCCTCGCCGAACGTGTGGCCGCGTCGCTCGAGGGCGGCGCGGGTCTCGGCGCTGATTCCCCAGGGCTCGGGGCGGATCGCGTCGGGGAGCCACTGGTGATGGATCCGCGGGGCGGCGATCGCCTCGGCGATGTTCATCCCGTGGTCGATGACATTGACGATCACCTGCAGCACGGTGGTGATGATCGCCGGGCCGCCGGGGCTGCCGAGCGCCATCAGGAGCTTGCCGTCCTTGCCCAGCACCAGCGTCGGGGTCATCGAGGAGAGCGGCCGCCTGCCCGGGGCGATCGCGTTCTTCTCGCTCTGGATGAGGCCGTAGAGGTTGGCCACGCCGGGCTTGGAGGTGAAGTCGTCCATCTCGTTGTTGAGCAGGACGCCGGTGCCGCGGGCGGTGGCGAAGGAGCCGAACGAACCGTTCAGCGTGTAGGTGCTCGTCACCACGTTTCCCTGCGCATCAGCGACGGTGAAGTGGGTGGTCTCGGCGGGCTCGAACGCGGCTGGCGCGCCCGCCCGCACCTGGGCGCTTGGGGTGGCCTTCTGGAGATCGATCGTGGCCGCGATGCTGTCGGCGTAGCGGCGATCGGTCAACCCGGAGAGCGGTACCTTCACGAAGTCGCTGTCGCCCATCCACTCCGCGCGATCGGCGAAGGCGCGTCGCATCACCTCCACCAGGAGGTGCAGCGCGTCGGCCGAGTTGTGACCGAAGGTCGCCACCTTGTAGCGCTCGAGCAGGTTCAGCATCTCGATCAGCGCCGCGCCCCCCGACGACGGTGGAGGCATGGTGACGATGGTGTGGCCGCGGTAGCTCCCGATCACCGGCTTGCGGATCGTCGCCTCGTACTCCTTCAGGTCGCGCGCGGTGATCAGGCCGCCGTTCTCCGCCATGTCGAGGGCGATCCGGCGGGCGGTCTCCCCCTCGTAGAACTCGCGCGGCCCGCCCTTCTGCATCCGCCGGAGCGTGGCTGCCAGGTCGGCCTGCACCAGCCGATCGCCCACCTCGAAGGCCCTGCCATCGCGGAGAAAGATCCGCTTCGAATCGGGAAAGCGCGCCAGCCGCGCGCTGGCGTTGCGGAGCATCAGCAGCGACGGCCAGTTGATCGCGACTCCCTCCGCGGCGAGGCGGCGCGCCGGCTCGCAGAGCTCCTTCCACGGCCGCGTCCCGTGCCGCTTGAGCGCGAGCGCCAGCCCGGCGACGGTGCCCGGCACTCCCACCGCCCGATAGCCGACGGTGGAGGCCTCCTTCACGATCGCGCCGCCGCCGTCGAGATAGAGGTCCCTGGTCGCCGCCCGGGGAGCGCGCTCGCGGAAGTCGATCACCTCGGTGGTGCCGTCGCTGCGTCGGATGATCATGAAGCCGCCGCCGCCGAGGTTGCCGGCCGCCGGCCAGGTCACCGCCAGCGCCAGCGCCACCGCCACCGCCGCGTCGATCGCGTTGCCCCCCTTCTCGAGCACGGCGAGGCCGACCCGCGAGGCGGTCTCGTCGGTGGAGACGACCATGCCATGGCGCGCAGCGACGGGGAGGTTGGCGGCCGACGCGGGCCCGCACAGGAGGAGGACGATTGCGCCCGCGCGGACGATCGCTGTCATGACTGGGCGCGCGTGCGCAGCGACGAAAAAATCTCCGGGAGCTTCTCCGCCGCCCGTTCGACGTCCCCCTCGTATTTCAGGATCAGGTTCAGGGTGTCGCGCGCCAGCCCCTCGTCGAGCTCGGCGGCGTTCAGCACCACCAGCGCGCGCGCCCAGTCGAGCGTCTCCGACACCGAAGGCAGCTTCTTCAGATCGAGCTTCCGCACCTCCTGCACCACCGCCACCACCGCCGCCGCCAGCCGCTCGGAGAGGCCGGGCAGCCGGAGTCGCACGATCTCGAGCTCGCGCGCGGCGTCGGGGAAGCCGATGTGGAGGTGCAGGCAGCGCCGCTTGAGCGCATCGGTCATGTCGCGCGCGTTGTTCGAGGTGAGGATCACCATCGGGATGTGGCGCGCGCGGATCGTGCCCAGCTCCGGAACCGACACCTGGTAATCGGAGAGCACCTCGAGGAGGAAGGCCTCGAACTCGGGCTCGGCGCGGTCGACCTCGTCGATCAGGAGCACCGCCCGCGACGGGGAGCGGATCGCCGCGAGCAGCGGGCGGGAGAGCAGGAAGCGCTCGGAGAAGAAGGCGTCCTCCTGCGCCGCCAGCCTCTCGACCGCCTCCGCGAGCGTCTTCGTTCCCGCGACCACATCGCCGATCTTGTCGCGCAGGATCTGGGTGTAGAGGAGCTGCTTCGGGTACTCCCACTCGTAGAGCGCCTTGGCCTCGTCGAGGCCCTCGTAGCACTGCAGGCGGATCAGGTCGCTCCCGATCGCCTCGGCGAGCGTCTTGGCGAGCTCGGTCTTGCCGACGCCGGCCGGCCCCTCGACGAGGATCGGCTTCTCCATGTGATCGGCGAGGTAGAGCGCGGTGGCGATGCGGCGGTCGCAGACGTAGCCGCGGGCGAGAAAGCGCGCGGCGACATCGTCGACGGAGGTGAAGGCGGGCATGGCGCGTAGGATGCCACAGTCGGCCGCCGCGGTCCCCTGGAAGCCGAGTGGGACCCGCGCGTCAGGAGAGCACCGCGATCAGCTCCGCGACCGGCCGGATCTCGCCGTCCACCGCCGTGACCTTCCATTTCTGAAACCCGCGGTTTGATCTCGATGTCCCCCAGCTCCTCGATCCGGCCGATGCGAGGCCGTACGCCGTCGAGGCGCCGTACGTCGAACTTCTTGCGCCAGTCGGGCACCACCTCGACCAGTCCCTCGAAGCGCACCAGCCGCACGTCGCATAGGGCGCGCTCCGACAGCTCCGCCCGCTGCCGGATCGGCACCCGCTCCGGCGTGTGGATGACGTCACGTCCCCCTGGGAGGCGGCGGGCTTTCGTTCATGCCGCGAAGCGCCGGATCTCCACCTCGCAACCGGAAAGGAGCGCGGCGTCAGCGACGGAGTACACGCGTTTTGCGATGTCTCCGGCGAGATAGTACTCGCCGCAGTTGTCGCACACGTCGGCCGGGACTCCCTTGATGATCACCGTGCCCTCGCCGCGCGAAACGGTCACCGTGGCGCTCCCCGGAGCGAGCTGGCCACGCTTGCAGAGTGCACAGGGAGTGGGGGTCATTGCGCGCGCCTCCTACGGAAGTCGGGCTCCCAGCGAGCCGGATCGGGCGGGTACACCGTGATCACGTAGCACTTCCCCGTGGCGGTGTCGCGCCCGACGACCACATGCAGGGCGCGGCCTTCGACGACTGCGAGGAGCAGGCGGCTCGGGAACGGCGTGTCGTCCGGGTAGTCCAGATGAGGCGGTTCGGCGGCAGGGAGCTGGTGTCGCGCTGCACCACGGTGCGGGTGTCCATCCACAGCTCGCCCTCGCGGCGCATGGCGCGCCCCGGCCACACGATCTCCACCACCTGGGTCGGCACCGACACCGCCAGTTCGCGCCGATCCATCCCCTGCCAGGCCAGCCGGGGCTTGCGCGGCTCCACCTCCACGCGCAGCGTGAAGTCCTGCTCGGGCGCCGCGGCCGTCGCCTTCGGTGCGACCGCTTCCGAACTTCCCCGCTCGCCCGACTCCACCGTCGGGTGCGCCTGCCATCCCAGCTCGCCCTGGCGGGGCGGCGTGGCGGTCTTCGACTGCTTGGGCGGCTTGGCCATGGTGAGAGAGGCCGGGCGAGGTGGCGCCATTCGACCGCAACGGCAGGGGTGAATCAAGGCAAGGCCTCCAATGCCCTCCAATGCCTCGTGGGCGGTGTCTGGCGGCGGAGCGATCGCGAGCCGCCGGGGGCTCCGCGCACTTCGTTCCCGTCGCCGTTGCCGTTCCCGTTGCCGTTCCCGTTGCCGTTCCCGTTGCCGTTCCCGTTTGCGTTGCCGTTTCGCCGTCGGCGTCACCTCGGGTCCGAACTGTTGACATGGTGTCAACAGTTCCCCCTCCGGTTCGTCGTGGTATTGTGCGGGCCTCGATCCGACGGAGGAAGACATGGCCACGCGCGGGCTGGTTCGCAGTGCACCGAAGGAGCTGGTCGATGAGCGGCAGGTGGACCGCTGGGTGGGCGATCTCCGGCGGATCGTGCGCCGGTCGCAGATCGAAGCGGCCGCGGGGGTCGGGGAGTACCTGATCGAGCACGTCTACGGCAGCGTCGAGGCGGCGGTGTCGCATCGTCCGGCCAAGCCCGCCTCGCTGCGGCGGCTCGAGGAGCGCGCGCACGAGTTCGACATGCGGGCAAGCGGCCTCTCCCGCGCGGTGCCGATCGCGCTGCAGGTACGCGTGCTCGGGGACGAGCTCGCACGGAGTCTCGGCACGGTGCAGCACCGGCTTCTTCTGCCGGTCAAGGACGCGACCGAGAAGCGGCTGCTCGCCGAGGCAGCGACGGGCAACCAGTGGACCGCCGAGCAGCTGCGGCGGCAGGTTCGTCGGGTCGTGAAGCCCCACGCCGGAGGGCGGCGTCCCGAGCCGGCGCTGGTCGTGTTCCTCAGGAGAAGCGCCAGCGCGATGCGGGGAGGCGACGCGACGCAGTTCCGCGAAGAGGCCGAAGGACTTCTCCCCGCCGTGGCGAAGCGGCTGCTCGGCAGCGTGAACCATATGCAGGCAACGCTGGAGCGGCTGGAGAAGCTCCTGACCCGCGCCCTCACGCGAGACTGAAGGGCCGCCGCTCCGCACGGGAACGGAACCGGGAACCGGAAAGAACGGGAACGGGAACGGCAACGCAACGGGAACGGCAACTGACCACTGGCCACATCTCCGAGTTCCCGTCGCTGAGCATGAGCCGCGCCCTTCGAATTCTGTTCCCCTTCTCCCGCTGGCGTCGCTGGCGGGAGAGGGTGAGGGTGAGGGTGAGGGTGGGCGCCTGCCCACGCAGCGAAGGCGGAAGCGAAAATATCACGTGCGGTCCACCCTCGCCCCGACCCTCTCCCGCCAGCGGGGAGACGATCCTTCAGATGTGGCTAGCGGTCAGGAACTGCAACGGCAACTGCAACGGCAACCGCAACCGCAACGGCAACGGCAACGGCAACCGCAACGGCAACGGCAACGGCAACGGCAACGGCAACGGCAACGGCAACCGCAACGGCAACGGCAACGGCAACCGCAACGGCAACAGGCAACCGCAACGGCAACGGCAACGGCAACGGCAACGGGAACGGGAACGGCTCGGGCGAATCACCTCGCTGCGTGCCTACCGCCTCGGCAGCCCGCGCGGGCGATCGAGGATCGCCGAGAGCACCATCGCCTCGCGCCAGTCCGCGAGATCGACGCCGCCGCGGCGTGGTCCCGCGGCGCGCGCGTCGTTCGAGTCGGCGCGACGGCGAAGCACGCGGCGGGCCACGCCCACCGACGGGATGGTGGCCCGCGCCGCGCGCAGGATCGAGGGCGCCAGCGACGGGCGCTCGCTCCATGCCAGCACCGCGCCAGCGATCAGCGCACGCGGATCCCGGGTCGGCGCCCGCTGGCCCGCGAAGTAGGCGCGGCACGCCTCACGCGCCGCCTCGTGCTCGCGCGGGCCGAGATCGAGCCCGGGGATCGATCGCAGCTCGAAGCCGGCCAGCGACGCCAGCTCGTCCTGGTAGATGACGTGGGTGATCGACTCGCCCCGCCGGATGATCGCCTCATCGGCGATCCCGATCCAGGTCTGGCGCCGGGTCGGGAAGAACAGCGCGTCCGGCCCGCCGTGCCGCGCGCGCCACTCGCTCTCGAGGCGGGCGGCCTCCCCGGGGAAGCCGATCTCCGCGAGCAGGCGACACCCGAGCACCACGCGCAGGTGATGCGGCGGGTGCGGCGCCCAGGTCATCCAGCCCGGCCCCGGCGGGACCCCGATCACGTTCTCGGGGTGCTGGGGATCGCCGAGCGACCAAATCAGCGTCTCGATGAAGGCCGGCCCGAGCATCAGCGTCCCGAACGCATCGGCGAAGATCTCGGGCAGCCAGACCGTGAACGCCGCGTCGAGATCGCGCCCGGTGAAGCCGACCCCACCGTCGGGGAGCCACCCGTCGCCCGAGAGTTCGCAGGCGCGACGCAGCTCGCCGTCGAGGCCGGGCACCGAGGCGAGGAAGTCGTGGCCGATCTCGTGGGCCAGGGCGGGCCACCACCCCGGCTCGCTTCCCCAGCTCGCCGGCAGGAGGATCGGCGCCAGACCGGTGGGGTTGAAGCCGATCAGGATCGAGAGGTTCTCTGCTTCGAGGGTGTGGCGGCAGCCGTCGCCCTCGATCAGCATCGTCGCCGTGCGCTGCGACGAGAGCTTGATGCCGTGGGTGCGCGCGAACTCGACCACCGGGCGGTAGCAGGCGTCGGCGAGGGCGTCGGCGTCCCCGAGGAGAAGCAGGCGGGCCGGGTCGCGCCGCTGCTGCGCGAGGTCGGTCATCACCTCGAGCAGCGACTCGAAGTACTCCGCCGAGCGCACCAGCTCGACCCGCGAGCCGGCATCGCTCCCGCCGAGGAGCGTCCGGCCGCGCCCCGCAGCGGTCGCCACGTACCCCAAGAGGGTGTCGACGAAGCGCTCGTTCTGCTCCTCGCCGGCGCAGCGGCGTGCCTCGTCCCGCGCAGCGCGCTCGATCCGCTGGAGACGCGCCGCCAGATCGGCGACCTCTTTCGACCCCATCCGCGGAGCCGGCGGCGGGGCGAACCTTCGCTGCGTCACCGTTGCTGGCGCCTCGACCTTCTCCTTCTTCGTCAACGCTTTGACGAGCAGGATGATGAGGTCGATGATCAGATCCATCGTCGCCGTCCCCGGCGCAGCGCCACCGGCGGCGCGAGCAGCTCCACCAGCACGAAGCGCCGGATCAGCGCGCTCCGATCACGCAGGAAGTCGAGCGGCGCACGCTCCGGACACGGCACGCGCGGAGCCTTCGGCGCGCGGCCGTCCTGCCGCTCAGCCATCCTCGCCCGGCGTCTTCTGCGAGGTCCCCCCGGTGGCGATCGATCCGCGCATCTCGGTGTCGGCCATGACGTTCTTCATCTGGTAGTAGTCCATCACGCCGATCCGCCCGCTGCGCAGCGCGTCGGACATCGCCATCGGGATCTGCGCCTCCGCCTCGACCAGCTTGGCCCGCATCTCGGATATGCGCGCCTTCATCTCCTGCTCCAGCGCCACCGCCATCGCCCGCCGCGACTCGGCCGACGCCTGGGCGACCTGCTTCGCCGCCTCGGCCTGCTCGGTCTGCAGCTTCGCGCCCACGTTCGAGCCCACCTCGACGTCGGCGATATCGATCGAGAGGATGTTGAACGCGGTGCCCGAGTCGAGCCCCTTGGCGAGCACGGTCTTGCTGATCTTGTCGGGGTGCTCCAGCACCTCCTTGTAGTCGTGCGCGGCGCCGATGGTCGACACCACGCCTTCGCCGACGCGCGCCAGCACCGTCTCCTCGCCCGCGCCACCGACGAGGCGGTCGAGGTTGGTCTGGACGGTCACGCGGGCGACCGCGTAGAGCTGGATGCCATCGCGTGCCACGCCGGGGATCTTCGAGGTGGTGATCACCCGCGGATTGACGCTCATCTGCACCGCCTCGAACACGTTGCGGCCGGCGAGATCGATCGCCGCTGCGCGCCCGAAAGGAAGGTGGATGCCCGCCTTGTCCGCCGAGATGAGCGCGTTCACCACCAGCTCGACGTGCCCGCCAGCGAGGAAGTGGGCCTCGATCATGTCGACGCTGATATCGGGGAGGCCCGCCTTCAGCGAGTTGATCCGCGCGTTCACGATGGTGAGCGGCGGCACCTTGCGGAGGCGCATCGCGACCAGCTGGAGCATCGATACGCCCGCCCCCGCTGTCTTGGCGGTGATCCACAGCCCGATCGGGACGATGGTCAGGACCACGATAAACATCACCACGGCCAGGAGGCCGCCGATGATCACCAGCACCGATGAGAAATCGATTCCCTTGTCCATCAACCTTCCCTTTCTTCGACGAGGATGCGCGCGCCTTCGACCGACACCACGCGCACCGCGGTGCCGGCTTCGATGAACTTTCCATCGCTGACCACGTCCACGCGACGGCCTTCGATCTCGATGGCTCCGGCCGGGCGGAGCGAGGTGACCGCGGTGCCCACGCTCCCGATCAGTGCGGCGAGGCTGCCGTCGGTGTGCTGCGCGGTGATCGCGGTCTTGAGGATCAGTGCCTTGCCCGCCTGCGTTCGCGGGGCGATGACGATCGTCGCGACCGCGAGGGCCGCCGATCCGAGGAGCGACGATACGCCCCACCCGGGGCCATAGGTGGTCCACGCCAGAGCGACGCCGCCGCCGAGCAGCGCGATGGCGGAGAGGCCGGCCACGCCGAACCCGGGGAGGATCGCCACCTCGGCGACCAGCAGCACCATCCCGACGGCCAGCAGGCCGACGATCAACGCCCACATCATGCGATCGGCCTCCGCTTCACCACGATCCGCGCACCATCGACCGACACCACCTCGATCGCCGCGCCCGCGTCGACCTGCTCGCCCTCGGAGACGACATCGTGGCGACGCCCGTCGAGCTTCATCTTGCCGGTGGGGTGGAGGGGCGTCTCGGCGACGCCTCGGGCCCCGACCTGCACCTGCGCGCCGGCGTGCTCATCCGTGGCGGTGGCGGTGATCGCCGCGTCGAGGATCAGCTTGCGCCCGAAGCGCGTGTTCGGGAGCAGCCGGGTGACGAGCGCCATCGCGAAGGCGGTCAGCAGCACCGAGCCCATCACCCGCGCCAGGGCACGCGTCACGAGGCCGAGCGAGAGGCTGACCTCGAACGGGAGGGTCTTCACGTCGAGCAGCGCGAGCATCAGCGCGGCGAGGATCGCCAGCACCCCCAGCACCGCGACGACGCCGTGGCCGGGCCAGAAGATCAGTTCGATGAGGAGCGCGGAGAGCCCGAAAACGAACAGCAGGATCTCGCCCCACCCGGCGAGGTGCACGACGTAGTGCCCGAAGAAGAACAGCGCGAGGCAGACCACGCCCACCACCCCGGCGATGGCGTGCCCCGGCGACCACAGCTCGATCATGATCCCGAGCATCCCGAGCGACATCAGCAGCGACGACACGGCGGGCGAAGAGAGGAAGCGCGCGATGCGCTCCGCCCAGTTCAGCGCGGGGCGGATGGTGGTCGGCTCGGGGCGATCGAGCCGCTTGCAGACCTCGGCCAGCGTGTCGACCGAGAAGGCGGCGTACTTGACCTTCAACGCCTCGTCGGTGGTGAGGGTGACGGTGGCCTCATCGTCGTCGCCGAGGTCGGCGATCTCCACCGCGGCGTCGACCATCGCCTCGGCCACGTCGCCGCGCCGCTTCTTGGCCTCGGCGGTGGCCTTCATCTCCTTGCGCATGTAGGAGACCACCTTCGCCTCGACGGGCGCCATCTTGCCCCCCTCGAGCTGCACCGGTGTCGCGGCGCCGATGGTCGCCCCCGAGGCCATCACGATCGTGTCGGCGGCGAGGGCGATCAGCGCGCCGGCCGAGATGGCGCGCTTGTTGACAAAGGCGACGGTCTTGGCGTTGCTCCGCAAGATCGCGTCGCGGATCAGCACCGCGGCGTCAATCCGCCCGCCGAAGGTGTTGATCTCGAAGATGATCAGGTCATCGGCGGTGGCGTCCTCGAGGACCCGCAAGGCGAACGGCGCGAGACCCAGATCGATCTCCCCATCGATCGTGACGACCAGGGTCCGCCCCGCGATGGGCTTCGGGGCATCGATGGCCTGCGCCGATCCGACGGCTGCGACGAGCGCGACGAGCCCCGCGCGCACCCACCTTGGACCGGACGCCCGCACACCCATTGCCGGGACCGTAGCAGACGCACCCCACCGTGACAACGCACCCACCCGATCAGGGCCCTGTTCAGGGCGAGTCGGCAGACTCCAGCCGAGCGCGCGTGGCGGTGGCGAACGCTGCGTAGCGGTCGGCGAGGATCGCCGCGCGGGCCTGACCGACCAGGTCGAGGTAGAAATGCAGGTTGTGCACCGTCGCCAGGCGGCTGTAGAGGATCTCGCCGGCGCGGAAGAGGTGGGCGAGGTAGGCGCGGGTGAAGCCGGCGGCGCAGGTGGCGCAGGCGCACTCCGGATCGATCGGCGCGAGGTCGGTCTTGTAGCGCGCGTTGGCGATCGCGAGGCGGCCGGTCCAGGTGAAGATCTGGCCGTTGCGCGCGTTGCGCGTCGGCATCACGCAATCGAACAGATCGATCCCTGACCCGATCGCCTCGATCAGGTCGCGGGGTGTGCCGACCCCCATCAGGTAGCGCGCTCGCTCGCGCGGCAGATCGTCGGCCACCGCGTCGAGCACGCGCCAGGTCTCTTCCGGAGTCTCACCGACGGCGAGACCGCCCAGCGCGTAGCCGTCGAAGTTGAGCGCGCCGATCTCCGCAATGTGGCGCCGCCGGAGATCGATGTGCGTGCCCCCCTGGACGATCCCGAAGCGAAGCTGACCGGGCGTCACCGTCGATCGCGGCGCGGCCAGGCAGCGCGCGGCCCAGCGGGTGGTGCGCAAGAGCGCCTCCTCGATCAGCGCTCGCGGCGCATCGGCCGGCGGGCAGTGATCGAACGCCATCGCCACGTCCGAGCCGAGGGTGGCCTGGATCGCCATCGACAATTCGGGCGTGAGGTGGAGCGCCGCGCCATCGATGTGCGAGCGGAAGTGGACCCCCTCGTCGGAGATCTTCGAGATCGCGCGCAGGCTGAAGACCTGGTAGCCGCCCGAGTCGGTGAGGATCGGGTGCGGCCAGCACATGAAGCGGTGCAGTCCCCCGTGGCCTTCGATCACCTCCAGCCCCGGGCGCAGCCACAGGTGGTAGGTGTTGCCGAGGACGATCCGCGCGCCGAGGGTGGTGAGCTCCGACGGCAACACGGCCTTGACCGTGCCGGCGGTGCCGACCGGCATGAAGATCGGCGTCGGGACATCGCCGTGCGGCAGCCGCAGCAGTCCGGCGCGGGCCCGGCCGGAGGTGGCGGCGATCGAGAAGTTCGGGCTCATGCGATCAGCATCGCGTCGCCGTAGCTGTAGAAGCGATAGTCGCGGGCGACCGCCTCGCGGTAGGCCTCGAGCACCCGCTCGCGCCCGGCGAACGCGGCGACCAGCATCAGCAGCGTCGAGCGCGGGAGGTGGAAGTTGGTGATCAGGCCGTCGACGACGCGAAAGCGATGACCGGGGCGGATGAACAGGCGGCTCTCGCCCTCCCCCTCCCGCGGCTGGCCGTCTTCCTCGCGGCTCGCGCTCTCGAGCGCCCGGACGGTGGTGGTCCCGACGGCGATCACCTTCCGCCCGGCTGCGCGCGCGGCGGCGATCGCGTTCACCGTCGCTCCGGGGATCGCGTAGCGCTCGGCATGAAGCTCGGTGACGCCGTCGAGATCGTCGCTGCGAAGCGGGGCGAAGGTGCCAAGGCCGACGTGGAGGGTGATCGCCGCGTGCCCGATCCCTCGGGCCGCGAGGGCCGCGAGCAGACGCGGCGTGAAGTGGAGCCCTGCCGTCGGTGCGGCGGCCGCCCCGGGAACGCGCGCGAACACGGTCTGGTAGCGCTCGCGATCGCCCGCGCCGGGCGCCTCCGGACGGAGGATGTAGGGCGGAAGCGGCACCTCCCCGAGCCGCTCGGCGACCTCCAGCATGCCCCGGTCCCCGCCCGGCCGCGCCCGGAAGCTCACCTCGACCTCCGCGCCGTTCACTGCCTCCACCGTCGCTGTCGGCGGCGTCTCGCCGTCGAGCGCGATCCCCTGGCCCGGCTTGAGCCCCTTCGAGGAGCCGCCCAGGCAGGTCCACGCCTCGTCCCAGGCGCCGCCGTCCCCGTCGCCGCGCCGGAGCAGCCGCAGGAGCAGGAGCTCGACCCGCCCGCCGGTCGCCTTCTTGCCGCGCAGGCGCGCCGGAAAGACCCGGGTGTCGTTGACCACCAGGAGCGCACCGACGGGGAGCAAGCCCGGAAGATCGCTGACCCGCGCGTGCGTCGCCTCGCCACCCGCGCGCGGCAGGACGAAGAGCCTCGCCCCGTCGCGCTGGTCGGCGGGCGCCTGCGCGATCCGCTCGTCGGGGAGCTGGTAGTCGAAGTCGGAGGCACGCACGGGCGCGCCAGTGTACTCCTTCCCAACCGCCGCTCGTCGTGCTACTCGCCGAGGCGTGCGAGACCTCCTGCGGGGCCTGTTCGCGCTGCCGCGACGAGAGCCGATCGCCGACCTCGACGACTGGTGGCGCCGCCATCTCGCCTTCGGCCTCGCCGCGGAAGGACGCCCGCAGATCGATCGCGCGATCATCGGCGGGTACACGGCCGACCGCGTGGGCTACGCCTTCGCCTCGGGCTACGCCGCCGCCCTGCGCTGCCTGGTGCCCGATCTGCCCTCTGGCGAGCCGGCTGCGCTCTGCATCACCGAGGAGGGGGGCGGTCACCCGCGGGCGATCCACACCGCCTTGCGCCTGGACGCCGACGGCGGCGGGCACATCACGGGCCGCAAGCGCTGGGCGACGCTGGGACCGCGCGCACGAAGGCTGCTGGTCGCGGTCTCGCTCGGCCAGCGCGACGACGGACGCAATCGCATCCGGCTGGTGAGCGTCGACGCGGCGGCCCCGGGGGTGACGCTGACCACGATGCCCGAGACGCCCTTCGCGCCGGAGATCCCGCACGCCGAGGTCACCTTCGAGGACGTCGCGGTCGCGGCCGGAGACCTCCTCCCCGGCGACGGCTACGAGCGCTACATCAAGCCCTTCCGCACGATCGAGGATCTCCATGTCCACGGTGCGCTCTGCGCCTGGCTGCTCGGGGTCGCCCGCGGGGCGGGCTGGCCGCGCGAGATCCAGGAGCCGCTGTGCGGGCTGCTGGCCGGGATCCGCGCCCTCGCCCTCGACGATCCGCTCGCGCCGGAGGTCCACCTGGCGCTCGGCGGACTGCTGCGACTCGCTGCGCGGTTGATCGAGGAGAGCGCCCCGCACTGGACGCTGGTCGACGGCGAGACCCGGCGGCGCTGGGAGCGCGATCGTACGCTTCTCGGGATCGCAGGACGGGCCCGCGCCGAGCGCCTCGAGGCCGCCTGGCGCGCGATCGACCGCGAAGGCTCGCCCCGCCGTTGACCCGCGAGCGACGGATCGGCGCGGCCTGCGTGGCGGGGGCGGCGGCGCTGTGGGGGCTGTGGCCGCTGTGGGTGCGCCGCGGCCCGGGGGGCGCCACCACCGCCACCATCGCCCTC
This sequence comes from Myxococcales bacterium, assembly GCA_009692555.1. GTDB lineage: Bacteria > Myxococcota_A > Polyangia > Palsa-1104 > SHYY01 > SHYY01. The sequence goes on from SHYY01000036.1 coordinate 33,675, forward strand.
CTCGTCGCCGGGGTCGTCGGGGCTCCGCTGGCGTTGCGCCAGGGACGCTCCGCCCGCGCCCGGGGGCTCGTTCCGTGGCTGCTCCTCGGCGCGCTCGGTCTGACCGGTGCGGCCAACGTGTGGTGCTACTTCCGGGCGCTCGCCGAGGGGGCCGTGGCCCCGGCCGTGCTCTCGCACTACCTCGCCCCGGTGCTGGTCGCCGTCTTCGCGCCGCTCCTGCTCGGCGAGCCGCGCTCGCGCCGCACCCCGGTCGCCCTCGCCCTCGCCCTCGGTGGCACGGCCGCGATGGTGCTGATCGGAAGCGGCTCACCCGCCGCGGGCGGCCCGCTGCAAAAGGCGCTCGTCCTCGGCAGCTCCTCCGCGCTCTTCTATGCCGCCAACGTGCTGCTCGCAAAGCGCCTCGCCCGCGCCTTCAGCGACGGCGAGCTGCTGGCGTACCATGCGCTGGTCGCGGCCGCGGCGCTGGCGCTGGTGACGGGACTCCCGGCGCGCGCGACGGACTGGATCTGGCCCACCATCGGAGGGCTGGTGAGCACGCTGGGCGCCGGGCTGCTCTACTTCGCCGGTATCCGGCGCCTCCCGGCCGAGCAGGCGGGTGTGCTGACCTACCTCGAGCCGGTCGCGGCGCTGGGGGTCGGCTGGGTGGCCTTCGGCGAGGCTCCGACGGCGGCGGCGGCCCTCGGCGGCGCGCTGATCCTGGCCGGCGGGCTGCTGGTCGTCACCGCGCCGGGCTAGGAGCGCACCTTCAGCGAGGTCTTCCCGTAACACCGGTGGTGTTGCGCACAGCGGCGCGCCGTCGCTATGCTGGCCACCCGAGCCATGTCGAGCCGCGACCCGAACGATCGGTTGAGGACCAGCGCCCTGGTCCTGCTCGGGGCGGCGCTCTCCGTCGGTGCGGTGCTGCGGGTGTGGCTCGCACTGCACGACGACGGGATCTACTGGTGCGACGAGATCCATCAGTCGCTCGAGCCGGCGCACAAGCTGGTCTTCGGCTACGGCCTCGCGTCGTGGGAGTTCACCGCGGGCGCGCGCAACGCCACCCTGAGCCATTTGATCGCGCTGCTCCTGCGTGCGGCGACCGCGCTCGGGCTGCCCGCTCCGCGCGGCTACCTGCTGGTGGTGCGGCTGTTCTTTTGCGCCCTGTCGCTCGGGTCGGTGGTTGGCAGCTACGCGCTGGCCCGCGCCCATCGCGCCTCTCCGCTGGCAGCGGCGGGCGGGGCATGCCTGTTCGCGCTCGCCGGGCCGGCGATCTACTTCGCGCCCCGGGCGATGAGCGAGTCGGCCTCCGGGCTGGCCGCGGTGTGGGGGCTGGCGCTGGCGCTCGACGGGGCGGCCGGGCCGCGGCGGGTGGCGCTCGGCTCGTCGCTGCTCGGCTTCGCGGTGCTCCTCCGGCTGCACAATGGCGTGCTCTGCGCCGCGCTGCTCGTGGTCCTGCTGATCGGACGCCGTCGACGGGCGCTGGGGGTGGCCGTCGTGACGCTGGCGGCGTGGGCGCTGCTCTACGGGCTGATCGATCGGATCACCTGGGGGCACTGGTTCCAGTCGGCGCGCGTCTACCTCCGCTTCACGCTGGTCGACGGGGACATCACGCCATGGGGCGTGCAGCCGGTGACCTACTTTCCGCGCGTCCTGTTCACCGCGATGCCCGGAGTCGCGATCGCGATCGGCCTCCTCGGAGCGGTCGCGTGGCGGCGTGCATGGGGGTTGATCGCGATCCTCCTCGGGTTCCTCGCGCTGCACACCAGCTACCCGCACAAGGAGCTGCGCTTCCTTCTGCCGATCCTTCCGGCGCTGTGCGCGCTCGCGGGGATCGGCGCCGATGTGGCGTCGGAGCGGGTGCGCGCGCCGCTTTGCGCCGGGGCCCTCGTGGTGGCGGCGGCCATCTCGGCCGCGACCTTCCACCGCCTGACGTTCGGGCAGCTCGGCCAGTACGAACGGGTCAAGCCGGAGCAGAGCGCCTACGACGACTACGGCCCCGTCAACCGCCTCCTGACCATCGCTGGCGCGCGGCCGGACCTGTGTGGAATCCGCACCGAGACCGCCAACCTCGCCTGGACCGGCGGCTACGCGTACCTCCACCGGGATGTGCCGCTCCATGGGCGGAGCGGGCCGGAGCGTCCGTCGGGGCGCTACAACTACGCCATCACGAACCGCACCCACGAGGACGACCCGATCGTCGCCAGCGACGGTGACATGGTCCTGGTGAGGCTGCCGAACCGGGAGTGCGCGCGCGATCCCGGCGCGGACCGAGGCTCCCGGTGAAGCGCTCCCAGGACTACTTTCCAGCGCTCGAGAGCACGATGCGCTTTCCGTTCGTGCTCTATCACGGGCCGCTCCGGCGCCATGTGCTGCGCGGCATCGCGGCCGAGGCGCGCAGGCGCGGACGGCCCCTGGCGCTGCTCAACGTCGGGTGCGGGCTGTCGCAGGTGCTGGAGGCGATCGATCCCCGCCACCCCTACCTCGGCGTGGATATCGATCCCCGCTCGGTCGAGGCCTGCCGCGCGCGCTACGCCTCGCGGGAAGCTCGCTTCCTGGCCTGCGATCCCGATCGCCTGCCCGCCGACGACGGCGCGTTTGATGTCGTCTTCTCGACCGAGGTGATCGAACACGTCGGCGATCCGCGCGCGTGGCTGCTCGAGCTGGTCCGGGTGACCGCGCCGGGCGGACTGATCCTGCTCAGCACCCCGAACTACGGCGACCTCCCGCTGCCGCTCATCGAGCGCACCTTTCTCGAACTGGTGGCGCGCTTCCACGGATTCACCAGAAAGGGGATTCATCCCATGCCCTTCTCCCGCGACAAGCTCCATGACCTCCTCCACGCGGTCGGCCTCGACGAGCCGGTCGTCGCCAAGACCCCGGGGCGATTGGCGTTGATCGCCTCCGCGCGGAAGCCGGCCGGTCGATGAGCCAGTCGACCGTTCCACCGACGAGCCAGACCGCGCCGCTGGTGCCAAAGGCCGCGGAGGTCCAGGCGGTGTTTCGCGCCTACGCTTCGCGCAGCCCCACGTCGCTGGCGATCCGCGAGACGATGCGGCTGGTGGTGCTCGGGAGGCTGCTCGGGGAGGGGCGCTCCCTGTGGGACGTGGGGTGCGGCGATGGATTCTTCTGGGAGGTTTTCCCGTGGCGCGGAGCGTGGGAGATCGACGGCCTGGAGATCTCGACGCACGAGGCGGCGGACGCGGCGAAGCGCTCGGTGTTCCGCACGCTGCAGCTCGGCGACGTGACGCGGGTGAAGCCACCGCGCGCCGACTACGACGTGGTGCTCGGCAACTGCTCGCTCGAGCACATCCCCGATATCCACGAGGCGCTGCGCAAGATGCGCGGGGCGCTGAAGAAGCACGGACGGCTGCTCCTGTTCGTGCCGGCGTTCCGCTGGTCGCGCACGCTCAAGCTCTTTCGTGCGCTGGAGTCGATCAGCCCGCGGGTGATGATGGCGGCGCAGGGGGCGCTCGACGGCTTCTTTCAGCACCACCACCTCTACACGCGCACCACCTGGTCGATGCTGGTCGAGCACGCCGGGTTCCGGGAGATCGAGGCCCAGCCGCTCGGCGGCGCGGCGATCAATCGCGTCTTCGAGCGCTACCTCCTGCCGTCGCTGCCGGAGTTCGCCTTCAAGACCGTGCTCGGGCGCTACCCACCGGGCGCGCTGCGGCTGCGCGAGCTGCCCCCCGAGGTGGTGGCCGATCTCCTGGCGCAGCCCAACGCCGCGGCGGGCGACGAGTGCGTGGAGTACCTGATCACCGCGACCAGGTAGCGGGACGAGTCGGGCTCGCCAAGCCAGGCTACTCCCAGCGCGGGTCGGCGAGCAGGTCGGCGGGGCGCAGGTCCCAGTGCAGGATCACGTCGGTGGCGAAGGCGGGCGGCGGTTCGCCCGGCCGCTCCGGCCAGATGTCGAGGCGGCGAAAGTCGCCCAGGCAGTAGCCGAGGGCGCAGTAGCAGACGTCGCTGAACGAGCCGATCGTCGTGCTGGTGAACCACCACCCCTGGCGGAAGGTACCGGAGGTGGTGACCACCAGGTTGCGATCGAGGCCGAGCAGGACGCTCAGGCGGTCGCCGTTGCGGACGTTGCTGGTCGAGTGGATCGCCCAGGGATCGACGATCAGCCGCTCCGCGAGCGATTCGCCGTCGCAGAAGGGCGAGCGCCGCCAGGCCTCCTCGTGGTCGATCAGGATCTGGGCACGGCCGCGCGTGCCCTCGTTGTAGTCGGGCGCCGCCGCGTCGATCGACCCGCCCGAGACCACCAGCGCGCGCACCGCGCCGCAGGCCAGGAGTCGAAACGCGCGGTCGAGGCGGCACTCGAACTGGGGCTCGACGAGCTTCGGCTCCTCGTCGTCCGGGTCGCTGATCCACGCCTTGTGGTGACCGTTCGCCTCCGAGCAGCCGGGCACGACGGCGAGCCAGAACTCGCGCTCGGGCTCGCCGGTGAGCTCGTCGAGCAGCCGCTCGATCGCGGCGCGGTTGTCGACCCGCTTCTCCTGGTAGATGCGCGATCCGCGCAGCGCGGCAAGGTCGGGGGCCTGCCAGCGGGGGACGGCGGGCACGTCGGAGGGCGTGAGACGAAGGAAGGGCAACGCGACCTGGAGGACTTGTACTACGCTCCGCTCAATCAATGCGAATGCGACCCGTGCTGGCGGCCCTGTCCCTCGCCAGAACTCGATCCGAGCGGGGATCCAGGGGCAGACGATCGAACCCGTGGGTGTGCGATGCCGATGGATCCGCGCGCCGCGGATCGCCAAGCCGGCCCTGGCCCGGATTGTGGGCGCCGTCCGCGCTCGACACCGCGTGGGGGCCGGAGGCGGAACGCGGAGACGCCGGAGGGAGGCTGGCCAGGATCGCTGGAGCTTGGTCGCGAACTACGCCGCGGCGCGCCACTCGTACCGGTGGTGCAGCCCGCCGACCCGTGGCAGGGCGGCGACCTCGGCTTCTCCGCCTGGACGCCGCTCCACCAGCCGCGCCGTCGGCGTCGCTTTCCCGAGGCCCAGATG